>NZ_JBWKEZ010000098.1:0-24365 GCF_056434525.1 Streptomyces sp. NPDC044002
GCTATAGACAGCCCCGCCGGCGTTTGAGGCGCGGGGGTCTGGGGGCGGAGCCCCCAGGAGGGCTCCGGGCGCAGCCCGGGGAACGGGCGAAGGGCGGGTAGGGGAACTCGCCCCGCGCAGCGGCACCACCCCGGGCCAGGGCGGCACCCCTCACCCGCAGCTCCGGCCACCGGCACCCCGCCCCGGGCACCGGACCCGGACCCGGACCCGCACCAGCGGCAGCTACGCCTCGTACGGCCGCTGCGGCCAAGGGGCGTCCGCCGGGCGGAGGGAGTCCAGGCCGGAGTCGGAGGCCAGCGCGGCCGTCAGGGCCAGGACCCCGGTGACCAGCGCCGGGTTGCCCAGCTCGCCGGCCAGGATCCCGCGCAGCAGCTCCTCCCGCGCGACCCACTCCACCTGCATGTCGGCCTCCTCCGAGGAGGCCTCCGCGTACCGCTCGCCGTCCGCCTCGGCGACGTCCCGTGCGAGGAAGACCCGGATCGCCTCGTCGGAGCCGCCCGGGGAGGCGAAGAAGTCGGCCAGCACCCGCCAGTCCCCGGCCTTGACGTGCGCCTCCTCGTACAGCTCGCGCTGCGCCCCGTGCAGCGGGTTCTCCCCTGGCACGTCCAGCAGCCCGGCGGGCAGCTCCCACAGCCGGTGCCGGACGGGGTGGCGGTACTGCCGGATCACCAGCACCCGGCCGTCCTCGTCGAGGGCGAGCACGCACACCGATCCCGGGTGCACCTGGTAGTCGCGGCGGGCCACCGAGCCGTCCGGCATCCGCACCTCGTCGGAGGCCACCGCCGTCTTGGCCCCCTGGAAGGGGCGACTGGTCGACAGCGTCTCCCAGGTCTCCGACGTGTCCTTGATGGCGATCCCCATGGCCAGTGCCCTCCACAACGCGCGACAGCCGGGTACGGATGATCCGTACCCGGCTGTCTACGTTACCGAGCGTCAGCTACCGCGCGTCAGCCCTGCTGCTGGCGCTCCACCGCGGCCTTGACCAGGCCCGCGAAGAGCGGGTGCGGCCGGGTCGGGCGGGAGCGGAGCTCCGGGTGGGCCTGGGTGGCCACCAGGTAGGGGTGGACCTCGCGCGGGTACTCGACGTACTCGACGAGCTTGTTGTCCGGGGAGGTGCCGGAGAAGACCAGGCCGGCCTTCTTCTCCAGCTCGCCGCGGTAGGCGTTGTTGACCTCGTAGCGGTGGCGGTGGCGCTCGTCGACGTACGCGTCGCCGTAGACCTCGCGCACGATCGAGCCCTCGGCCAGCTTGGCCGTGTACATGCCCAGGCGCATGGTGCCGCCCAGGTCGCCCGCGCCCTCGACGAAGGCCAGCTGCTCCTCCATGGTCGAGATGACCGGGTGCGGGGTCGAGGCGTCGAACTCGGTGGAGTTCGCGCCCTCGATGCCCGCCAGGTTGCGCGCGGCCTCGATGACCACGCACTGCAGGCCCAGGCACAGGCCCAGCAGCGGGATCTTGTTCTCGCGGGCGTAGGTGATCGCGCCGACCTTGCCGTTGACACCGCGGTCGCCGAAGCCGCCGGGCACGCAGATCGCGTCCACGTCGCCGAGCTGCGCCGCGGCACCGGCCGGGGTCTTGCAGTCGTCGGAGGTGACCCACTTGATCTGGACGCGGGCCTTGTTGGCGAAGCCGCCGGCGCGCAGCGCCTCGGTCACCGACAGGTAGGCGTCGGGCAGGTCGATGTACTTGCCGACGAGCGCGACCTTGACCTCGTGGTCGGGGTTGTGGACGCGGTCCAGCAGGTCCTCCCACACCGTCCAGTCGACGTCGCGGAAGGGCAGGTCGAGCTTGCGGACGACGTACGCGTCCAGGCCCTCGGTGTGCAGCACCTTGGGGATGTCGTAGATCGACTTGGCGTCGATCGCCGCCACCACGGCCGCCTCGTCCACGTCGCACATCAGCGAGATCTTGCGCTTGATGGAGGTGGGGACGTCGCGGTCGGCGCGCAGCACGATCGCGTCGGGCTGGATGCCGATGTTGCGCAGGGCCGCGACGGAGTGCTGGGTGGGCTTGGTCTTCAGCTCGCCGGAGGGGCCGATGTAGGGCAGCAGCGAGATGTGCACGACGAAGACGTTGTCGCGGCCGACCTCGTGGCGGACCTGGCGGACGGTCTCCAGGAACGGCAGCGACTCGATGTCGCCGACCGTGCCGCCGACCTCGGTGATGACGACGTCGACGTCCTCGGTCGCCATGCGGCGGATGCGGTGCTTGATCTCGTTGGTGATGTGCGGGATGACCTGCACGGTGTCACCGAGGTACTCGCCGCGGCGCTCCTTGGCGATGACCGTGTTGTAGACCTGGCCGGTGGTGACGTTGGCCGAGCCGTCGAGGTCGACGTCGAGGAAGCGCTCGTAGTGGCCGATGTCCAGGTCGGTCTCGGCGCCGTCGTTGGTGACGAACACCTCGCCGTGCTGGAAGGGGTTCATCGTGCCCGGGTCGACGTTCAGGTACGGGTCGAGCTTCTGCATCGTGACCCGCAGGCCGCGCGCCTTCAGCAGCGCACCCAGGCTGGAGGCCGTCAGGCCCTTGCCGAGGGACGAAGCGACACCCCCGGTGACGAAGATGTGCTTGGTCGTCATGGATTTGGGCGGCATCGCCAAGAGGGGGCTCCCGTGGTCGCGAGGTGAGGTGCGTCCGGCGACTTCTCCCGTTTCCGGGGGTGCCGAAGCTGCGGTTTCGGGGCCCCTGATTCGCACAGGCAGACCACCGGTCCACGGGGTACCAGCCTATCAGCGCCCGGGACGGTCCGCCTCCGGGCGCGCTGCGCGGCGCCGCCCGCGAGTCCTCCGGTCGGCCGTTCCCGCAGGTCACCCGTTTGGCCGAGTGACATTGTCCCGATACTTAAGGAGATCACTAGGGTGCGCTCATAACTTGCTCGGGTACCGCTGCACATCGCCGCCGAGCAGTCCGGCAGACGGCGTAACAACGCCGGTTCCGGCAATCTAGGACTCGACGCGGGGATCCCTGCGCACAGGAGACCGCGCGACAGCGCATTGCAAGCGCCCTTCGGGGCGGACGTGGCCGTTCGACTGGAGACCAACGTGTCCGGGCGCATCGAGGATTACGCACTGATCGGGGACATGCAGACCGCGGCGCTGGTCTGCCGGGACGGCTCGGTGGACTGGTTGTGTCTGCCACGTTTCGACTCCCATGCCGTCTTCGCGAGCCTTCTGGGCACCGAGGAACACGGGTTCTGGCGCATCGGCCCGGCGGTCCCCTCGGGTGCGGAGCCGCCGCGGGCCGCCCGCCGGCGCTACCGGGGGGACTCCCTGGTGCTGGAGTCGGAGTGGGACACCCCGCGCGGGACCGTCCGCGTCGTCGACTTCATGCCTCCGCGCGAGGACCACGCGCCGCAGCTGATCCGCATCGTGGAGGGCGTCAGCGGGCGCGTCCCGATGCGCTCGGCCCTGCGGATGCGCTTCAGCTACGGGCGGGTCGTGCCGTGGGTGCACAAGGTGGACGGGCGCACCGTGGCCGTCGCCGGCCCGGACTCGGTCTGGCTGGACTCCGACGCGCAGACGTACGGCAAGGACCTGACGACGTACTCCGACTTCACGGTCGGGCCCGGCGACCGGGTGGCCTTCGCGATCAGCTGGCAGCCCTCCCACAAGGGCGCCCCGGAGACCCCGGACGCGGCGGCGGCGCTGGAGGCGACCAGCGAGTTCTGGCGCGAGTGGGTGGACCTGTGTACGTACCACGGGCCCTACCGGGAGGCGGTGATCCGCTCGCTGATCACCCTCAAGGCGCTCACGTACGCGCCCACGGGCGGGATCGTCGCCGCGCCGACCACCTCCCTCCCGGAGGAGATCGGCGGGGTCCGCAACTGGGACTACCGCTACACGTGGCTGCGCGACGCCGCCATCACCCTGTCCTCGCTGCTGCGCACCGGCTACCGGGGCGAGGCCGCCGCCTGGCGGGACTGGCTGCTGCGCGCGGTGGCCGGCGACCCGGAGAACCTGCAGATCATGTACGGGATCGCCGGCGAGCGCGAGCTGGGCGAGACCGAGCTGGACTGGCTGCCCGGCTACGAGAACTCCGCGCCGGTGCGCGTCGGCAACGGCGCCGCCCACCAGCTCCAGCTCGACGTGTACGGCGAGGTCACCGAGGCCCTGCACCTGGGTCACATGACGGGCCTGGCCCGCAACGACTACGCCTCGGTGCTCCAGCTGAAGCTGATCCGCTACCTGGAGACCCACTGGATGGAGCCGGACGAGGGCATCTGGGAGGTGCGCGGCCCCCGCCGCCACTTCGTGCACTCGAAGGTGATGGCGTGGGTGGCCGTGGACCGCACGATCAAGCTGATCGAGAGCGGGGACGCGGACGGCCCGCTGGAGCGCTGGCGCGAGATGCGCGACGCGATCCACGCGGACGTGTGCGAGAAGGGCTACGACCCGGAGCGCAACACCTTCACCCAGTCCTACGGCTCCCGGGAGCTGGACGCCTCCCTGCTGCTGATCCCGCAGATGGGCTTCCTGCCGCCCGACGACAAGCGGGTCATCGGCACCATCGAGGCGATCCAGCGCGAGCTGTCGACCCCGGACGGTTTCATCCTGCGCTACCCGACGGCCGGCGAGGAGGCCGGGGTGGACGGGCTGGAGGGCGACGAGGGGGCCTTCCTGGCGTGCTCGTTCTGGATGGCCGACGACCTCGCGATGATCGGCCGGGTCGACGAGGCCCGCCGGCTCTTCGAGAAGCTGCTGTCGCTCCGCAACGACCTGGGGCTGCTGGCGGAGGAGTGGGACTCCAAGCACGAGCGGCAGGTGGGGAACTTCCCGCAGGCCTTCAGCCACGTCCCGCTGATCGACACGGCACTGCGGCTGACGGCCAGCGGGGCCTACGGCGGCTGAGCGGCTGACGCGCGGGTCCGGGGCCGCCCGCCTAGCCTGTAAGGGTCCTTTGCCCTTCACGGGAAAGGGGGGTGGCCATGGCGCCCCTCTCCAAGGCGGGGGCGGCCCTCGCCGCGCTCCGCGAGGATCTGGCCGGTGACGTCTTCGCCCCGGACGACCCGGGGTACGACGAGGCCCGGACCCTGTTCAACGCCATGATCGACCGCCGGCCGGCGGTGATCGCCCAGTGCGAGGGCGCGTCGGACGTGGTGACGGCGGTGCGCTTCGCCCGGGAGCTGGACCTGCCGATCGCGGTGCGCGGCGGCGGGCACAGCGTGGCGGGGATGTCCCTGAACGACGGCGGCCTGGTCGTGGACCTGCGCCGGATGCACGCGGTGACCGTCCATCCGGCGGCGCGGGCCGCGCACATCGGGGGCGGGGCCGTGATGAGCCACCTGGACCGGGCCTGCGAGCCGTACGGGCTGGCGACCACCGGGGGCCGGGTCTCCACCACCGGCGTGGGCGGCTTCGTCCTGGGCGGGGGCACGGGCTGGCTGGACCGGAAGTTCGGCCTGGCGGTGGACAACCTGCTGGGCGTGGACCTGGTCACCGCCGACGGGGAGCTGCTGCACGTCACGGCGGAGGACCATCCGGACCTGTTCTGGGGGCTGCACGGCGGCGGCGGGAACTTCGGCGTCGCGACCTCGCTGACGCTGCGGCTGCACGAGCTGCCGCACATGTCGATCGCGTTCCTGCTGTACCTGCCGGAGCGCGGCCCCGAGGTGGTGCGCACCTTCCGGGACGTCATCGAGCAGGGTCCGCCGGAGGCGGGCGGCGGCGCGATCTACATGACGGCACCGCCCGAGGAGTTCGTCCCGCCGCACCTGGTGGGGCTGCTGGTGGCGGGCGCGCTGCTGACGTACGCGGGCCCGGAGGACGGGCTGCGCAAGCTGGCGGAGCCGCTGCTGGCGATCCCGCACGAGGTGGAGATGGTCACGGCCATCCCGTACGCCGACCTCCAGTGCATGATCGACGACCCGCCGGGCTACCGGAACTACTGGTCGGCGGAGTACCTGACGGGTGCGCCGGACGCGTTCGTGGACGCGTTCTGCGCGCGGGCCGACTCGATGCCGGTGCCGACGGGCACCCAGCACGTGCTGTTCCCGCAGGGCGGGGCCATCGCCTCCGGCCCGGCCGACTACCCGGTCCCCTACCGCGACGCGCCCTGGGCGGTGCACCCGTACGGGATGTGGGAGGACCCGGCCGACGACGACCGGGTCCGGGAGTGGGTCAGGGAGGTCCGCGCCGACGCCCGGCCGTGGAGCACCGGCGCGGTGTACCTCAACTTCACCGGGGACGAGGGCGCGGACCGGGTGGTGGCCGGCATGGGCGCCGAGAACATGCGGCGCCTGGGCGAGCTGAAGCGGCGTCACGACCCGGACAACGTGTTCCGCTTCAACCACAACATCAAGCCCCTGTGAGGCGCCCCCGCGAGGCTGTCAGGTGAGGGCGGCGATCACCTCCCGGGCGGCCCGTTCGCCCTCGGTGGCGCCGCCCTCCATGAAGCCCTGGAAGTCGTAGCTGCAGTGCTCGCCGCCGATGTGGATCCGGCCCTGCGCGGTGCCCTCGTACTTGGCGTACCTGTGCAGGTAGCCGGTCGGCCAGTAGGAGTACGCGCCGAGCGAGTACGGGTTGCGGTGCCAGGCCGACAGCTGCGCCCGTCCGGTCCAGGCCGCCTTGGTGCCCGGGTAGAAGGAGTCGATGCCGGTGAGCATCCGGCCCGCGAGGGCGCGTACGTAGGGGTCGGAATCGGTGGCGAAGGGGCTGCCCGGGGTGAGCGAGCCCGCCAGGGTGCCGCCGCCGTACTGGAGCAGGATGCCCCCGTTGCCCGGCTGGACCTTGGTGGTGTCCCAGGTCTGCTGGACGTCGAGGTCGGTGAAGCAGTCGCCGGCCGACACCCCCGGCCAGGGGCCGCTGCCGCGCCAGGGCCGGCTGGTGAACTGCATGTTGAGTTTGGTGCAGTAGCCCATGCGGGCGTCCCGCAGGAGGTTCTTCATCAGCGGGTCGAAGCCCGCCCCGCCGAGGTCGGTCCGCTGGAGGACCGGCAGCGGCAGGCACAGGATCGTGTGGTCGGCGACGACGGTCCGGGTGGACCCCGCGTCGTCGAAGGTCAGCGTCTGGGTGCCGTCGGCGGAGACCCGTACGGCGAGCAGCTCGCGCCCCATGACGAGCGTGCCGGCGGGCAGGGCGGCGGCGATGGCGTTCGGCAGCCGGTCGTTGCCGCCGACGATGTGGTAGCGCTCGTTGGACAGGCCCCACACGTTGAAGTTGCCGGGGTTGGGCTGGTAGCCCATCAGCAGGACGAGGGCGAGGGCGGACTGCTTGTCCGTGTCGGCCCCGTACTCGACGTTGTACGCCACGTCGATGAACCGGCCGAGCCGCGAGTTGTGGCCGCCCGGGACCCTGGTCTCGATCCACTCGTACAGGGTCATGTCGTCGAGGGCGGTCCCGGCCGGGGTCGTGGAGTTCCAGGAGACCTCGCCGGCCTCCTGGAGGTCCCGGTGCAGGGCCTGGTAGACGGCCTTGAAGTCCTCGTCGGCCTGGGTGCGCGAGTAGTAGGCGCCGTTGAACCACAGGACTTCCTCGGCGCCGTTGGGGCCGCCGCCGAGGAAGTCCTCCACGGGCAGGTCGAAGCGGCGGCACAGTTCCAGGATCTTCTTGTGGCTGGTGTCGATCAGCTCACCGCCGATCTCGGAGGTCTGGCCGTACGCCCACAGGGAGCGCTGGGTCCACATCCTGCCGCCGACGCGGGCCGGGTTGGCCTCGTAGAGGGTGCAGGGGACGCCCGCGTCCTGGAGGGTGAGCGCGGCGGTGAGGCCGGAGATCCCGGCTCCGACGACGGCGACGCGGGCCGGGGTGACCTTCTTGCCGGTCTGCGCGTCGGCGGCGTGGGCGGTGGCGGGGGCGCCCGCCGAGGCGGCGAGGGCGGTGCCGAGGCCGAGCGCGGCGGCCCGGGAGAGGAGTTCGCGGCGGGTGGAGCCGCGCACCTCGGCGACGGGCAGCCGCAGCCGGCGGGCGGCGGAGTGCTCGGCGGCGAGCCGCTGGAGCGCGTTCATCAGTGGCGTACGGGCCATGGCGGTGGCTCCTCCTAGGCGTTCGCGGCGGTGGGGGCGGGCTCGTCGGCGCGTTCGGCGGAGTCCTCCAGGACGACCCGGCCGATGACCTCGTAGCGGTCGGGGGCCTTGAACTTCAGCCAGAGGCCGAGCCCGAGCCCGCCGAAGAAGACGAGCCCGACGATCCACGGGATCAGCGTGAAGAAGAACGAGTCGGCGGCGAGCCCGGCCGCCGTCCTCATGTTGACCAGCAGCAGGACGACCACGGCGGCCATGGCGACGCCTCCGGCCAGCGGGGCCGTGAAGGTGCGGAACCAGTGCCGGTCCTCGGGGTGGTTCTTGCGGAAGTAGCCGATCACCGCGAAGGAGCAGAGGGTCTGGACGATGAGGATCGCCATCGTGCCGAGGATCGCGAGCAGGGTGTACAGGTGGATGTACGGGTCCTGCCCGGTCAGCCAGAACAGCGCGACCAGGCCGGTGGCGATGGCCGTCTGCACCATGGACGAGACGTACGGGGACCCGTGCTCGGCGTGCGTACGGCCGAGGGCCGGGTGCAGGAAGCCCTCGCGGCCGATCGCGTAGAGGTAGCGGGCGGCGCACTGGTGGAAGGCCATCCCGCAGGCGAAGGAGCCGGTGAGCAGCAGCCACTGGAAGGCGTCGA
The DNA here is from genome assembly GCF_056434525.1 of Streptomyces sp. NPDC044002. Taxonomy (NCBI): domain Bacteria; kingdom Bacillati; phylum Actinomycetota; class Actinomycetes; order Kitasatosporales; family Streptomycetaceae; genus Streptomyces; species Streptomyces sp. NPDC044002. The sequence goes on from NZ_JBWKEZ010000098.1 coordinate 8,601, forward strand.
CGGCCCAGGCGCCGATGAAGGTGCGGGTGGGGGCGAAGAAGAGGTCGAGCGGGTTCGTGGAGGCGGAGAGGGTGACGGACTCGGCCAGACCGTTGCCGGCGATGGTCATCCAGGAGACGAAGATGTAGAAGAGGCCCACTCCGACGACGGAGATGATGGTGGCCTTGGGGATGACCCGCTTGGGGTCGCGGGACTCCTCGCCGTACATCGCGGTGGACTCGAAGCCGACCCAGGACCAGAAGGCGAAGAAGAGGCCGAGTCCGGCGGAGGTGCCGGTGAAGGCGTTCTTCGGGTTGACGGGCTCCAGCGGGATCCCGTCGGGGCCTCCGCCCGCGATGAGCACGGCGGTGGCGACGGCGAAGAGGACGGCGATCTCGGCGACGAGCATCACGCCGAGGGCCTTGGCGGTGAGGTTGATGTCGAAGTGGGCGAGGACGGCGGTGACGGCGAGCATGGCGGCCGCGTAGAGGATCCACGGCAGGTCCACGCCGAGCTGGTCGTGGACGGTCGTCTTCGCGAAGTAGGAGAAGACTCCGACGATGGAGGCCTCGAAGACGATGTACGCGAGGACGGCGAGCATCCCGGAGGCCATGCCGGCGATCCGGCCGAGGCCGTGCGAGATGTACCCGTAGAAGGCGCCGGCGGCGGTGATCCGCTTGGCCATGGCCACGTAGCCGACCGCGAAGACGGTGAGGACGATGGTCGCGAAGAGGTACCCGGCGGGGGCGCCGGTGCCGTTGCCGAAGCCGACCGCGATGGGGAGGTTGCCGGTCATCGCGGTGATCGGCGCGGCGGTGGCGACCGCCATGAAGACGACGCCGACGAGGCCGACGGAGTTGGCCTTCAGGCGCTGGACCGGGGGCGCGGCCCCGGTGGCGGCGGGCGGGGGCGTGGCGCTGGCTCTGCTCATGGATCCTCGTTCCTGCTTGCTGGTCTGTCGTACCGGCCTGTTTCCCTGCTCTGTCCGAGGGCCGACACTCTCCAACGGAGTGACGCAGACCACAATCGGCACGCGGTCCGATAATCTTCTTGCCAGAGCGACGAGTTGTCGGTCCGGACGGGGGTCATATCGGACTCCGTAACCGCCCGGTGATGTGCGCGGAACAGGGCGGCCGGTAGCGTCCGCGATATGGACAACCAGGGCGGAATCACGGTTCAGCGGGCACTTGAGCTGCCGGGGCTGCGCAGCGGGCTCCCGGAGGTCGTCGCCTGCGCCGACCGGCTGGGACGGACCGTCCGCTGGGTGCACGCGGGCGAGGTGCCGAACATCGCCTCACTGCTCAAGGGCGGCGAACTGCTGCTGACCACCGGGCTCGGCCTGGGCACCCGGCCGGCCGAGCAGCGCGCCTTCGTACGCCGCCTCGCGGACCGGGGCATCGCCGCGCTGGTCGTGGAACTGGGCCCGCGCTTCAGCCGGCTGCCCGCCACGATCGTCGAGACGGCCAAGGCCGCCGGGCTGCCGCTCGTCCAACTCCACCGCGAGGTCCCCTTCGTGACGGTGACGGAGGAGGTCCACACCGAGATCGTCAACGGGCACTACGCCCTGCTCCAGCGCGCCGAGGAGGTCCACCGGCGCTGCACGGAGGCCCTGCTGGGCGGCGGCGGGATCCCGCAGGTGCTGCGCATCCTGGCCGACTTCACCGGCAACCCGGTCTTCCTGGAGACCCCGGACGGCCAACTCCTCTACGCGGCCGGACCGGTGGCCGGGGAAGCCGCGGCGGACCCGCTCCAGGTGTGGGAGGGGCTGCGCGGCCAGCGCGCGGCCGAGCCGTCGGCGAACGCGGTCGCGGTCGACGTACCGGGCGGCGGCCACGGCACCGGATCGGTCCGGGCACGGGTCGTCCTGGTCGGGGTGTCGGCGCCGCTGCTGCCGGTGCACCGGATGGCGGCGGAACGCACCGCGGGGGTCCTCGCGGTGGTGCTGATGCAGGCGCGGCAGGAGGAGGAGCTGGCCGCGCGCGGCCGGGGGGACTTCCTCACGGACCTGGCGGAGGGCCGGATCTCGGCGGAGGACGCCCCGGCCCAGGCCCGGGTCCTGGGCTTCCGCCCGGGGACGGGGCCGCTGCTGCCGATCGTGATGCGGCTCTCCACCGAGCTGGGCGCCTCGGGAAACTGGGCGGTGCTGGCCCGGGCCGTACTGGAGGAGCTGTCCTCGGTCGGGGTGCCGGTCCTGCTCGGCGTCCGCCCGGTCGAGGGCCGGGTGCCGCTGCTGGTCTCCCTGCGCACCGAGTCGGAACGCACGGCCGTCGCCGACCGGGTCGCCGCCGCACTGCGGGCGGGCGTCGAACGGGCCGGCCTCGACCGGGCCTCCGCCCCGCCGGCCGTGGTCGTCGGCGTCGCGGGCGGCTGGGCCGCCGCCTCCTCGGGCCTGCGGCACGCCGCCGAGACCGCCACCGCGGCCCACGGCCTGCCGGCCCGGCCCTGGTACGACGCCCGCCGCCTGGACATCGACCTGCTGCTGTGGCGGCTGCGCGAACACCCCGACCTGGCGGCGTTCGTGGACCGCGCGATCGGCGCCCTGCGGGTCCACGACGCGGCGTCCCGCCCGCCCCTCCTCCCCACCCTGGAGACGTACCTGGCCCACGCGGGCCGCAAGGCCGAGACCGCGCGCGAGCTCCACCTGAACCGCCAGACCCTGTACAACCGCCTGGCCCGCATCTCGGAACTCCTGGGCACGGACCTGGACGACCCCGAAACGGTCCTCTCCCTCAGCCTGGCCCTCCGAGCCCGCCGCCACGCGGCACCGTCTGCTTGAGGGGCGGGGGGTGGGGGCCGGGGGCTGCAGTATGGGCCCGCTATCTCCCCCTCGACCCCGCGGGGTGGGGCGGGGGTTGCCCACCCGCCCCCTTGGGTGCGGGCCGGGGGGCGGGTGAACGGCATCCCCCCGGACGGCCTCAGGGCTGGTTGGGGGCTACCGCCCCCAGCCGACCCACCCGCACCCCGGGAGGCGGGTGGGCAGCCGCCGACCCGCCCCCACCCCCTCGAGGGGGAGATGGCGAGCCCGCGCCGCGAGCACGCCCCGGAACCCCGGTCAGGGAACGCGGCGGTCCATCAGTTCGTCGTACACCGCGAGGACCTGCGCCACCGTGTCGTCCTCCGACGGCCACGTCGCCGCCTGGGCGCGGCCCGCCACCGCAAGGGCGGCGCGGCGGTCAGGGTCGTCCAGGAGGGCGGCCACCGCGCCCGCCAGCGCGCCCGAGTCGCCGTAGGGGACCAGGACGGCCGCGTCGCCGACCAGTTCCGGGACGGCGCCGACCTCGGTGGCCACCAGGGCCACCCCCGCCCGCAGGGCCTCCTGCGCCAGCAGGGAGCGGCCTTCCCAGCGGCTGGGGAGGACGGCGACGTCCGCCGCCGCCAGCAGGCGGTCGGCGTCGCGGCGCCGGCCCAGGAGCCGCACCGGGAGGCCCTCCTCCTCGATGCGCCGGGTCAGTTCGGGCCGTAGCGGCCCCTCCCCCGCGATCACCAGCAGCGGCAGCGGCTCCATGACCCGCCACGCCCGTGCCGCGTCCAGCAGGACGGAGTACCCGCGCCGCGCCACCAGGCTGCCGACCGCGATGATCAGCGGCCGCTCCACGGCGCCGAGTTCCGCCCGGGTCTTGCCGGCGTCGGGCAGTGCCGCCGCGGCCGGTACGGCCACCGCCGCCAGCCGTGCGTCCCGCGCTCCGCGCCGCCGCGCGAGGTCGACCTGGTCGGAGGAGGAGCCCAGCACCACCGCCGCGGCCCGGGCCACGTGCCGCTCCAGGAGCCGGCTCAGCCGCCCGAGCGGCCCCGCGGGCTCCGGCGCGCTGCCGTGCCAGGTCACCACCAGCGGCACCGGCCGCCCCCGCCCCCGCCGGAGGCCGTGGCGCAGCGCCAGCGCGGCCCGCATCCCGGCCCGGATCCCGTGGGCGTGCACCACGTCGGCGCCGGCGCAGGCGGCCCGCAGGGCGCCCGCCGCGTCGGGGGTGAACTCCGCCCCGGCGCCGGTGAAGTCGTACTCCCCCTCGGCCGCGACGGGGGCGCACACGGTGACCCGTACGCCCCGCGCCGCCAGCCCCGTCGCCAGGGACCGTACGTGGGCGCTGCTGCCCGCGCCCGCACCGCCGAGGACCTGGACGGCACGCAGCGGGGGCCGCCCGTACGGCTGTGCGGGGGCCGGGAAGGAGGCCGGGGAGCTGCTCACGGGCCGTAGCTCCAGGGTGAGGAGTCAGAGACGTCGCCCAGGATGCCAGTCCGCACGCGCGTTCCGGGACCATACGGGTGCGGATCCCGTACGAGATGCCGCAGTGCGCCCCCCAGCCTCACCCACACGGGCTAACGATCCCCTCGTCACGCGTCCGCGCGCGCCGCCTCCAGCAGCTCCTCGGCGTGGGCCCGCGCCGTCTGGGAGTCCTCCTGGCCGGCCAGCATCCGCGAGAGTTCGCGGATGCGGTCCTCGCCCTCCAGGACCGTCACGCCGGAGCGGGTGACCGAGCCGTCGACGGTCTTCTCGACCAGCAGCTGACGGTCCGCGAAGGCCGCGACCTGCGGCAGGTGGGTGACGACGACGACCTGCGCGGACTTGGCGAGCTTCGCGAGCCGCCGTCCGATCTCGACGGCCGCCTTGCCGCCGACGCCCGCGTCGACCTCGTCGAAGAGGTACGTGGGCACGGGGGTGGTGCCGGCGAAGACGACCTCGACGGCCAGCATGACCCGGGACAGCTCGCCGCCCGAGGCGCCCTTGGCGATCGGACGGGGCTGGGCGCCGGGGTGCGGGGCGAGCAGCAGCTCGACCTCGTCCGCGCCCGTGGGCCCGTACGCGACCGGCCGTCCGCCGACCTCGACGCCCTCGGGGTCCTCGGTCTGGCGGATGTCGATGGTCACGCGGGCGTGCGGCATGGCCAGGGAGGCCAGCTCGGCGGTGACCGCGGCGGCGAAGCGCTCGGCGGCCTCGGTGCGGGCGTCCGTCAGGGCCTGCGCCAGCAGCGAGAGCTCCTCGCGCAGGGCGTCCCGCTCGGCGGTGAGCTCGGTGATCCGCTCGTCGTCGCCGTCCAGCTCCAGCAGCCGTGCCGAGCTCTTCTGGGCCCAGTCGAGCACCGAGTCGACGGACTCGCCGTACTTGCGGGTGAGCTGGGTCAGGGCGGCCCGGCGCTCCTCGACCGCGGCCAGCCGCAGCGGGTCGGCGTCCAGGTCGTCGGCGTACCCGGCGAGTTCCCCGGCGACGTCGGCGAGGAGGATGCCCAGCTCGCCGATCCGGTCGGCGAGCCCGCCGAGCACCGGGTCGTGGGAGCGTACGGACTCCAGCGCGCGGTGGGCGCCGGCGACGAGGGTGTTGGCGTCGACGCCCTCCGGGTCCTCGACGTCGCCGGCCAGCGCCGCGTGCGCGGCCTGTGCGGCGGAGGCCAGGGACTCGGCGTGCCCGAGCCGTTCGGCCTCGGCCGCGAGCTCGGCGTCCTCGCCGGGCAGCGGTTCGACGGCGGCGATCTCCTCCAGCCCGAAGCGCAGCAGGTCCGCCTCCTGCGCCCGTTCGCGGGCGCGGGTGGTGATGGTGTCCAGCTCGGCGGTGGCGGCGCGCAGCCGGCGGTACGCGCCGGCGTACTTCTCCAGGGGGACGGCGACGGCGTCGCCGGCGTACCGGTCGAGGGCCTGGCGCTGGCGGGCCGGGCGGAGCAGGCCCTGCTGGTCGGTCTGGCCGTGGACGGCGACGAGTTCGTCGGCGAGTTCGGAGAGCAGGCCGACGGGCACGGAGCGGCCGCCGACGTGGGCGCGGGAGCGCCCCTCGGCGGACACGGTCCGGCTGATCAGCAGGGCGCCCTCGTCGAGCTCGGCACCGGCTTCCTCGGCGCGTACGGCGGCGGGCGCGCCGGGGGGCATGACGACGCGTCCCTCGACCACGGCGGCCTTGGCCCCGATCCGTACGAGGGCCGGGTCGGCGCGGCCGCCGAGCAGCAGCCCGAGGCTGGTGACGACCATCGTCTTGCCCGCGCCGGTCTCGCCGGTCACCGCGGTGAAACCGGGCGACAGCTCGACCACCGCGTCGTCGATGACCCCGAGCGACCGTATCCGCATCTCCTCAAGCACGGGACGACCATACCGAGGTTTCACGGGTGCCATGTGACCTCACCCGCCCGAAACTTCTCGAACGGATGTGCTAATAGCGGTCGGGGGCGGACTAGTGCGGTGCTCCGCGCCACCCCGAGACCGGCAGCGCGAACTTCGCCACCAGCCGGTCCGTGAACGAGGCGTGGTGCAGCCGGGCGAGCCGCACCGGAACCGTCCCCCGGCGCACCTCCACCCGCGCCCCGGAGGGCAGCTCCAGCGTCCTGCGACCGTCGCACCACAGGGCGCCGTGCGGGGTCCCGTTCTGCACCTCCACCGCCAGCACCGAGGTCGGCGAGGTCACCAGCGGCTTCGCGAACAGCGCGTGGGCGCTGATCGGCACCATCAGCAGCGCCTCCACCTCCGGCCAGACCACCGGCCCGCCCGCGGAGAACGCGTACGCCGTGGAACCCGTCGGCGTCGCGCAGACGATCCCGTCACAGCCGAAGCCGGTCACCGGACGCCCGTCGATCTCCAGGACCACCTCCAGCATCCGCTCCGCGGACACCTTCTGGACGGCGGCCTCGTTCAGCGCCCAGTCCCGGTGCACGATGTCGCCGTTGGTCCGTACGAGGACGTCGAGGGTCATCCGCTCCTCGACCTCGTACGACCGGGTCACCACCCGGTCCACGACCTTGTCCAGGTCGTCGCGCTCGGCCTCGGCGAGGAACCCCACCCGGCCCAGGTTGACGCCCAGCATCGGCACCCCCGAGCCGCGCGCGAACTCCGCCCCGCGCAGCAGGGTCCCGTCCCCGCCCAGCACGATCAGCAGCTCGCACCCGTCGAGCACCTTGGGCGTGCACTCCGGTACGAGCTCCACCTCGGGCGGCAGCGGCAGGTCCCGCGCCTCGTGCTCCAGGACCCGTACCCCGATCCCCGACTTCAGCAGCCCCTGCACCACCAGTTCGGCGCTGCGGATCGCCGCCGGCCGGCCGGTGTGCGCGACCAGGAAGACGGTCCGCGGCCCCGCGTGCTCCACGGCCTCCCCCGAGGCCGCCCCCTCCGATTCCACCCGACGTGCTGAACCTGCTGATCCTGCTGACACATCCGTCACTGCGGCCCCTCCGCCACTGCACGATCGACATCCCCCGGGTCGAGTGCCGGTGCCCCCGCCCGAAGCCACAGAAAGTACTCGACGTTACCCGACGGCCCCGGCAGCGGGCTCGCCGTCACCCCGAGCACACCCAGTCCCAGCTTCCAGGCCTGCGCCGCGACGTCCTTCACGGCCTCGGCCCGCAGCTCGGCGCTGCGCACCACGCCCCCGCTGCCCAGGCGCTCCTTGCCGACCTCGAACTGCGGCTTCACCATCAGCACCAGGTCGGCGTCCGGCGCCGTGCACCGCACCAGCGCGGGCAGCACCAGGCCGATGGAGATGAAGGACAGGTCCCCCACGACCAGGTCGACCGGCACGCCGTCGATCAGCTCCGGCGTCAGCTCGCGCACGTTCGTGCGGTCCTTGACGGTGACCCGCTCGTCGCTCTGCAGCGACCAGGCCAGCTGTCCGTAGCCGACGTCGACGGCGACGACGTGGGCCACGCCCGCGCGCAGCAGCACGTCGGTGAACCCGCCCGTCGAGGCGCCCGCGTCCAGCGCCCGGCGGCCCTCGACCACCAGCCCCCGCGGCCGGAACGCCTCGAGCGCGCCGGCCAGCTTGTGGCCGCCCCGGGAGACGTAGTCGGGGTCGCTGTCGTCCTTGAGGACGACGAGCGCCGCGCCGGTCTCGACCTGGGTGGCCGGTTTGGTGGCGGTGGTACCGCCCACGGTGACCCGGCCCGCGGCGATCAGCTGGGCCGCGTGCTCGCGCGAGCGGGCCATGCTGCGGCGTACCAGTTCGGCGTCCAGGCGGCGGCGTGCCACTCCTGCCACGTTCGGTTCAGCTCCTGTTTTCGTAAGGTCCGGGGACGGGCGTCGCGTCCAGCGCGTCCAGCGCCTCGCGCAGTCCCCTGTGCACATCCTCGTACACCTCGACGTGCCCGTCCGCCGCCAGGTCGTCCGCGTCCGCCAGCCGCTCCAGGTGCGCGTCCACCGCGGCGTGCCCGGTGGGGGTGCGTACGAGGCCCAGAGGAGCGGGCCCGGCGGCCGGCTCGGCGGCGGGCCCGGCGGCGGGGGCCGCGGGCTCGCGGGGGTCGTCCGGAACGCTCCCGGACTGTGCGTCGGTCATGCCACGACGCTACCCCGAAGCGCCGCCGCCACCACCCGCGGCTCTGCGGTACGGTCGTGATCACCATGGCTACGATCCAGGAGTGCCGCACGGCACTCGACCGACTCTCCGACAACCTGGCCTCGGCGGACGGCGACGTCCGCGGCGCCGCCGCCCTCGACCGCTCCCTGAGCTGCCACATCACGGACCTCGACGAGACCTTCTCCGGCCGCCTGGCGGGCGGCCGGATCCGGGTGGACGGGGTCACCCCCGGACCGCCCCGCTCCAAGGCCGAGATCCGCCTGGCGATGACCGGCGACGACCTGGTCGCGATGGTCGCCGGCGAGCTGAAGTTCGCCAAGGCCTGGGCCTCGGGCCGGGTCCGCCTGGAGGCCGGCTTCCGCGACCTGCTCCGCCTCAAGAGCCTGCTCTGATCCTTTTGACGCGCCGCTCGCACGACTCGGCCCTGGCGGGCCTCCCCGGCTTCGCGGCGCTGCGCCGGACTCCGTCCGGCGACCGGCCGGGCCAGGCTGCGGCCGAGTTCCGGCAGGAGCCTCAGACGGCGGCCTTCGCGCGGGCCTGGCGGGCCGCCGGGACCACCAGCGGCGTACCGGTCTCCGGGTCGTCGATGACCTGGCAGCGCACCCCGAACACCTCCTCCACCAGTGCGGCGGTGACCACCTCGGCCGGCGGGCCCTCGGCGACGACCACGCCCCCGCGCAGGGCGATCAGGTGCGTGGCGTAGCGCGCCGCGTGGTTGAGGTCGTGCAGCACCGCGACCAGGGTCCGGCCCTGGTTCTCGTGGAGCTCCGCGCACAGGTCGAGCACGTCCAGCTGGTGCTGGATGTCCAGGTAGGTCGTCGGCTCGTCCAGCAGCAGCAGCGGCGTCTGCTGGGCCAGGGCCATCGCGATCCACACCCGCTGGCGCTGGCCGCCCGACAGCTCGTCCACGGCCCGGTCGGCGAGCTCGGCGACGCCGGTCGAGGTCATCGACTCGACGACGATCCGCTCGTCCTCCGCCGACCACTGGCGCAGCAGCCCCTGGTGCGGGTAGCGGCCGCGCGAGACCAGGTCGGCGACCGTGATGCCGTCCGGGGCGACCGAGGACTGCGGGAGCAGGCCCAGCGTCTTCGCGACCTTCTTCGCCGGCATCGAGGAGATCGTCTGCCCGTCGAGCAGCACCCGCCCGGCAGCCGGCTTCAGCATCCGCGACAGGGCCCGCAGCAGCGTGGACTTTCCGCAGGCGTTGGGGCCCACGATCACCGTGAAGGAGTTGTCGGGGATCTCCACCGACAGGTTCTCCGCGATGACCCGCTGGTCGTAGCCGAGGGTGACGTTCTCCGCGCTCAGCCTCTGCACTTGCCCACTCCTCGTTTCGACCTGCTCGTTCATATACGTCCCGCCTTGCGCTCGGTGACGAGCAGCCAGAGCAGGTAGACACCGCCGACCAGCCCCGTGACCACGCCCACCGGCAGCTGGTCGGAGCCGAAGGCCCGCTGGGAGGCCAGGTCCGAGGCCAGCAGCAGCACGGCGCCCATCAGCGCACCGGTCAGCAGGTTCGACCCCGGCGACCGCGACAGCCGCCGGGCCAGCTGCGGCGCGGCCAGCGCCACGAAGCTGATCGGGCCGGCCGCGGCGGCGGCCGCGGTGGTCAGCAGGACCGCCGCCAGCATCAGCAGCATCCGGGTCCGCTCCACGGGCACGCCCAGCGCGTACGCGGCGTCGTCGCCCATCTCGATCGTCCGCAGGGCCCGGCCCTGCCCGAGGACCAGCGGGAACAGCACCGCGCAGACCGCCAGCAGCGGCCACACCTGCGCCCAGTCCCGCCCGGCCAGCGAACCGGTCAGCCACACCATCGCCCGGGTGGCCTCGACGATCTGCGCCCTGGCGATCAGGTACTGGATGAGCGCCACGAGGACGGCGGACGCCCCGATGCCGACGAGCACCAGCCGGTAGCCGTGGATCCCCCGCTTGTACGCGAGGAGGTAGATGACCGCGCCGGTCAGCAGGCCGCCGACGACCGCGCCCAGCGCGACCTCGCCGGAGCCGCCCTTGAACAGGACGATGACGACGAGCGCGCCGACGGCCGACCCGTACCCGAAGCCGAGCATGTCCGGGGAGCCGAGCGGATTGCGGGAGACGGACTGGAAGACCGCCCCGGACATCCCGAGGGCCGCGCCCACCAGCACCGCGACCAGGACCCGCGGCAGCCGCAGGTCGTTGACGATGAAGTCGTCGGCCGGCGTCCCGTTGCCCAGCAGGGTCTGGACGACGTCCCAGGGCGCGATCTCGAAGTCGCCGGTGCCGATCAGTACGACGGCCAGCACCAGGGTCGCCGCGGCCAGCAGCAGGCCGGTCGCCAGCGCACGCGGCTCGACCCGCAGCGAGGTGCCGCCGGGTCCGCGCAGGGCCCGGAGCCGGGCGACCGGAGCGGCGGGCCCGGGGGCGGCCGGGTTCGGGGCGGCGGGGGTCGCGGTCACAGCTGGGCCATCCTCTTGCGCCGAACCAGGTAGATGAAGACGGGGCCGCCGATGAGCGCGGTGACGATGCCGACCTGGAGCTCGGACGGCCGGGTGACGACCCGTCCGATCACGTCGGCTCCGAGCAGCAGCACGGGCGACAGGACGGCCGAGTACACGAGCACCCAGCGCATGTCGGGCCCGGTCACCAGGCGGGCCAGGTGCGGGATCATCAGCCCGATGAAGATGATCGGCCCGCACGCGGCCGTCGCGGCCCCGCACAGCAGGGTGATGGCGGCCATCGCCAGGATCCGGGTCCGCGTCAGGTGCGCGCCGAGCGCCCGCGCGGTGTCGTCGCCCATGGCCATCGCGTTGAGGGGCCGGCCCAGCGTCAGCGCGAGCACGGCGCCGGCCAGCAGGAAGGGGGCCACCTGACGGACGGTGTCCATGTTGGCCGAGGCCAGCGAGCCCACCGTCCAGAAGCGCAGCTTGTCCAGCGCCTTGGTGTCCATCAGCTGCACGGCGTTGATGTAGCCGACGAGGGCCGCGCTGGCCGCCGTACCGGCGAGCGCCAGGCGCACCGGGGTCGCGCTGCGGCTGCCGCCGATCACGTAGACGACCACCGAGACGACCGCGGCACCGAGGAAGGCCCACCAGATGAACTCGTTCAGCGTGGCGGCCCCGAAGAAGCTGATGGCCGAGACGACGGCCGCCGCGGCGCCCGCGTTCACCCCGAGGATGCCGGGCTCGGCCAGCGGGTTGCGGGTCAGCGCCTGCATCACCGCGCCGGACAGGCCGAGTCCGAGCCCGACCATCAGCCCGAGGACCGTGCGCGGGACCCGCAGGTCCCGTACGACCACGTCGTTGGTGGTGCCGGAGTAGTGGAACAGGCCGTGCCAGACCTCGTCGAGCGGCATCGGCTTTGCGCCCACGGCGATGCTCGCCACCGCGACCAGGGCCAGCACGGCGAGGGCGATCAGCAGACCGGCCACGCGCGCCGCGCGCCGCGGGCGGGCCGCGGAAGGCGGCGCGCTCTGCTCGGTTTCGGGGGGACTCTCAGCCAACACGAAGGTTAGGTTAGCCTACCCTGCGCCTTTTCCGATCACCCGAACGGCCGAGCCCGCACGGCCCGCCCGGCTCAGAACCCCAGCTTGGCCAGGGCCTTTTCCACGTCGTCCACGTACACCCCGTCCCCGGCCCGCGACCAGGCCGCCGCACACAGCGCCCGCAGCCCGTCGACGGGATCGCCCGGGCCGCCGGCCCCGACCGCCGGCTCCACGTCCAGACGGCCGTCCGCGTGCACCGCGGTCCAGCCTCCGCACCGCCAGCCGCCCGCGTGCTCCACCACCTCCGGCTGCCCGGCCAGCAGCCCCCGCAGGTCCCGGTCCACATAGGTCGGCCGGTGCCTCGGCTCGGCCCGCAGCAGCTGCACCGCGTCCGTCACCCCGGTCAGCACCAGCAGCGAGTCCACCTCGCCGTTGAACGCGCCCTCGATGTCGGTGTCCAGCCGGTCCCCCACCACCAGCGGCCGCTCCGCCCCGGTCCGCAGCACCGTCTCCCGGTGCATCGGGGGCAGCGGCTTCCCCGCCACCTGCGGCTCCGCGCCCGTGGCGATCCGTACGACCTCCACGGCCGCACCGTTGCCCGGCCCGATGCCGCGCGCGCCCGGAATCGTCAGGTCGGTGTTGGACGCGAACCACGGCACCCCGCGGTTGACCGCGTACGCGGCCTCCGCGAACCGCCCCCACGCCAGGTCCGGGCCGCCGTACCCCTGGACCACCGCCGCGAGACCCTCCTCGTCCGCGGACTCCACCGGCACCAGCCCCCGCTCGCGCAGCGCGACCCGCAGCCCCTCGCCGCCGACCACCAGCACCTTCGACCCCGGCTCCACCTGGTCCGCGATCAGCCGGGCCACCGCCTGCGCGGAGGTGATCACCTCACCCGCCTCGGTGGGGATCCCCAGCTCGGTCAGGTGCTCCGCGACCGCGTCCGGGGTCCGCAGCGCGTTGTTCGTGACGTACGCCAGGTGCATCCCGCCCTCCCGGGCCACGGCGAGGGACTCCACCGCGTGCGCGATGGCGTGCCCGCCCGCGTACACCACCCCGTCCAGGTCCAGCAGCGCCGTGTCGTACGCCTGGTGCAGACTCCGCTCACTGCCCGCGGGGACCGTCCTGCTCTGCCGGGTCATCTGGCCACTCCTCCTGAACCGTTCCAACGACGCTCGAGACATCGGGATTCTTAAGATCGATCTTGTCCGAGTTTGCGCTACCCCGTGACTCCCCCGATCATCCCGCATCGCGAGACGGGTCTTACCATGCACCAATGACCACACCTGGCAACGCGGAGCACGGGCTGCGCCTGATCCCCTTCCACGGACTGAGGTACGTCCCGGAGCGCGTCGGCAGCCTGGCGGCAGTGACCTCGCCGCCGTACGACGTGGTCGTACGCCCCGACGGAGTCGACTACCTCGAATCCGCCGACCCGCACAACATCGTCCGGCTGATCCTGCCGCAGGCCGAGACCCCGGCCGCGCGCAACGAGCAGGCCGCCCGCACCCTGCGCGACTGGCTCGCCGCCGGCGTCCTCAGCGCCGACCCGCGCCCCGCGCTCTACGTCTACGAGCAGCGCAAGCCGGGCCTCCTCCAGCGGGGCGTCATCGGCGCCCTGGCCCTCTCCCCCGCCGAGGCGGGCGTGGTCCTCCCCCACGAGGACGTCATGCCGGACGTGGTCACCGACCGGGCGGGCCTGATGCGCGCCACCTCGGCCAACCTGGAGCCCCTCCTCCTCACCTACCGCGGCGACGGCCCCGGCACCGGAGCGGCCGGCGTGGTGGAGGACACCGCCGCGCGCGAGCCGCTGCTGTCCACCGTCACCGAGGACGGCTTCCGGCACAGCCTCTGGGCCATCACTGACCCGGACGAGCTGGCCGTCGTCACCGCCGACCTCGCCCACCGCCAGGCCCTCATCGCCGACGGCCACCACCGCTGGGCGACGTACCTGCGCCTCCAGGAGGAACACGGCCCCGCCACCCCCTGGGACTTCGGCCTGGTCCTCCTCGTCGACACCGCCCGCTACCCGCTCCAGGTCCGGGCCATCCACCGGATGCTGCGCCGGCTCCCCCTCTCCGAGGCGCTGGCCAAGGTCGAGGGCTCCTTCCGGGTCCGCCCCGTCGAGGGCCCGCTGCCGCTGGCCCTGGAGGCCCTCGCGGATGCCTCGGAGCGCGGCAACGCCTTCCTCCTCACCGGCGACGGCTCCTACCACCTGGTCACCGACCCGGATCCGGCCCTCATCGAGCGCACGGTCCGGCAGGACCGCCCCGAGGCCTGGCGCCGGCTGGACGCGACCGTGCTGCACGCCTCCCTGCTCGACACCCTGTGGCAGATCCCGGACGCCCCCGAGCACATCTCGTACATCCACGACGCCGCCGCGACCGTCGCGATGGCCGAGCGGCACGGCGGCACCGCGGTCCTGCTGCACCCCGTACGGGAGGAGGTCGTACGGGACCTGGCCCGGCAGGGCGTCACGATGCCCCGCAAGTCCACCTCGTTCGGCCCGAAGCCGGCCACCGGCCTGGTGCTCCGCAGCCTGGGCTGACGGCCCGGCAGGACCCCGGACGCACGGAAGGGCGGCACCCCCGAGGGGGTGCCGCCCTTCCTTCGTCGCGTCGGCGCGCGGTTACGCCTGGCCGCGCTCGTCGTCCTCGACGACCACGAGCTCGTCCGTCAGGTCGACGTCGGAGTCGTCGGCGGGCTCGTACTCCTCGTCGTCCTCGTCGTAGTACTCGGCCTGGTCGGCGGCGCGCTCGGCGGCGGCCACCTCGGCCGGGTCCTGGTCGTCGTCCTCGTCGTCCTCGTCGTCTTCGAGGTCGGCCTCGTCGAGGTCCGCGTCGGCCGCGGCGGCGTCCACGAACTCCACGCCGTCGATCTCGGCGAGCCGGTCGGAGGCGTCGGTCGCGCCGTCCTTGTCGGCCTCGAGGGTCTTGGCGAACCACTCGCGGGCCTCGTCCTCACGGCCGGCCGCGAGCAGGGCGTCGGCGTAGGCGTACCGCAGGCGCGCGGTCCACGGCTGGACGGAGCTGGAGGCCAGCTCGGGGCTCTGCAGGGTCACGATGGCGGCGTCGAGCTCGCCCATGTCCCGGCGGGCACCGGCCGCGACGAGACGCATCTCGACCTGGCCGGCCTTGTCCAGCTTCTGCACCTCGGGCTCACCGGCCATCGCCAGCGCCCGCTCCGGACGGCCGAGGCCGCGCTCGCAGTCGGCCATGACGGGCCACAGCTCGACGGAACCGGTCATCCGCTTGGCGGCACGGAACTCGGCGAGCGCCTCGCTGTACTTCTGCGTCGCGTACGCGGCGAAGCCGGCGGCCTCGCGCACGGCGGCGACGCGGGAGGCCAGCCGCAGGGCGATGCGGGAGTACGCGTACGCCTGCTCGGGGTCCTCGTCGATCAGCCGGGCGACCATGACCAGGTTGCGCGAGACCTCCTCGGCCAGCCCCTTGGGCAGGCTCAGGAGCTCCTGGCGCACATCGGCGTCGATCTCGTTGCCGGTGACGTCCTCGTCGATCGGAAGCCGCTTGACCGGGTCGCGGTCGGAGCGGAAGTCCCGGTCACCGCGGTCGTCACGGCGGAAACCGCCGCGGTCGCCACCACGGTCATCACGGCCACCACGGTACCCACCACGGTCGCCCCGGTCGTCGCGACGGAAGCCGCCGCGGTCGCCGCCACGGTCATCACGACGCGGGTAGGACGGGCGGTCGCCGCCACGGTCGTCGCGGCCGCCGCGGAAACCACCGCGCTCGTCGTCACGACGGGGGTAGGAGGGGCGCTCGCCGCGGTCGTCACGACGGAACGAGGGACGGTCCCCACCACGGTCATCACGACGCGGGAAGGAGGGACGGTCGCCACCACGGTCGTCACGACCGCCACGGAAACCACCGCGCTCGTCGTCACGACGCGGGTAGGACGGGCGCCCACCGCGGTCGTCATCACGACGGGGGTAGGAGGGGCGCTCGCCGCGGTCGTCACGACGGAACGACGGACGGTCCCCACCACGGTCATCACGACGCGGGTACGAGGGACGGTCGCCACCACGGTCGTCACGGCCACCGCG
>NZ_JBWKEZ010000099.1:0-24327 GCF_056434525.1 Streptomyces sp. NPDC044002
CTCCGCTCACCCCCCCCCTCCCCCTCCCCCCCCCCCCCCCCCCCCCCCCCCCCCCCCCACCCCCCCCCCCCCCACCCCCCCCCCCCCCCCTCCTCCCCCCCCCCCCCCGGGCGCGGTAGCGCCGTGTATTGAGCCGCGCCCGGCGACTGAGGGCGAGAACGGTTGAAGGGCGGGTAGGGGACGGCCCCGCGCAGCGGCGGCCCCCCCACCGACCGGCCAGGTCAGCCGCGGCCCCGGAGGGGTAGGCGGACGCGCGCCGTGAGGGACGACAGGCGGGACGAGACCGCGGCGGCGCGGAGCGAGAACGCGGCGGTGGCGCGAGCCCCCGAGCGCGGGAACAGCAGCGCGCGCAGCCGGGCCCGGCGGCCCACGGCGGCCAGCAGGGCCGCACCGGCCGCCCGGACGTCGGCGGCCAGCTCCGGGTACGAGACGTCCGCGCCGGGCGGGGCGTACAGCGCCCGCTCCACCGCGCCCGCGACCCGGTGCACCGCCTGCGCGGGCTCACCGTCCAGCTTGCCCAGGACCACGACCCGGCCCGCGGCCCGGCGCGGCGACAGCGCCTCGTCGGGCGGGATGCCCACGTCCCAGGCGCTGTCGCCGAGCTCCCGCCAGGCGGCCAGCACGTCCCGGCCGGCCAGCCGCCGCTCGCGGACCCGGCGGCGCCACAGCAGCGGCAGCAGCAGGAGCGCCAGGGCCACCAGAGCGGCACCGGTCCAGCCGAGGACCGCGCCCAGCGGGAAGCCGCCGGCGCCCCCGCCGGTGTTCTGCTGGGCGGCGGGCACCCCGCACTCGCCGAGCTTCTTCAGCTCGGGCGGGCACGCCTCGGCCTGCGAGGGCATGGGCGCCGGGGCCGACGCGGACTGCGAGGGCAGCGCGGAGGGCGCGGACGGCTGCGGGGCCGGGGCCTCGGGGCGGCTGTAGTCCGGCAGCGAGATGCCCGAGCGGGGCGTCGGCTCGAACCGGGTCCAGCCCACGCCCTCGAAGTACAGCTCCGGCCAGGCGTGGGCGTCGCGCATCGAGACGTTCACGCTGCCGTCGGCCTGCTTCTCGCCCGGGGTGAAACCGACCGCGACCCGCGCCGGGATGCCCAGAGAACGGGACATCGCCGCCATCGAGAAGGCGAAGTGGACGCAGAAGCCCTCCTTGTCCGCCAGGAAGCGGGCGATGGCCTGCGAGCCCGTCCCCGACGACACCTTGGTGTCGTAGCGGAAGCCGCCGTTCACCGCGAAGAAGTCCTGGAGCCGGACGGCCCGCGTGTAGTCGTCCTGCGCGCCCTGGGTGACCTTCCGCGCCGTCTCCGCCACCACCGGCGGCAGGTTGTCCGGCAGCTTCGTGTACTCCTCCCGCACCAGCGGGTTCGGCGCCGGCGCGGCCTGGAGCTGCGCGGCCGTGGGCCGCAGCAGCAGGCTGCGTACGGTGTACTGCGCGCCCTGCACGTTCTGGAAGCGGTCCTTGCCCAGCTGGTCGCCGACCAGGGTCCGGCCCGCGGGCTCGTACCGCCACTTGCCGGCGATGTCGATCTGCGTGGCCGGGTACGGCATCGGCAGGTAGCGCTGGGCGTACGTCTCGGCGGCCGAGACGGAGGTCCGCACCTCGGTCGCGCCCTCGCGCACCCGGTCGCCGAGCCCCGTCGGGTTCGGCAGCCGCTCGGGCACGTCGGTCAGCGGGCGGCCGGAGGCCTCCCACTTGACGCCGTTGAACTCGTCCAGCGCCAGGATCCGCAGGTACTGCTCGCCGAGCTGGGGGCTGTCCGTGCGGTACTTCAGCACCACGCGGTTGTCCTGCGCGTTCAGGCTGCTCTGCAGCGAGACCAGCGGGTTCACCGCCGAGATGGTGCCGCCGCCCCGGCCCGGGGCGCCCGTCTCGTCGGCCTGGCCGCCCAGCAGCCCGCCGCCGAGCGACGGCAGCACGGCCGGCACCGCCACGGCCACGCCCAGCGCGACCACGCCGATCCGGCGCCCGAAGCGCACGGGTGCCACGGCCCGGCCGCCGCCCGCGCCGCCCCCGTACCCGGAGGCCGCCGACACCCGGGAGCTCGGGGCGCCGCCGAAGACCCGGCCCCACTGGGCCAGCCGGTCGCGGCCCTCCGACAGCAGCAGCATCAGGTAGCCGGCGCCGGCCAGCAGGAAGGCGAACCAGGAGCCGCCCTGGCCGGTGGAGAGCCCGGCGGCCACCGAGTACAGCGCCAGCAGCGGCAGCCCGGCCGCCGCGGCGGTCCGCAGCGTCACCGCGAGCACGTCCACCAGCAGCCCGATCGCCAGCACCCCGGCCAGCAGCAGCAGCCGGATGCCGTCGGTCAGCGGGGCCGGTATGGCGAACTCGCCCACGTCCCGCACACCCTGCTGGAACAGCGCCCCGAAGTCGGTGACCAGGAAGGACAGCGGCCCGCTCCCGGTGGACTCGCCCTTGCCCGCGAAGAGGAACGCGAGCAGCAGCAGCGACACCAGCAGCTGTGCCGCCACGGTCAGCGACCGGGCCAGCGGCACCCGCCGCCCGCCCGCGCCGACCGCGGCCTGTACGCCGAGCAGCGCGGCGGCCTGGAGCAGCCAGCCGGAGGACTCCACCAGCGGGGCCAGCGACCAGGAGGTCAGCAGCGTCGCCAGCATTCCGAAGAGCGTCACCCGCGTGCGCCCGCTCATCCCCGGCCTCCGGAGGTCTCGGGGCCGAGGGGAGCGTTCCCGGCCTGCCGCCACAGTTCCGCGAAGGCGGCGCCGGGCGGTACGGCCACTGCCGTCCAGCCCGCGTCGCGCAGCCTGCGCAGCCGCTCCTCCGCCCGCGAGGGCGCTCCGGTCCAGGTCGCGGAGTCCAGTACGAACGCCACCGCGGCCGCGCTGCGCTGCCGCATCCGGGCCGCCATCTCGGTCTGCTCCTCGTCCAGGTCGCCGAAGAAGGCGATGAGCAGGCCGTCGCCGCCGGAGGAGGCCAGGCCCGCTCCGCCGCTGCGGACCGCTTCGTAGGCGCGGCCCAGCCCGCTCCCGTCGGAGTGGCCGACGACCGCGAGGGTGTCCATCATCAGCCCGGCCGCCTCGGCGGATTCCGTCCCGCCGGAGGAGAAGCCGCCGCCCTCGCCGGGCACCGAGTCGCCGGTGTCGGTCAGCAGCCGTACCGAGAACCCCTGCTCCAGGACGTGCAGCAGGGTGGAGGCGGCGGCGGAGACGGCCCACTCGAAGGCGGAGTCGGGGCCGGCGCCCTCGTACGCGAGGTCGCGGGTGTCCAGCAGGACGGTGGCCTTGGTGCGCTGGGGCTGCTCCTCGCGGCGCACCATCAGCTCGCCGTAGCGGGCGGTGGAGCGCCAGTGGACCCGGCGCAGGTCGTCGCCGCGCCGGTAGGTGCGCGGGATCACGTCGTCGTCGCCGGCCAGGGCGAGCGAGCGGCGGCTGCCGTCGCCGTAGCCGCCGGCCTCGCCGGTCATCCGGACGGCGGGCAGGGGCTGGGTGCGCGGGACGACGGTGAGGGTGTCGTAGGCGGTGAAGGAGCGGGTCAGCTCGACCAGCCCGAAGGGGTCGGTCAGGCGCAGCTGGAGGGGGCCGAGGGGGTAGCGGCCGCGCAGGTCGGAGCGGACCCGGTACGAGACCTCGCGGCGGCCGCCGGACTCGACCCGGTCCAGTACGAAGCGGGGCCGCGGGCCGAGGACGTAGGGCACCCGGTCCTGGAGCATCAGCAGTCCGGTGGGGACCCGGGAGACGTTCTCCAGCCGCAGCTGCACCCGGGCCTCCCCGCCGGCGGGCACCCGCGGCGGGGTCAGGCGGCGGGTCGCGGTGACCCGGTGGCGGGTGCGGTGCAGGGCGAGGACGCAGATCAGGGGGAGCACGACGAGCAGCAGCCCGACCCGCAGCAGCTGGCCCTGGCCCAGTACGTACGCGCAGACGGCTGCGGCGGCGCCGGCGGCCAGGAACGAGCGGCCCCGGGTGGTCAGCCCGGCCAGCGAGGCGCGCAGCCCGCCGGGGTCCCTGACCTGCCCGCCGGCGCCGTGCGGGGCACCGGCCGGCATCAGAAGCTCCGGGCGGCCGCGCCGGGCGGCATCTCGCCGCGGTGGTGCGCGGCGGGGACGGGGGTGCGCTGGAGGATGTCGTGGACGACCTGCTCGGCGGTGCGCCGGTTCAGCTGCGCCTGCGCGGTGGGCAGCAGCCGGTGCGCGAGGACGGGGGCGGCCAGCTGCTGGACGTCGTCGGGCAGGACGTAGTCCCGGCCGGACAGGGCCGCGGAGGCCTTGACGGCGCGCAGCAGGTGCAGGGTCGCGCGGGGCGAGGCGCCGAGGCGCAGCTCCGGGTGGCTGCGGGTGGCCGAGACCAGGTCGACCACGTAGCGGCGTACGGGCGCGGCGACGTACACCTCGCGGACGGCTTCGATCAGCTTGACCACGTCGTGGGCGTGCGCGACGGCGGTGAGGTCGTCGAGCGGGGAGGGCCCGCCGTGCACGTCGAGCATCTGGAGCTCGGCCTCGGGGCTGGGGTAGCCGACGGAGACGCGGGCCATGAAGCGGTCGCGCTGGGCCTCGGGGAGGGGGTAGGTGCCCTCCATCTCGACCGGGTTCTGGGTGGCGACGACCATGAACGGGCTGGGCAGGGCGTAGGTGGTGCCGTCGATGGTGACCTGGCGCTCCTCCATCGACTCCAGCAGCGCGGACTGGGTCTTGGGGGAGGCGCGGTTGATCTCGTCGCCGATGACGATCTGCGCGAAGATCGCGCCGGGCTTGAACTCGAACTCGCGGCGCTGCTGGTCGTAGATGCTGACGCCGGTGATGTCCGAGGGCAGCAGGTCCGGCGTGAACTGGATGCGCTGGACCGAGCAGTCGATGGACTTGGCGAGCGTCTTGGCCAGCATCGTCTTGCCGACGCCGGGGACGTCCTCGATCAGGAGGTGCCCCTCGGCCAGCAGCACGGTCAGTGCGAGCCGTACGACCTCGGGCTTGCCCTCGATCACGCTTTCGACCGACCGGCGGACCCGCTCGGCCGTGCTGGTCAGATCAGCGAGGCTCGCTCGGTCGTCGTACGTGGTCACCTGGTTCTCCTCGGCCCTTTCTCCGGGCCGGCGCCGTTGGCGCATGAACCGGCCCACCCCGAAACACGGACACCGTCCCGGAGGGGTTCCGGGCGACGTCTCCCCGCATTCTTGACGGCGTCCGCCGGGTCTGTCACTCAGGTGGCCGGATCGATCTCGCGCAGGAGCCCGGTGTGCACGTCGAAGACGAAGCCTCGCACATCGTCCTTGTGGAGCAGGAACGGGTTCGTCCGGACCCGCTGCATGGACTGGCGGACGTCCTGGTCGACGTCGCGGAAGGACTCCACGGCCCAGGCGGGGCGCTGGCCGACCTCGTCCTCCAGCTCGTGCCGGAAGTCCTCGGTCAGGCTTTCGAGGCCGCAGCCGGTGTGGTGGATGAGTATGACCGAGCGGGTGCCGAGGGCCCGCTGGCTGATGGTGAGCGAGCGGATGGTGTCGTCGGTGACGACGCCGCCGGCGTTGCGGATGGTGTGGCAGTCGCCGAGCTCCAGGCCCAGGGCCTTGTGCAGGTCGAGGCGGGCGTCCATGCAGGCCACGACGGCCACGTGCAGGACGGGGCGGGCGTCCATGCCGGGGTCGGTGAACTCGGCGGCGTAGCGCTGGTTGGCTGCCACCAGCCGGTCGGTGACGGTTTCGCCGCTCGATGCCTGGGGCGTGGGGCGGGCGGGCAGGGATGCGGAAGTCGTCATGGTTATGACGTTAGTGGTCACAGCTCGGAGTGGCATTGAGTGAGGGTGGACAAAGAAGGTCAACGAGCCTTGTTGTGAGCTAACCCACAGGAGTGAGACGGGGGCCGCTGTTCGGGTGATTCGCGGCTTTTGGGCTTTGTCCCGGGGAAGGGCGCACCGGGCGCGGGGCGGTTCGTTGACCGCGGCGACCGTTGCACTAAAGTGACGCGAACCGGCCGGAGCCCGGCCCTCACCGGCCGCCCGGCCCCCTGGTAACACTCCGCGTGCGCGGCGCGGCGTATGCCTGCCGCGCCGTTATCTGAGAGGGCGCTTTGACTAGCGAGTCCCGACATGTCCCGGTGATGCTCCAGCGGTGCCTGGACCTGTTGGCCCCGGCGCTGGAGAGGCCGGGGGCCGTCGTCGTCGACTGCACCCTCGGCCTCGGCGGCCACAGCGAGGCCCTGCTGACCCGGTTCCCCGAGGCACGACTGATCGGCCTCGACCGCGACAAGGAGGCCCTGAGGCTCTCCGGGGAGCGGCTCGCGCCCTTCGGCGACCGGGCCACGCTCGTCCACGCGATCTACGCCGACCTCGCCGAGGTGCTCGACAACCTGGGGCTCCCGGCCGTCCAGGGCATCCTCTTCGACCTCGGCGTCTCCTCCATGCAGCTCGACGAGGCCGACCGCGGGTTCGCGTACGCCCAGGACGCGCCGCTGGACATGCGCATGGACCAGACGACCGGCGTCAGCGCCGCCGAGGTCCTCAACACCTACGCCCCCGGCGAGCTGGTGCGGATCCTGCGCCAGTACGGCGAGGAGAAGCAGGCCAAGCGGATCGTGTCCGCGATCGTGCGGGAACGGGAGAAGGAGCCCTTCTCCAACAGCGCGCGCCTCGTGGAGCTGATCCGCGACGCCCTGCCGCAGGCGGCCAAGCGCACCGGCGGCAACCCGGCCAAGCGGACCTTCCAGGCCCTGCGCATCGAGGTCAACGGAGAGCTCTCCGGGCTGGAGCGGGCCATTCCGGCGGCGGTCGACCGGATCGCCGTCGGCGGCCGGATCGCGGTGCTCTCGTACCACTCCCTGGAGGACCGTCTCGTGAAGCAGGTCTTCGCCGCCGGCGCCACCTCCACGGCCCCGCCGGGGCTGCCGGTCGTCCCGGAGAAGTACCAGCCGAAGCTGAAGCTGCTGACGCGCGGCGCGGAGCTGCCGACCGAGGAGGAGATCGCCGAGAACCGGCGGGCCGCCCCGGCCCGGTTCCGGGGCGTCGAGCGCATCCGCGAGGCGCGGCTGTGACCAAGGCCCGCGCGGGCGGCGCCGCCCGGCCGAGGCCGCAGGGCGGGGGCGGCGCGGCGCGGATGCCGTTCGTCCTGCTGGTGGTGGCGCTGCTCGCGGGCGGGCTGATCAGCCTGCTGCTGCTGAACTCGGCGCTGAACGAGGGCTCCTTCCAGCTGAGCCGGCTGAAGAAGGAGACCACCGCGCTGACGGACGAGCAGCAGGCGCTCCAGCGGGACGTGGACGCGTACTCGGCGCCGGACGCGCTCCAGCGGCGGGCGCGCGAGCTGGGCCTGGTGCCCGGGGGCAGCCCCGTCTTCCTCGGCCCGGACGGCAAGACCGCGGGCACCCCGGCACCGGCGGAGGCCCCCGCGCCGCCGCCTGCTCCGCCCGCCCCGCCGAGTGCCGCCCCGGGCTCGCCCGCCCCCTCGGCCCCGGCCGCCGCCCCGGGCCAGAACCCGGCCCAGGCCCCGGCCCCCAGCGGGACCCCGCAGCCCACCCCTACGCCAGGCAGGTGACGTCGTGACGCGGACCCCTGCGGGGCAACTCCCCGCCCCGCCCTTCCACCGTTCCCCGGGCGCCGCCCGGACCCGCGCCTCAATCGCCGGCGGGGCTGGTCGGCCGGGCGCCGCCCGGACCCGGGGCCCGGTCGGCGGTGTGTTCCCGGCCCCGCCGGAGCTTGAGGCCCGGGGCCCGGGGCGGAGCCCCAGGGGTGTGACGCCCCCGGCTCCCGCGGCGTGCGGCGGGGTGCCGCGGTGAGCCCCAAGGCGGCCGTGCCGCGGGCCAGGGTCAACGCCCGGCCAGGGCCACCGCACACCATTCGGCTCGGGAACCCGAAGCCCCGGCTGCGCCTCGTCGGCGTCGGGCTCACCCTCGTCATGCTCGCCTTCGTCGTCCGGCTCCTCCAGGTGCAGGCCGTCGACGCCTCCGCGTACTCCGCCAAGGCCACCGAGAACCGCTTCGCCAGCCACACCCTGGCCGCCGAGCGCGGGGAGATCACCGACCGCAAGGGCGTGGCCCTGGCCACCAGCGTCGACGCGTACGACATCACCGCCGACCCGAAGATGTTCACCCCGCAGGAGAGCAAGGCCCCCGACGCCCCCCAGCAGGCCGCGGCCCTCCTCGCGCCCATCCTCGGAGCGGACCCCGCGGAGCTCGCCAAGCGCCTCCAGACCAAGAACAGCCGCTACGTGATCCTGGCCCGCCGCCAGACCCCCCAGGTCTGGAACCAGATCAAGGACCTCAAGAAGCTCTTCGCCGACAAGGCGGCCGCCGACAAGAAGAAGAACGGCCCCGGCGCCAACGTCATCGCCGGCGTCTTCAACGAGGTCAGCAGCAAGCGCGTGTACCCGAACGGCGACCTCGCCGCCGGGATACTGGGTTACGTCAACGCCGACGGCAAGGGCGGCGGCGGCCTGGAGTCCGCCCTCGACAAGAAGCTCGCCGGCAAGGACGGCGAACTGACCTACGCCCAGTCCGGCGGCCGCCGCGTCCCCACCGCGGGATCCAGCGAGAAGCCCGCCGTGCCCGGCGACGACATCGAGCTGACCATCGACCGCGACATCCAGTGGGCCGCGCAGAGCGCCATCGCCGAACAGGTCGAGAAGTCCGGCGCCGACCGCGGCTACGTCATCGTCCAGGACACCCGCACCGGCGAGGTGCTGGCCATGGCCAACGCCCCCGGCTTCGACCCCAACGACCTGACCCGGGCCCGCTCCGCAGCGATGGGCAACGCCGCGCTCCAGGACGTGTACGAGCCCGGCTCCACCGCCAAGGTCATGTCGATGGCCGCCGTCCTGGAGGAGAAGAAGGCCCGCCCCGACACCCGCGTCGAGGTCCCCAACCGGCTCCACCGCGGCGACCGGCTCTTCAAGGACGACGTCGACCACCCGACCTGGTACCTGACCCTCAACGGGGTCCTCGCCAAGTCCTCCAACATCGGCACCATCCTGGCCACCGGCCAGCTCGGCGCCACCCAGTCCGAGGCGAACCGGGTCCTCTACTCCTACCTGGACAAGTTCGGCATCGGACGCCCCACCGGCCTGAACTACCCCGGCGAGTCCCGGGGCATCCTCGCCAAGCCCGAGGCCTGGTCCACCTCCCAGCAGTACACGATCCCCTTCGGCCAGGGCCTGTCCCTCAACGCCATGCAGGCCGCCTCCGTGTACTCCACCATCGCCAACGGCGGCGTCCGCATCACCCCGACCCTGGTCCGCGGCACCAAGGGCCCCGACGGCCGCTTCACCCCGGCCCCGGCCCCCGAACAGTCCAGGGTGATCAGCGCCGAAACCGCCAAGACCCTCTCCGAGATGCTCGAATCCGTCGTCGACGACCAGGAGGGCACCGGCACCAAGGCGAAGATCCCCGGCTACCGGGTCGGCGGAAAGACCGGCACCTCCAACCGGGTGGATCCGGCCACCGGCCGCTACAAGGGCTACACCGCCTCCTTCGCCGGATTCGCCCCCGCCGACAACCCCCGCATCACCGTCTACTGCGCCATCCAGAACCCCACCAAGGGCAGCTACTTCGGCGGCCAGATCTGCGGCCCGATCTACAAGACGGTCATGGAGTTCGCCCTCAAGACCCTCCAGGTCGCACCCACCGGAACGGCCCCCGCCGGCTTGCCCGTGACCTACGAGGCGGCCCCGCCGCCACCCGCCCCGAGCAGCGCCCCGACCGGTCCCCAGCCCGGGCCGTGAACCGACCGTCCAGCCACCAGAGCGCGAGGCACGACCAGTGACAACGATCACCCCGGAACCGGGGAACCAGACGGCCGCCGGCGCCGAAGCGGGGCCCTCGCTTCGCGAGCGGCCCGCCGCGCCCGGTACGCTCACCGCCGTGCCCCACGCTGATCAGCCCAGAACCGCCCAGAAAGACGCCCCGGCAGCGCCGCCGGGAGCGCCCCGGCCCGTGTCCGCCCGCCCGACCCCCCTGGGCGAGCTGGCCACCCTGCTGGGTCTGCCCGAGTCCGGCGCCGCTCAGATCACCGGCATCACGCACGACTCCCGTGCGGTACGCCCCGGCGACCTGTACGCGGCCCTGCCCGGCGCCCGGCTGCACGGTGCGGACTTCGCCGCCCAGGCGGCCGCCCTCGGCGCCGCCGCCGTGCTGACCGACCCGGAGGGTGCCGAGCGCGCCGCCGCGACCGGCCTGCCGGTCCTGGCCGTCGCCGACCCGCGCGGCCGGATGGGCGAGCTCGCCGCCGAGATCTACGGCCGGCCAGGTGAGGCCCTGCTCCAGCTCGGCATCACCGGCACCTCCGGGAAGACCACCACCGCGTACCTCGTCGAAGGCGGACTGCGCGCGGCGGGACGCACCACCGGACTCGTCGGCACCGTCGAGATGCGCATCGGCGACGAGCGCATCAAGTCCGAGCGGACCACCCCCGAGGCCACCGACCTCCAGGCCCTGTTCGCCGTCATGCGCGAACGCGGCGTCGAGGCCGTCGCCATGGAGGTCTCCAGCCACGCCCTGGTCCTGGGCCGGGTCGACGGCTGCGTCTTCGACGTCGCCGTCTTCAACAACCTGAGCCCGGAACACATGGAGTTCCACACCGGCATGGAGGACTACTTCCAGGCCAAGGCGCAGCTCTTCACCGAGCGCCGGGCCCGCCTCGGCGTCGTCAACCTCGACGACGAGTACGGCCGCCGCCTCGCCAAGGAGTCGCCGATCCCGGTCGTCACCTTCTCCGCCGCCGGCGACCCGGCCGCCGACTGGCGCGCCGAGGACGTGGTCAGCGGCCACATGGACTCCACCCTGACCCTGGTCGGGCCCGAAGGACAGCGCGTACGGGCCAAGGCCCCGCTGCCCGGCCCGTTCAACGTCGCCAACACCGTCGCCGCGATCGTCACGCTCGCCGCCGCCGGCCTCGACCCGCAGACCGCCGCCGACGGCGTCGCCGCGGTCCCCGGGGTCCCCGGCCGCCTGGAGCGCGTCGACGCGGGACAGCCGTACCTGGCCGTCGTCGACTACGCCCACAAGACGGACGCCGTCGAGTCGGTGCTGCGCGCCCTGCGCGAGGTCACCACCGGCAAGCTGCACATCGTCCTCGGCTGCGGCGGCGACCGCGACACCACCAAGCGCGCCCCGATGGGCGCCGCCGCGGCCCGCTTCGCCGACACCGCCGTCCTGACCTCCGACAACCCGCGCTCCGAGGACCCCCTGAAGATCCTCGCCGCGATGTTCGAGGGCGCCGTCTCCGTCCCCGCCGAGGAGCGCGCCGCCGTCCTCGTCGACGCCGACCGGGCCGCGGCCATCGCCGCCGCCGTCGCGCGCGCCGAGGCCGGCGACACCGTCCTCGTCGCCGGCAAGGGCCACGAGCAGGGCCAGGACACCGCCGGCGTCGTACGCCCCTTCGACGACCGCGCCGTGCTCCGCGCGGCCATCGAGAACCAGCAGCTCAGCGCCCGACAGGCCGAGGTGGACCAGTGATCGCCCTTACCCTCGCCGAGATCGCCGACATCACCGGCGGGCGGCCCCACGACATACCGGATCCGTCGGTGCGGATCGGCGGACCCGTCGTCATCGACTCCCGCCAGGTGGAGCCCGGCAGCCTCTTCGCCGCCTTCGAGGGCGAGCACGTCGACGGCCACGACTACGCCGAGCGCGCCGTCGCCGCCGGCGCCGCCGCCGTCCTCGCCGCCCGGCCCGTCGGCGTACCGGCGATCGTGGTGCCCGACGTGGAGAAGGCGCTCGGCGCCCTCGCCCGCACCGTCGTCGAACGTCTCGGCACCGACGTGGTCGCCCTGACCGGCTCCGCCGGCAAGACCTCCACCAAGGACCTCATCGCCCAGGTGCTCCAGCACCACGCGCCCACGGTGTGGACGCCCGGCTCCCTCAACAACGAGATCGGCCTGCCGCTCACCGCGCTGAAGGCCACCGCGGAAACCCGCCACCTGGTCCTGGAGATGGGCGCCCGCGGCATCGGCCACATCGCCTACCTGACCGGCCTGACCCCGCCGCGCATCGGCCTCGTCCTGAACGTCGGCACCGCCCACATCGGCGAGTTCGGCGGCCGCGAGGCCATCGCCCAGGCCAAGGGAGAGCTGGTCGAGGCGCTGCCGTCCGAGGCCGAGGGCGGCGTCGCCGTACTCAACGCCGACGACCTGCTCGTGCGCGCCATGTCCGCCCGCACGAAGGCCCGTACGGTCCTCTTCGGCGAGGCCGAGGACGCCGACGTACGCGCCACCGAGGTCCGGATGACGCCCGCGGGACAGGCCTCCTTCACACTCCACACACCGACCGGGTGCAGCGATGTGACCTTGCGGCTGTACGGTGAGCACCACGTGTCGAACGCGCTCGCCGCGGCCGCCGTCGCCCATGTCCTGGGCATGCCGGCCGAGGAGATCGCCACAGCGCTCTCCGGAGCGGGCACGCTGTCCCGGTGGCGGATGGAGGTCACCGAGCGCGAGGACGGCGTGACGATCGTCAACGACGCCTACAACGCGAACCCGGAGTCCATGCGGGCCGCCCTGCGCGCACTCGTCGCGATGGGGGAGGCCGGCAAGGCGGACGGGGGACGTACGTGGGCGGTGCTCGGCCCCATGGCCGAGCTCGGCGACGCATCGCTGGCCGAACACGACGCGGTGGGGCGGCTTGCCGTCCGGCTCAACGTGAGCAGGCTCGTGGCAGTCGGGGGCAGGGAAGCGTCCTGGCTGCAACTGGGCGCATATAACGAGGGTTCGTGGGGTGAGGAGTCGGTGCTCGTGTCCGACGCGCAGGCGGCGGTCGACCTGTTGCGCAGTGAACTGCGCCCGGGGGACGTCGTGCTGGTGAAGGCTTCCAGGTCGGTCGGCCTGGAGCGGGTCGCGCTGGCGTTGCTGGAGCGCGAGGGCGGGGTCGCCGACCGATGAGGCAGATCCTGTTCGCCGGTGTCATCGGCATGTTCCTGACCGTGATCGGCACGCCGCTGCTGATCAAGCTGCTGGCCCGGAAGGGCTACGGCCAGTTCATCCGCGACGACGGCCCCCGCGGCCACGCCGGGAAGAAGGGCACGCCCACCATGGGCGGTATCTCCTTCATCCTGGCGACGCTCATCGCGTACGCCCTGACGAAGGTCATCACCGGCGAGTCGCCGTCCTTCTCGGGCTTGCTGGTCCTGTTCCTGATGGCGGGAATGGGCCTCGTCGGCTACCTCGACGACTACATCAAGATCGTCAAGCGGCGTTCGCTCGGTCTGCGGGCCAAGGCCAAGATGGCCGGCCAGCTGATCGTCGGCATCGCCTTCGCGGTGCTCGCCCTCCAGTTCAAGGACTCCCGCGGACTGACCCCGGCCTCCGACAAGCTGTCGTTCGTCACGGACTTCGGCTGGTCGATCGGCCCGGTGCTGTTCGTGGTCTGGGCCCTGTTCATGATCCTGGCCATGTCCAACGGCGTGAACCTGACCGACGGCCTGGACGGCCTCGCGACGGGTGCCGCCGTGATGGTCTTCGGCGCCTACACCTTCATCGGCGTCTGGCAGTTCCAGGAGTCCTGCGCCAACGCGGTCGACCTCACCAACCCGAACGCCTGCTTCGAGGTGCGCGACCCGCTGGACCTCGCGGTCGTCGCCTCCGCCCTCATGGGCGCCTGCTTCGGCTTCCTGTGGTGGAACACCTCGCCCGCCAAGATCTTCATGGGCGACACCGGTTCGCTCGCGCTGGGCGGTGCCCTCGCGGGCCTGGCCATCTGCTCCCGCACGGAGTTCCTGATGGCCCTCCTCGGCGGCCTCTTCGTGCTCATCACGATGTCGGTCGTCATCCAGGTCGGCTCCTTCAAGCTGACCGGGAAGCGCGTCTTCCGGATGGCCCCGCTCCAGCACCACTTCGAACTCAAGGGCTGGTCCGAAGTCCTCGTCGTGGTCCGCTTCTGGATCATCCAGGGCATGTGCGTGATCGTCGGTCTCGGTCTCTTCTACGCGGGATGGGCAGCAGACAAGTGACCTCCTGGCAGGACAGGAACATCACCGTCGCCGGTCTCGGCGTGAGCGGCATCAGCGCCGCCCGCGCCCTGGCCGGCCTCGGCGCCGTCGTGACGGTCGTCGACGGCGGCGACAGCGAGGGCCACCGGGCCCGGGCCGCGGAGCTGGAGGCGGAGGCCAAGGGCGTCTCCGTACGCCTCGGCGACGCCGAGACCCTCCCCGAGGGCACCGAGCTGGTCGTGACCTCGCCGGGCTGGAAGCCCGACAGCCCGCTCTTCCTGGCTGCCGCCAAGGCCGGCGTGGACGTCGTCGGCGACGTCGAGATCGCCTGGCAGCTGCGCGGCGAGGGGGCGGCCCCCTGGCTCGCCATCACCGGCACCAACGGCAAGACCACCACCACCCAGATGCTGGCCTCGATCCTGAGGGCGGCCGGTCTGAAGACCGCCGCCGTCGGCAACATCGGCACCCCCATCATCGACGTGGTGACCGGCGACGAGCAGTACGACGTGCTCGCCGTCGAGCTCTCCAGCTACCAGCTGCACTGGGCCCCCTCGGTGCGCGCCCACTCCGCGGCCGTGCTCAACCTGGCCCCGGACCACCTCGACTGGCACGGCTCCATGGAGGCGTACGCCGCCGACAAGGGCCGCATCTACGAGGGCAACACCATCGCCTGCGTCTACAACGTCGCCGACCCGGCCACCGAGCGCCTGGTCGAGGAGGCCGACGTCGAGGAGGGCTGCCGGGCGATCGGCTTCACCCTCGGCGCCCCCGGCCCCTCCATGCTCGGCGTGGTCGACGGGATCCTCGTGGACCGGGCGTTCGTGCAGAACCGGCAGAAGAACGCCCAGGAGCTGGCGCACGTCGACGACGTCAACCCGCCGGCCCCGCACAACATCGCCAACGCCCTCGCGGCGGCGGCCCTGGCCCGCGCCTTCGGCGTCGAGCCGCGCGCGGTCCGGGACGGGCTGCGGGACTTCCGCCCCGACGCGCACCGCGTAGCGTTCGTGGACGAGGTCGACGGGGTCCGCTACGTCGACGACTCCAAGGCCACCAACACGCACGCCGCGGAGGCCTCCCTGGCGGCCTTCGAACCGGTCGTCTGGATCGCCGGGGGCCTCGCCAAGGGCGCGACCTTCGACGAGCTCGTCCAGAAGTCCGCGAAGCGGCTGCGCGGGGTCGTGCTGATGGGTGCCGACCGGGCGCTGATCGCCGAGGCGCTGGCGCGACACGCGCCCGAGGTCCCGGTGACCGACCTCGAACGGACCGACACTGGGGCGATGCTCGCAGCGGTCCGGGAAGCGGCCCGGCTCGCGGAGCCCGGGGACACGGTCCTGCTGGCGCCCGCGTGTGCGTCGATGGACATGTTCGCGAACTACAACAAGCGTGGGGACGCGTTCGCCGACGCGGTGCGCGAACTGGCCTCCGGGAGTGCCGCGGACACGGCCTAGGCCGAGGCGCCGTCACAGGTTCCCTCCGGCCGGCTGCTCGCCCCGCACGAGTGGAGGGGAAGATCACAGATGCCGGCCAAGCAGATGCTGCCGGGGCGGCGGCCCGCCGCCGTCAAGGCGCAGGGCCGCAAACGCCCGGCGGGCGGGGCCAAACGGCCCGCCGGGCGCGGGCCGCTGTCCGGGCTGCGGCGTACGCAGCGGCAGTTGAGCAAGGCCTGGGACCGCCCACTCACGGCGTACTACCTGATTTTCGGCAGCTCGCTGCTCATCACCGTGCTCGGGCTGGTGATGGTCTACTCGGCCTCCATGATCAAGGCGCTCCAGCTGGGCCTGGGTGACGCCTACTTCTTCAAGAAGCAGTTCCTGGCCGCCCTGATCGGCGGCGTCCTGCTCTTCGCCGCCTCCCGGATGCCGGTCAAGCTGCACCGGGCGCTGTCCTACCCGGTGCTCGCCGGCACCCTGTTCCTGATGGTCCTGGTCCAGGTCCCCGGGATAGGGGTCTCTATCAACGGCAACCAGAACTGGATCTCCCTCGGCGGCCCGTTCATGCTCCAGCCCAGCGAGTTCGGCAAGCTCGCGCTGATCCTGTGGGGCGCCGACCTGCTGGCCCGCAAGGGCGACAAGGGGCTGCTGACCCAGTGGAAGCACCTGCTGGTGCCGCTGGTCCCGGTGGCCTTCCTGCTGCTCGGGCTGATCATGCTCGGCGGGGACATGGGCACCGCGATGATCCTCGGGGCCGTCCTGTTCGGCCTGCTGTGGCTGGCCGGGGCGCCGACGAGGCTGTTCGTGGGCGTGCTCGCCTTCGCGGGTGTGATCGTCGCACTGCTCATCAAGACCAGCCCGCACCGCATGGACCGGCTCGCCTGCCTGGGGGCGACGGAACCGGGCAAGAACGACCTCTGCTGGCAGGCCGTCCACGGGATCTACGCCCTCGCGTCCGGCGGATGGTTCGGTTCCGGTCTCGGGGCGAGTGTGGAAAAATGGGGCCAACTGCCGGAAGCCCACACCGACTTCATCTTTGCCATCACCGGTGAGGAACTGGGCCTGGCAGGGACGCTGTCGGTGCTCGCCCTGTTCGCGGCTCTAGGCTATGCGGGTATCCGCGTGGCCGGACGCACGGAGGACTCCTTCGTACGGTATGCCGCGGGAGGCGTGACCACCTGGATCACGGCCCAGGCCGTGATCAACATCGGTGCGGTGCTCGGCCTGCTGCCGATCGCCGGGGTCCCCCTCCCGCTGTTCTCCTACGGAGGGTCGGCCCTGCTGCCGACCATGTTCGCGGTCGGACTGCTCATCGCGTTCGCGCGGGAGGAACCGGCGGCGCGGGCGGCGCTCGCGATGCGACAGCCGAGAGCCGGCTGGAAGCGGAGCGGGCCGATATGGAAGTCGATGAGACGGCGCGTCAAGAGGCGTCCGTCCGGAGAGCGGTGAATTTCGGTGCATGTCGTACTCGCCGGCGGGGGGACCGCCGGCCACATCGAGCCGGCGCTGGCCCTCGCGGACGCACTGCGCAGGCAGGACCCGACCGTGGGCATCACCGCCCTCGGAACGGAACGGGGCCTGGAGACCCGCCTGGTACCGGAGCGCGGCTACGAGCTGGGCCTCATCCCCGCCGTGCCGCTGCCCCGCAAGCCCACCCCGGAGCTGATCACCGTCCCCGGACGGCTGCGCGGCACCATCAAGGCCGCCGAGGAGATCCTCGTACGCACCAAGGCCGACGTGGTCGTCGGCTTCGGCGGCTACGTGGCCCTGCCCGGCTACCTCGCCGCCAAGCGCCTCGGGGTGCCGATCATCGTCCACGAGGCCAACGCCCGCCCCGGACTGGCCAACAAGATCGGCTCCCGCTACGCGCACGCCGTCGCCGTCTCCACCCCCGACAGCAAACTGCGCGGCGCCCGCTACGTGGGCATCCCGCTGCGCCGCTCCATCTCCACCCTCGACCGGGCCGCCGTCCGCCCCGAGGCCCGCGCCGCCTTCGGCCTGGACCCCAACCTGCCGACGCTGCTGGTCTCCGGCGGCTCCCAGGGTGCCCGCCGCCTCAACGAGGTGATCCAGCAGGCCGCGCCGACCCTCCAGCGCTCCGGGATCCAGATCCTGCACGCGGTCGGCCCGAAGAACGAACTGCCGCGTGTCGACAACATGCCCGGGATGCCGCCGTATGTGCCGGTACCGTACGTGGACCGGATGGATCTCGCGTACGCCGCCGCCGACATGATGCTGTGCCGTGCGGGTGCGATGACCGTCGCCGAACTCTCCGCCGTCGGACTGCCGGCCGCCTACGTACCGCTGCCCATCGGCAACGGCGAACAGCGGCTCAACGCCCAGCCGGTGGTCAAGGCCGGCGGCGGCCTGCTCGTGGACGACGCGGAGCTGACGCCCGACTGGGTGCTCGGCCAGGTCCTCCCGGTGCTGTCCGATCCGCACCGCCTGTACGAGATGTCCCGCGCCGCCGCCGAGTTCGGCCGCCGGGACGCCGACGACCTGCTCGTCGCTCTCGTGTACGAGGCGATTGCGGCTGCACGCAGGTAACCGCTGACCCAGGAGGCACAGGAGTGGCCGGAGCGACGACGGCACAGCGCGGCCCTTCCGGCCGGGGAGGCAAGGGCAGCAAGGGCACGGACGCCGCCAAAGCACCCAAAGCCCCCAAGCGGCCCAAGTCGTCGAAACCGCCCGGGAGATCCGGCCCGCGGGGACCCGGTCGCGCACTGCCGCGCCGGGTCCGCGTACTGGCCTCCCTCGCCGCCGCCGTGCTCCTCGCCGCGGGCGTCACCTGGGCGCTCTACGGCTCCTCCTGGCTCCGCGTCGAGAAGGTCACGGCCTCCGGCACCGAGGTGCTGACCCCCGAACAGGTCCTCGGAGCCGCGGCCGTGCCCGTCGGCGCGCCCCTGGTCAGCGTCGACACCGACGAGATCGCGGGCCGGGTGCGTGCCCGGCTGCCCCGCATCGATTCGGTCGACGTGGTGCGGTCCTGGCCGCACGGGATCACCCTGAAGGTGACGGAACGCAAACCGGTCCTGCTCATCAAGAAGGACGGACAGTTCGTCGAAGTGGACTCTTCCGGTGTGCGATTCGACACGGTTCGGCAAGCACCCGCGCACGTTCCGGTCCTCGAACTGGCGGCGGAGGGCTCCCCGAGCGCCCGCCGCTTCGACGGCGAGCGGCTGCTGCGTGAGGCCGTCGGCATCGCCGGAAGCCTCCCTGAGGCCGTTTCCAAGGAGACGCTGCAGGTCACGGTCCGGTCGTACGATTCGGTCGTACTGCAACTCACCAGGGGCCGCACGGTCGTCTGGGGGAGTGGTGAACTGGGTGAGGCCAAAGGCCGGGCGCTGACGGCCCTGCTGAAGGCCTCGCCCAAGGCCGACCACTTCGACGTGAGCGTCCCCACGGCACCTGCCGTGTCCGGGAGTTGACGTCAGGTCGAACACCGACGCACCCTGGTTGGCCACCGATACGGGTGATCACATAGGGTGAAAAGAAAAACGGGAGGTTCGGCGTGTTCGTTGAACACGCGCTACTTGTCGACTTAGTGTCCTGTTCGGAAGAGTCCAGGGAACAGACACACCCCTAACCCTAAACTTAAGGGTGAGGGTTCGGGTCGGCGCGTACGGACCGTCCCACTTTTCGGCATCAGTCGTCGCTACGCAGGCCCGCGAGGCGGCGACACGTAACTCGAGGCGAGAGGCCTTCGACGTGGCAGCACCGCAGAACTACCTCGCAGTCATCAAGGTCATCGGTGTCGGCGGCGGTGGTGTCAATGCCATCAACCGAATGATCGAGGTCGGTCTCAAGGGCGTCGAGTTCATCGCCATCAACACCGACGCCCAGGCGCTGTTGATGAGCGACGCCGACGTCAAGCTCGACGTCGGCCGTGAACTCACCCGAGGCCTCGGCGCCGGAGCCAACCCGGCCGTCGGGCGCAAGGCGGCAGAGGACCACCGCGAGGAGATCGAGGAGGTCCTCAAGGGGGCCGATATGGTCTTCGTCACCGCCGGCGAGGGCGGCGGCACCGGCACCGGCGGCGCGCCCGTCGTCGCCAACATCGCGCGCTCCCTCGGCGCCCTGACGATCGGTGTGGTCACCCGCCCGTTCACCTTCGAGGGCCGGCGCCGCGCGAACCAGGCGGAGGACGGCATCGCCGAGCTCCGCGAAGAGGTCGACACCCTCATCGTCATCCCCAACGACCGGCTGCTGTCCATCTCGGACCGCCAGGTCAGCGTGCTCGACGCCTTCAAGTCGGCCGACCAGGTCCTGCTCTCCGGCGTCCAGGGCATCACCGACCTCATCACCACCCCCGGCCTGATCAACCTGGACTTCGCCGACGTCAAGTCCGTGATGTCCGAGGCCGGCTCGGCCCTGATGGGCATCGGCTCGGCCCGCGGCGACGACCGCGCGGTGGCCGCCGCCGAGATGGCCATCTCCTCGCCGCTGCTGGAGGCGTCCATCGACGGCGCCCGCGGCGTGCTGCTCTCCATCTCCGGCGGCTCGGACCTCGGTCTCTTCGAGATCAACGAGGCCGCGCAGCTGGTCAGCGAGGCCGCGCACCCCGAGGCGAACATCATCTTCGGCGCCGTCATCGACGACGCGCTGGGCGACGAGGTCCGCGTCACCGTCATCGCGGCCGGCTTCGACGGCGGACAGCCCCCGGCCCGCCGGGACAACGTCATCGGCGCCGCGTCCACCAAGCGCGAGGAGCCGGCCCCCGCGCCGGTCCGCGCGCCCGAGCCGGTCCGCCCGGCCTTCGGCGGACTCGGCACGGTCACCCCCCGCGAGGAGCCCCCGGCGCCGGTGGAGATCCCGGTCGAGGCCGTGGCCCCCGCACCGCAGGTCCCGACGGCCCGGCCCTACCAGGACAGCCCGGCCGAAGAGCTGGATGTACCGGACTTCTTGAAGTGACACTGGGGCAGCACAGCGAGAACGGCGCCCACTTCGCCTTCACCGACCGGTGGGGCGGGGTGAGCGCCGTTCCGTACGAGGAGCTCAATCTCGGCGGCGCGGTCGGAGACGACCCGGCCGCCGTTCGCGCGAACCGGAAGATCGCGGCCGAGGGCCTGGGCATCGACCCGGACCTGGTGGTCTGGATGAACCAGGTGCACGGCCGGGACGTGGCGGTGGTCGACGGCCCCTGGGCCGCGGGCGCCGGCATCCCCTCCGTGGACGCGGTGGTGACCGCCCGCCGGGGGCTCGCCCTCGCGGTGCTCACCGCCGACTGCACGCCGGTCCTGCTGGCCGACCCCGTCGCCGGGGTCGCCGGTGCCGCCCACGCCGGGCGGCCCGGGCTGGTCGCGGGGGTGGTGCCCGCCGCCGTCGAGGCGATGACCGCCCTCGGCGCCGACCCCGCGCGCATCGTCGCCCGAACCGGCCCGGCCGTCTGCGGCCGCTGCTACGAGGTGCCGGCCGAGATGCGGGAGGCGGTCGCCGAGGTGGTGCCGGCCGCGTGGGCCGAGACCAGCTGGGGGACACCGGCCGTCGACGTGGTCGCCGGGGTGCACGCGCAGCTGGCGGAGGCGGGGGTGGCGCAGGCGCACCGCTCCCCGGTCTGCACACTGGAGTCGCGGGACCACTTCTCGTACCGCCGCGACCGGGTGACCGGGCGGCTTGCCGGATATGTCTGGTTGGACTGACGAATGACGGATCGTAAGGCCGAGCTCGCGGAGAACCTCGCGCGGGTGGAGGAGCGCATCGCGTCCGCCTGCGCGGCGGCCGGGCGCGAGCGGGGGGAGGTGACCCTGATCGTGGTCACCAAGACCTACCCGGCGAGCGACGTACGCCTGCTGGCGGACCTGGGTGTCCGTCATGTAGCGGAAAACCGGGACCAGGACGCCGCCCCCAAGGCGGCCGCCTGTGCGGATCTGCCGCTGAGCTGGCACTTCGTGGGCCAGTTGCAGACGAACAAAGTCCGTTCCGTGGCGGGATACGCACAGGTCGTGCAGTCGGTCGACCGGCCGAAGCTCGTCACCGCGCTGTCGGCGGCCGCGGAGGCGCAGGGGCGCGAGCTCGGCTGCCTCGTGCAGATCGCGCTCGACGCCGAAACGGGCGAGCGCGGGGCCCGCGGCGGCGCCGCACCGGACCTGATGGCGGAGTTGGCGGACCTCGTCGCGGCCGCGCCGGGTCTGCGGATCGACGGTCTCATGACCGTCGCCCCCCTGGCGGGTCCCTACGCGGGGCGCGAACAGGCCGCCTTCGAGCGGATGATGGAATTGTCATCCAGCCTGCGCGAGGCCCATCCGGCTGCCACGATGGTGTCGGCCGGGATGAGCGCCGACCTGGAGCAGGCCGTGCTGGCGGGTGCGACACATGTACGCGTCGGCACTGCGGTACTCGGCGCGAGACCCCGGCTCGGGTAACGTCGCGAAGAAAGTCGGACCACAGCAGAAAATATGGTCATTTCCGCAGATGAGCGGACAGACCACGTGGATCGCGGGCAGTTGGTGACTTTGGTGACACAGCTACTTTGCTGACGGACACTCGACACCTGCGACAGGGCGATCCACCACAGAGCGGAGGACTCGGAGAATGGCCGGCGCGATGCGCAAGATGGCGGTCTACCTCGGCCTCGTGGAGGACGACCGGTACGACAACCCGGGGTACGACCCCGATGACGAGTTCGAGCCCGAACCGGAACCGGAACGGGCCCGAGACCGGGATCGTAGGCAGCAGCCGGTGCACCAAACGCCCGTAACGGACGAACCGGTACGAGCTGTACAGCCGCCGGCTCCGCGCGAACCCCTCCCAATTCCGTCAGAAAACGGACGTCCCGCGCGAATTGCCCCCGTGGCATCCATCACACCTGACCGCACCAACCTGGAGAAGAACGCCCCCGTGATCATGCCCAAGGTCGTCTCCGAGCGGGAGCCGTACCGCATCACGACGCTGCACCCCCGGACCTACAACGAGGCCCGTACCATCGGGGAACACTTCCGTGAGGGCACTCCGGTGATCATGAATCTCACGGAGATGGACGACACGGATGCGAAGCGTCTCGTGGACTTCGCCGCCGGTCTCGTCTTCGGTCTGCACGGCAGTATTGAACGCGTGACACAGAAGGTGTTCCTGCTGTCTCCTGCTAACGTCGATGTCACGGCGGAGGACAAGGCCCGCATCGCGGAGGGCGGGTTCTTCAACCAAAGCTAGACCGATCCGTCAGAAACGGGACCGGGAACAGAGCGGAAGCAGGGGAGAGGGAAGCACGGGATGGGCGTCGCACTGCAGGTGGTCTACATCGCGCTGATGTGCTTCCTCATCGTGTTGATCTTCCGACTGGTCATGGACTACGTGTTCCAGTTCGCACGTTCATGGACACCCGGCAAGGCGATGGTGGTCGTTCTGGAGGCCACCTACACTGTCACCGATCCACCGCTCAAGCTTCTTCGGCGCTTCATCCCGCCGTTGCGTCTCGGGGGCGTGGCACTCGACCTGTCCTTCTTCGTTCTGATGATCATCGTTTACATCCTCATCAGCTTCGTGAGCACCGCTGCGAGAAGCGTGTGAACGATGAGCTCCCCCGCAGGTGCGGGGACAGTCCCGATACGGTCCTGCCGACTGCCGACGACTACGTAGAGGTGAAGAAGACATGCCGCTGACTCCCGAGGACGTGCGGAACAAGCAGTTCACGACCGTCCGCCTGCGAGAAGGCTATGACGAGGACGAGGTCGACGCCTTCCTCGACGAGGTCGAGTCCGAGCTGACCCGTCTGCTGCGCGAGAACGAGGACCTGCGCGCCAAGCTGGCCGCTGCCACGCGTGCCGCCGCGCAGAACCAGCAGCAGCAGAACATGCGCAAGCCGGAACCCCAGGACCAGCGCCCGGGCGCCCCCGTGCCGGCGGCCATATCCGGCCCGCCGCAGCAGCAGCAGCAGCCGCAGATGGGCCCGCCGCAGCTTCCGGGCGGCCAGCCGCAGCTGCCGCCGGGCCCCGGCGGGAACGGACCGCAGGGTCCGGGCCCGATGGGCGGCCCCATGCAGCAGCAGTCCATGGGCGGCCAGCACCCGATGGCGCCGCAGCAGCAGATGGGCCAGCAGCCCATGCCGCAGCAGATGCAGCAGCAGTCGATGGGCGGCCAGAACCAGCTCGGCCAGCAGATCCAGCCGATGGGCCAGCAGATGCAGCCGATGGGGCAGCCGATGCAGCCCATGGGCCAGCAGATGCAGCCCATGCAGCAGATGCAGCAGCCGCAGCTCCCGCAGCAGGGCCCCGGTGGCGACAGCGCCGCCCGCGTCCTGTCGCTCGCGCAGCAGACCGCCGACCAGGCGATCGCGGAGGCCCGCTCCGAGGCCAACAAGATCGTCGGCGAGGCGCGCAGCCGCGCCGAGGGCCTGGAGCGGGACGCCCGCGCCAAGGCCGACGCGCTGGAGCGGGACGCCCAGGAGAAGCACCGCGTCGCGATGGGCTCCCTGGAGTCCGCCCGCGCCACGCTGGAGCGCAAGGTCGAGGACCTGCGGGGCTTCGAGCGCGAGTACCGTACGCGTCTGAAGTCCTACCTGGAGTCGCAGCTGCGCCAGCTGGAGACCCAGGCCGACGACTCCCTCGCGCCGCCGCGCACCCCGGCCGGCCCGGCCCTGCCGCCGTCGCCGTCCCCGTCGATGGCTCCGGCCGGTGCCATGGGCATGGGTGGCCCGTCCCCGATGGGCGGCCCGTCGCCGATGGGCGGTCCCTCCCCGATGGCCGGCGGCCCGTCCTACGGCGGCCAGCAGCAGATGTCCCCGGCGATGACGCAGCCGATGGCTCCGGTGCGGCCGGCTGCGCCGCAGCCGATGCAGGCGCCGTCTCCCATGCGGGGCTTCCTGATCGACGAGGACGACAACTGACGTAGCCGTCGGCAGTCACCACGGGCCGGGCCCGGTTCCCCTGCGGGGGCACCGGCCCCGGCCCGTTTTTGGTGCCCGGGGCGGGTCGGGTGCCGTGCCGCTGCGCGGGGCGGGGTCCCCTACCCGCCCTTCGCCCGTTCCCCGGGGCTCCGCCCCGGACCCCTTCCTGGGGGCTCCGCCCCCAGACTCCCGCGCCTCAAACGCCGGCGGGGCTGGATTTCGCGCAGCGAAATTCCAG
>NZ_JBWKEZ010000100.1:0-23771 GCF_056434525.1 Streptomyces sp. NPDC044002
AGGTCCCCTACCCGCCCTTCGCCCGTTCCCCGGGCTGCGCCCGGACCCCCTGCGGGGGCTCCGCCCCCCCCACCCCCGCGCCTCAAACGCCGGCGGGGCTGGATATCCAGCCCGCGCGGCGTTTGAGCGCACCGGGGTCCGGGGCGGAGCCCCGGGGAACGGTGGAAGGGCGGGTAGGGGACCCCGCACCGCGCAGCGGCACGCCCGGCGCCGCCCGCCCACGTCTGAGACGCTGGACGGGGCGGCACGCGCCCGGGGAACCGGCGAAAACCGGCCACCCCGCCCGGCCAGGGCAACGGCCGGCGCAACGGCCCCGAGAGGGTAACGGCGGCATAACGGGCGGATAACGCCCGATTGCGCCCAGGTACAAACCACCCCATCCGCACCGGGCCGTCCGCCATGGTTCACCCCCCGTTCACCAAGCGCGGTCGACCGCTTCACCTGTTCTGCCTAATTTCGGTAGCGCACGGTGCGAGCCGATCGGGAAAACACGGCGCCGCACCACAGCAGCCCGTAGTCCTCTTCGCACGCCGCCCCGAACCAGAAAGCGGCCGGCGGCTCCTCGGAAGGAACACCCGAAAGTGAAGCTTCAGCGCAAGAACCGGCTTCGTGCCTCCGCCCTCGGGGCCCTCGTCGTGTCCGGCGCCCTGGTCCTCACGGCGTGCGGCTCGGACGACAACACGAAGACCGGCGCCGACGGCACCACCAAGGCCTCGGCCCCGGCGCCCGGCGACATCAAGTGCGAAGGCGCCAAGGGCAAGCTCCTCGCCTCCGGCTCCTCCGCGCAGAAGAACGCGGTGGACCTGTGGGTGAAGAACTACATGGCCGCCTGCTCCGGCGTCGAGGTGAACTACAAGTCCTCCTCCTCCGGTGAGGGCATCGTCGCCTTCAACCAGGGCACCGTCGGTTTCGCCGGCTCGGACTCGGCGCTGAAGCCCGAGCAGGTCGAGGACTCGAAGAAGATCTGCACCGGCGGCCAGGGCATCAACCTGCCGATGGTCGGCGGCCCGATCGCCATCGGCTTCAACGTCTCCGGCGTGGACAAGCTGAACCTGGACGCCGCGACCCTCGCGAACATCTTCAACGACAAGATCAAGAAGTGGGACGACGAGGCGATCAAGAAGCTGAACCCCGGCGTCACGCTTCCCTCCACCGCCATCCAGGCCTTCCACCGCTCCGAGGACTCCGGCACCACCGAGAACCTCGGCAAGTACCTCAAGGCCGCCGCCCCTGACGCCTGGACCTACGAGGCCGCGAAGAAGTGGCCGGCCCCCGGTGGCCAGGCCGCGTCCGGCTCCGCCGGTGTCGCCTCCCAGGTCAAGGCCGTCGACGGCGCGATCGGCTACTTCGAGCTCTCCTACGCCACCTCGCAGAGCATCAAGACCGTCGACGTCAACACCGGCGCCGGCGCCCCGGTCAAGGCCACCCCGGAGAACGCCTCCAAGGCCATCGCCGCCGCCAAGATCGCCGGCACCGGCTCCGACCTGGCCCTGAAGCTCGACTACACCACCAAGGCCGAGGGCGCGTACCCGATCGTCCTGGTCACCTACGAGGTCGTCTGCGACAAGGGCAACAAGGCCGAGACCCTCGGCACCGTGAAGTCCTTCCTCGAGTACACCGCCTCCGACGCGGGCCAGAAGGTCCTCACCGAGAACGGCTACGCGCCGATCCCGGCCGAGATCAACACCAAGGTCCGCGAAGCCATCAAGTCGCTCGCCTAGTCCCACCACTCCCGGCCCGGGCCGATCCCACCGATCGGCCCGGGGCCCGGGGCCCTCCCCCACCACCCGGGGGAAATCCGGTGCACCGCCGCCAGGGGGCCCGCCCCCCACAGAGACCGGAAAGACCATGGCTTCCACCACACCCACCCGCATAGAACCGGCTCCGCCGGTCTCCAAGAGCGCGAGGTCCACCGGCCGTGCCGGTGACAAGATCTTCGCCGGCCTCGCCAAGGGCTCCGGCGTCCTGCTCCTGGTGATCATGGCGTCGATCGCCGTCTTCCTCACCTACCGCGCCTCGCTCGCGCTGTCGAAGAACGAGGGCAACTTCCTCACCACCTT
The DNA here is from genome assembly GCF_056434525.1 of Streptomyces sp. NPDC044002. Taxonomy (NCBI): domain Bacteria; kingdom Bacillati; phylum Actinomycetota; class Actinomycetes; order Kitasatosporales; family Streptomycetaceae; genus Streptomyces; species Streptomyces sp. NPDC044002. Next base: position 2,061 of record NZ_JBWKEZ010000100.1, read on the forward strand.
CGACTGGAACGCGTCGGCCAACCCGCCCGTCTTCGGCATCGCCGTCCTCCTCTTCGGCACCGTCGTCAGCTCGATCATCGCGATGGCCATCGCGGTCCCGATCGCCGTCGGCATCGCCCTGTTCATCTCGCACTACGCGCCGCGCAAGCTGGCCGCGCCCCTCGCGTACGTGGTCGACCTGCTGGCCGCCGTGCCGTCGATCATCTACGGCATCTGGGGCGCCCTCTTCCTGGTGCCGCAGCTGAACGGGCTGAACCTCTGGCTCGACGAGTACCTCGGCTGGACCTACGTCTTCGACAAGACCCAGGTCGGCGTCGCCCGCTCGCTCTTCACCGTCGGCATCCTGCTCGCGATCATGATCCTGCCGATCGTGACCAGCGTCAGCCGCGAGGTCTTCCTCCAGGTCCCGCGCATGAACGAGGAGGCCGCCCTGGCCCTCGGCGCGACCCGCTGGGAGGTCATCCGGATGTCGGTGCTGCCCTTCGGCCGCTCCGGCGTCATCTCCGCCTCCATGCTCGGCCTCGGCCGCGCGCTCGGCGAGACCATGGCCGTGGCCACCGTCCTCTCCCCGAGCTTCCTCATCTCGCTGCACGTCCTGAACCCGGGTGGCGGCACCTTCGCCCAGAACATCGCCGCGAAGTTCGACGAGGCCAACGAGTTCGGCCGTGACGCGCTGATCGCCTCCGGCCTGGTCCTCTTCCTGCTCACCCTGCTGGTCAACGGCGCAGCCCGCCTGATCATCGCCCGTCGCAAGGACTTCTCGGGGGCGAACGCCTGATGAGCCACGCAGTCCAGGACCAGCGCCCCGTCCGGGCCCGCAAGTCCTCCTCCCCCGCCGGCCTGACCCGCGGCGGCCTGCCCCGCTGGGCACCGGCCGGCACCGCCGTCGCCTCCGCCGTGCTCGGCAGCGTCATCGGCCTCGTCTTCGACCTGCACAGCAAGGTCCAGTGGGGCCTGATCGCCGCCCTGCTGTTCGTCGGGATCACGTACGCCTCCAGCGCGGTCGTCGAGAACCGCCGCCAGGCCAAGGACCGCGTCGCGACCTCCCTCGTGTGGGTCTGCTTCGTCCTCGCGGTCATCCCGCTGCTCTCGCTGATCTGGACCACGATCAGCCGCGGCATCAAGGCCCTCGACGGCGACTTCCTCAGCCACTCGATGAACGGCGTCACCAGCTTCGAGCAGGGCGGCGGCGTCTACCACGCGCTGCTCGGCACCATCGAGCAGGTCGCCCTGGCCACCCTGATCGCCGCGCCCATCGGCCTGCTGACCGCCGTCTACCTGGTCGAGTACGGCAAGGGCCGCCTCGCCAAGGCCGTGACCTTCTTCGTCGACGTCATGACCGGCATCCCCTCCATCGTCGCGGGCCTGTTCATCCTCACGACCTGGAACCTGGCGCTCGGCTTCGGCCCCTCCGGCTTCGCCGGCTCGATGGCCCTGTCGATCCTGATGATGCCCGTCGTGGTCCGCTCCACCGAGGAGATGCTCAAGCTCGTCCCGAACGAGCTGCGCGAGGCCGCCCTCGCCCTCGGCGTGCCGAAGTGGCGCGTGATCCTCAAGGTCGTGCTCCCCACCGCCATCGGCGGCATCGCGACCGGCGTCATGCTGGCCATCGCCCGCATCGCCGGCGAGACCGCACCGATCATGCTGCTGGTCTTCGGCACCCAGCTGATCAACGGCAACCCCTTCGAAGGCGCCCAGTCCTCGCTCCCCCTCTACATCTGGGAGCAGTACAAGGTCGGCAGTGAAGCCTCCTACGACCGGGCATGGGCCGCAGCGCTCGTCCTGATCGCCTTCGTCATGATCCTCAATCTGGTGGCCCGCGGCATAGCCCGCTGGAAGGCCCCGAAGACCGGTCGCTAAGAGCGAGCCCATTAGCGGCTCCGCCGCGGTGACCACATGAAAGCGAAGTGACCCCTCATGGCCAAGCGAATCGACGTCAGCGGCCTCTCCGCCTTCTACGGCAGCCACAAGGCCATCGATGACATCTCGATGACCGTGGAACCCCGCTCCGTGACGGCCTTCATCGGCCCCTCCGGCTGCGGCAAGTCCACCTTCCTGCGCACCCTGAACCGCATGCACGAGGTCACCCCCGGCGGCCGCGTCGAGGGCAAGGTGCTGCTGGACGACGAGAACCTGTACGGCCCCGGCGTGGACCCGGTCGCGGTCCGCCGCACGGTCGGCATGGTCTTCCAGCGCCCGAACCCCTTCCCCACCATGTCGATCTTCGACAACGTGGCGGCGGGCCTGCGCCTGAACGGCAGCTACAAGAAGTCCGAGCTGACGGACATCGTGGAGCGGTCCCTCAAGGGCGCCAACCTCTGGAACGAGGTCAAGGACCGCCTGAACAAGCCGGGCTCCGGCCTCTCCGGCGGCCAGCAGCAGCGTCTGTGCATCGCCCGCGCCATCGCGGTCGAGCCGCAGGTCCTGCTGATGGACGAGCCCTGCTCCGCGCTCGACCCGATCTCCACCCTCGCCATCGAGGACCTGATCGGGGAGCTGAAGGAGCGCTTCACGATCGTCATCGTGACCCACAACATGCAGCAGGCGGCCCGCGTCTCCGACCGCACCGCCTTCTTCAACCTCGCCGCCGTCGGCCAGCCCGGAAAGCTGATCGAGATCGACGACACGGACCGGATCTTCTCCAACCCGTCCGTCCAGGCGACCGAGGACTACATCTCGGGCCGCTTCGGCTAAACACCGGACCCCGCCTGGACGTCCTGCGGTGCTGCATGGCGGTGCCACCGCAGGGCGAAAGAAAAGGGCCGGCTCCCCCTGGGTGGGGGGAGCCGGCCCGCTTTCACATCCGCGCTCAGACGAACGCCAGGTTCACGATCCAGAAGCTGACCGCCGCCACCAGCGCCGCCGCCGGCATCGTGATGAACCAGCCCAGGATGATGTTCTTCGCGACGCCCCAGCGGACCGCGTTCACCCGCTTGGTCGCGCCCACGCCCATGATCGCCGAGGTGATCACGTGGGTGGTGGAGATCGGCGCGTGGAAGAGGAACGCCGAGCCGAACATGATCGAGGCACCGGTGGTCTCCGCCGCGAAGCCCTGCGGCGGGTCCAGCTCGATGATCTTGCGGCCGAGCGTGCGCATGATGCGCCAGCCGCCCGCGTACGTACCCAGCGACAGCATCACGGCACAGGCGATCTTCACCCACACCGGGATCGGGTCGCCGGCCGACTCCACGTCCGCGATGACCAGGGCCATCACCACGATGCCCATCGTCTTCTGGGCGTCCTGCAGACCGTGGCCGAGCGCCATGCCCGCCGCCGAGACCGTCTGCGCGATGCGGAAGCCGCGCTTGGCCTTGTGCGGGTTGGCCCGCCGGAACATCCACAGGATGACGACCATCACCAGGTAGCCGACCACCAGGCCGACGACGGGCGAGACGAACATCGGGATGACGACCTTCTCGACCACGCCCGACCAGATCACATCGGTCCCGCCGGCCAGCGCCGCGCCCACCATGCCGCCGAACAGGGCGTGCGAGGAGGACGAGGGCAGACCGAAGTACCAGGTGATCAGGTTCCAGACGATCGCGCCGATCAGGGCCGCGAACAGGATCCACATGCCCTTGTTGCCGTGCGGCGTCTCGATCAGGCCCTCACTGACCGTCTTGGCCACCCCGCTGCCGAGGAAGGCACCGGCCAGGTTCATCACGGCGGCCATCGCCAGCGCCGCGCGCGGCGTCAGGGCCCGCGTCGAGACGGAGGTCGCGATGGCGTTCGCCGAGTCGTGGAAGCCGTTCGTATACGTGAAGCCGAGCGCGACACCGATGGTCACGACCAGCGCAAAGGTGTCCACGAGGTTCAGGACTCCTTGACGGCGATGGTCTCCACCGTGTTCGCGACGTGCTCGAACGCGTCGGCGGCCTCTTCGAGGACGTCGACGATCTGCTTGAGCTTCAGCACCTCGATGGCGTCGTACTTGCCGTTGAAGAGCTGGGCGAGCAGCTTGCGGTGGATCTGGTCGGCCTGGTTCTCCAGACGGTTGACCTCGATCCAGTACTCGGTGAGGTTCTCCATCGTCCGCAGGTGCGGCATGGCCTCGGCGGTCAGCTCGGCCGCGCGCGCCAGCACCTCGATCTGCTGCTCGACGCCCTTGGGCAGCTCCTCCACGTTGTAGAGGACGACCAGGTCGACCGCTTCCTCCATGAAGTCCATGATGTCGTCGAGCGAGGAGGCGAGGCTGTAGATGTCCTCGCGGTCGAACGGCGTGATGAAGGACGAGTTCAGCTGGTGGAAGATCGCGTGAGTGGCGTCGTCGCCCGCGTGCTCCGCCGCCCGCATCCGCTCCGCGATCTCGGCCCGGGCGGAGGGATCCGCTCCGAGCAGTTCCATCAGGAGCTTGGAGCCCGTGACGATGTTGTCCGCGGATGCGGCGAACATGTCGTAGAAGCTCGTCTCCCTGGGGGTCAGACGAAATCGCACGTGAGGTCCTCGGGGTGCATTGGATTCGGTCAGGCTGATGCTAGGCGCATCCCCCGGCCACGGCTAACCGGCGGTTCCCCAGTGTCCTCCATCAGGCAGAGTGGGCATCACGGACCCCTGTCCCCCCGGCCTGGGCGAAGTACCCTATACCCATGAGGGGTATAACCCCTCTTTCCGGACCACGGGAGGACCGATGACCACCATCGAGGCGGAGGGCTCCGGAGCCGTCCACGGCTACCACCACCAGAAGGACGAGCACCTCAAGCGACTGCGCCGGATCGAGGGCCAGATCCGCGGACTCCAGCGCCTCGTCGACGAGGACGTGTACTGCATCGACATACTCACGCAGGTCTCGGCCAGTACGAAGGCCCTCCAGTCCTTCGCCCTCCAGCTGCTGGAGGAGCACCTGCGCCACTGCGTCGCGGACGCCGCGGTCAAGGGCGGCACCGAGATCGACGCGAAGGTGGAGGAGGCCACGAAGGCCATCGCCCGCCTGCTGCGCAGCTGAGGACCGGACCCGTCTCCCCGCCGGCCCCCCGGACGCCGTCCGGGGGCGCAGCCCCGGGGGAGCGCCCGCGTCGCTCCTACGGGCAGACGCTCATCAGCACTTCGTCGATCCGGTCCTGGCTCAGCCGGTCCTCGGCCGCCGCCGAGGCCGCGATGATCAGCTCACCGCACAGCTCGATCTCGGCGAGCGCCACGTGGTCCTGCACCGTCATGCCGCCTGCGGGAGTCACGCGTGTCACCTCTCTCTGCCGTCCTCGCCCGTCGGCGCTCGGCATCCCAGCCTAGGGAGCGGGCCCCGCTCCGCACATGACACGGATGGACCATTTCCGGATAGCGGCGCCATGGCCCGGAGGCACCGCTTCAGCCCGCCCGGTCGGCTATTCGGCGATCTTCCCGGCGTAAATGTCCCCGCTTGGGGGCAATACGACGGTCACCGGGGTCCCGAACCCGTAGAGCAGCGTGGTCGAGGAGACATCGATCACGCCATTCTTGACGTAGGTGAAGCGGTGCCGGACCTTGCGCAGCCGCCCCTCTTCGTCGAGGTAGGCGTCGAAGGGGACGCTGTCCTTGCTGAACCCTTTCGCCGCCGCCTCCAGGGCTCCCTTGATGCCCGGCGAGGCGCTCTGCGCGGCCCGCGCGATGTCCGTCGTACCCCGGTAGTGGCGGACCTTGGTGCCGGCCAGGTCGGTCTCGCCGACGTACGTGACCTCCTGCGCGCCCCGCAGCAGCTCGGCCGCGGCCACCGGGTCGGTGGCGCCGCCGGTGACGAGGTTCCCGTCGGAGAGGGTGGTGGTGTCGAGGCGGACCCACTTGTCGTCGGGGACTCCGGCGCCCCGGTTCTTCATGTAGAGCGCGCCGGGGATGAGCAGCTCGGTGATGGGCCGGTGCTCGGGCTGCCCCTTCACGTCGGCGGGGAGCATCACCAGCAGCTGGCCCATCCGCTTGCGGAAGTCGACCCCGCCCTCGCCCCGGATGGTCACCCGGGTGCCGCCGGTGGCCATCTCCATGGCCGTACGGGTCTGCGCGCTCCCGGCGGCGGTCAGCGCGTCGGCGGCGCCGCGGACCGCGGCGGCCGGGTCGCCCGGCGGCCGGTCGTCGCGGGCGCCCTTCTTGCTCCCGCCGCCCGGGCCGCTGCCGCCGTCGGTGCCCGTGCCGCTCGCCGCGCCGCACGCGCTGAGCGCCGCCACGGCCACCGCCGCACAGACGGCGAGCACCGCCTCACCCGCACGCCTTCTCCGTCGCCTGTGCTCGTGCACCACCATCGCCTGCCAACCCCCAACGCGTGACCGCTGTTTGCCCGAGGCCCCCACCCGCTCCGGTTAACGAGGTCCGGGGTTTCCCGTAACGGGCCGTCGAGTTCCGGGGCCCGTACCGGACGCGGCCGGACCCCGGTACCGTGGAGTCGTGGATCCGCACACCAAGGCGACCCCGGTCGCTCCGCTTACCTCTGTGCCCGACCCGCGAGACCGCGCGGAACCGGCTCAGCCGTCCGTCGGCCACTCCACCAGCACCGCGGAACGCGGCTCGTTCTGCCTGGCCGTGTGCAGCTGCGGCTGGACGGGGCCGGCCCGCCGCTCCCGTGACCTGGCCCGCAAGGACGCGGGCAGACACCCCGCGGGCTAGCCCCCCTCCTGCCCTCTCCCTGCCCTCTCCCTGTCCTCTCCCGTCCTCCGTTCGGACGTCCCGGCTGGCCGGGGGCCCGGGGAGCGGTTGCGCTGGTTCCATGCCAGGTACCGCACGCTCCCTCGCCGCCCTCTGCTGGGCGCTGCTGCTCGTGCTCACCCCGGCCGCGGCGGCCTGGGCCCGCCCGGTGGGCTCGGCGGACGGGCCGGCCGACGTGGCGCTGGCCATCGGGGCCACCGCCGCGGCCGCCGTGGCGACCGGGCTGTGGCTGCGTTCCCGCTACCGCCGCGACGGTACGCAGACGGAGCATCCGGGCGGGGGCGGCGAGGGCGGCGACCCGTGACCCCGCGGTCCCGGCCGACGGCGGTGCGGCTGTGCTTCGGCGCGGCGGGCCTGTGCCTGCTGGTGGCGCTGCTGCTGGCGCTCTGGAACCCGTGAGCCGCCGGTGAGGGCTAGGCCGTCTCTTTCGGATCTTGCCGGTTAAGCCCGCGTCGTCCGGTGCCGTGCATCGGCGCGTTGGCGGGGCGCCCTTGTACTGGACGTACTCGGGTGCTCCGCCAACGCGGCGAGGTGCGGTGCCGGGCGGCGCGGGTCTGGGGGCACCTCCCAGCGGTAGCTGGGGGAGCAAGATCCGGAAGAGACGGCCTACGCGGCGAGGTCGCTCTCGGCCGGACGCTGCGCCAGCTCGACGGGGCGGGCCACCACGCGCTCGCGGGCCCGTACGAGCACTCCGAAGCGGGGCGAGCGGGCGACGGCCCTGACCACCGGGGCGAGCGCCGCCATGGCGAGGGGGGCGAGGAGCAGGACGACGGCGGTGCCGAGCGCGAAGCCGCCGATGACGTCGGTGGGGTAGTGGACGCCGAGGTACACCCGGCACAGCCCCTCGGCGAGCGCCAGCCCGATCCCGACGAGCCCGAGCCGGCGGTTGACGAGGAACACCCCGACGGCGAGGGCCATGCCGAGGGTGGCGTGGTCGCTGACGAAGGAGAACCCGGAGCCGGGCGCGCCCGCGCCGCCGAGCACTTCGAGGCCGTCGTGCTGGAGGAACGGCCGCGGCCGGGCGACGAATCCGCGCAGCGGGACGTTCACGAGGAGGGCGACGGCGGCGGCGAGGGGGGCCCACACGAGCGCGGCGAACGACTCGGCGGCGGCCGCCTCGTCCTGCCGCCGGGCGCCGCGCCAGCACCAGAGCACGAGCAGGACCATGGCCAGCGGCAGTCCGTACGACCCGGCGAAGACCACGGCCCGGTCGAACCAGCCGGGGGCGTGCCGGGAGAGGGAGTTGATGCCGTACAGCAGGCTGACATCCACGTTCGGCCCACCGGTCGTGAGTCCAGCCATGCGCCACGGCCCCTTGCCTGCCTAGGTCCCCTGCGGGCGCACGACGGCGTGCGCCCCCTTCAGCCCCCCAGCCGATCGACCCCCCGTGTCCATGGAACGCCCGTTCTGCCTGGGACGTTCCACTCTCCACCGAATGATCACTCCAACGTTATCCAAGAGAGACTCATCACCGCAGCTCAGGGCCTGCGCTTCACAGAGAGTCGCTAGGGCTTGGAAGTTGACCCGGACCGCTCCGGAAGGGCTTCGGCGCCCTCCTTGGTCACCCGGGTCGCCCCGAAGTAGTCAGGGGTGTCGATCTTGTCGAAGCGGATGACGGCGCCGGTGAACGGAGCGTTGATCATGTAACCGCCGCCCACGTACAGCCCGACGTGCCGGATCGCCCGAGAGTTCGTCAGATCATCGGAGAAGAACACCAGGTCGCCGGGAAGGAGTTCCGCTCGGGAGGGATGCGACCCGGCGTTGTACTGGTCGGTCGCCACGCGCGGCAGCTCGATGCCGACGCTCTCGTACGCCGCCTTGGTCAGCCCGGAACAGTCGAACCGCCCGTTGTCCGCGGCCGTCCCGTCCCCACCCCACAGGTACGGCGTCCCGAGCTGCTTCTGCGCGAAGTACACGGCCCCGGCGGCCTGCTGGGCGGGCGCGACCCTGCCGACGGGCCGTTCGAAACTCTTCGCCAGGTCGGTGATCGACTTCACGTACCCCTGGGTCTCCTTGTACGGAGGCACCCCGCCGTACTTGATGACCGCGTACGCGCCCGCGTTGTAGGCCGCGAACATGTTCGACGTCGCGTCACCCGGAACACGCGCGACGTCCTTGGCCAACTGGCAGTCGTACGAGGCGGCCGACGGGATCGCATCGTTGGGATCCCAGATGTCCCGGTCCCCGTCACCGTCACCGTCGATCCCGTGGCCCGCCCAAGTGCCCGGAATGAACTGCGCGATCCCACGGGCGTCCGCCGGACTGACCGCACGCGGGTCCCAGCCGCTCTCCGAGTAGAGCTGGGCCGCCAGCAACGCGGGTGTGAGCGCGGGACACAGCGTGCCCCACTTCTGCACGAGACCCTGGTACTGCTGCGGCACCGCGCCCTTGGCGAGCCCGAGCGGCCGCCCGGCCGCACCGCCCACGAGGCCGGCCGCGGCCGAGTAGGTCCCCACCACGATGAGCACGAGGAAGCCCAGACAGAGCCCGAACCCGATCCCCCCGACCATCCAGAATCTGCGCATCCGTCAACACTCCCCCATCCCATCCGCTTTCACGTGCGAACTGCCCGTGTCGTTGACCGGACTACCCCACTCGGAAGCCCGAGCAGTTGATGCTCTCGTACTTCTGGGGGTCATCCTCGACGTGATAGAAGACCAGCGTCCAGTCCCCCGGGTCGTTCGTCAGGGGCACGGCGGGGTACGTCTTGCCGTTGATGTGATCCGCGAAGTCGTCCGGGTACTTGAGGGTCAGGAACTCCCCGGAGGGCCAGTTCCCGTAGATGTCGATCGGCTTGCTCGTGAACCCGACCGCCTTGTTGTCCACCTTGAACGGCTTGCCCGACCTGTCCAGGTCATGGGGGGCCCTGACGGCCACCGACACGTAGTACGGCTCGTGCTTGGTCGGGCTCATCTCCGCGTACTTGATCCGCATCTCGATGGTCACCGAGTCGCCCGTGACCTTGGCGGACGTCTGCATGTCGGCGCCGGGCGGCTTCTTGTCCGCCGAGATGTTGCACAGGCCCACTCCATGGACGGCCAGGGCCGGATCCGCCGAGGGCTTCCAGAAGTAGTGCGAGATCTGGTTGCCCTCGATGTACTCGGCCGGGGGCTTGGGCGCGCCGGGCGTGGACGCTCCACCACCGGAGGCCGGGGCCGCCGGGCTCTGCGCGGGCGAGCCCGTGACGCCCTTGGAGCCACCCCGGGCCTGCTCCCCCTGGCCGCCGGCGCCGTCGAGCGGAAGGAGCTTCCAGGCAGCCAGCGCGAGTGCGGCGAGCACCGCCACTCCAGCGGCGGCCCACACCGCAGGACGACCCGCACGACGCGCCGCCGCCACTGTGGCTGCAGACTGCGTCGGTACGTACGGGTACCCCGGGCCCTGCGTACGCATCTCGTGCAGCGGCACCGGCTCCCCGAGCGCCAGCAGCGCCGTGTACACGGGGTCGTCCACCAGCGCGTCCCGCACTCCGCACCGCCGTATGACCTCCGAAGGATCCGGCCTCTCGGCCGGATCCTTCGCCACGCAGGCCTCGATCAGCGCCGCCAGGCCCGGCTCCACGCCGGCCACGTCGACCGGCTCGTGCACCGCCCGGTAGCCCACGGTCGAGGCCACCCCGGTCCCGAACGGCGGGCGGCCGGTAGCCGCGTACGCGAGCGTCGCACCGAGCGCGAACACATCGGCCGCGGCTCCGGTCTCGCCCCCGAGCAGCACCTCCGGGGCGGTGTACCCAGGGGTGCCCGGCGCCTGACCGTCCTGCGTGAGGGCCGTCGCGCCGACCCCGCGCGCGATGCCGAAGTCGATCAGCTGCGGCCCCTGCGCGCCGAGGATGACGTTCTGCGGCTTGAGGTCCCGGTGGGTCACCCCGTACGCGTGGACGCTCGCCAGGCCCTCGGCCAGTGCCGCTCCCAGACGCCGGCACGTCTGCACGGGCAACGCACCGCGCGCGCCGATCGCATTACCGAGCGTGGGGCCCGCCACGTACTCGGTCGCCAGCCAGAACGGAGCCGCCTCCAGCGAGGCGTCGATCAGGTTGGCCGTGTACGCCGACCGCACGGCCCTCACCGTATGGGCCTCCCGCCGGAAACGGGCCAGCGCCTCCGGATGCCCGGTGATCTCCTCGCGCACCACCTTGACGGCCACGAGCCGTCCGCCGGGCGACCGCCCGAGGTAGACCTGCCCCATTCCACCGGCCCCGAGCCGGGCAAGCAGCACGTGGCTGCCTATGTGAGCGGGATCGGTGTCCCTGAGCGCCTCCATCCCCCCGAGCCTGCCATACCGACTCCCGGCAACCGAACGGGGGTTGACTCGGTGACATGCACGGCCGGCACGTGGGACGGCTCAGCGCTCGGCCACGAACAGGCTCTGCGCCCCCCGCCCGATCGGCCCCTTCTCGTCGTGCAGGCGGGAGTCCGCGAGGCCGATCCCGGCCGCGTCCACGCTCGTACGGGCCTCCACGCACACCCACTCCCCCACCGGATGGCGGTGCAGGTGGACGGTGAGGTCGCCGTTGACGAAGACGAACCGGCCGAAGTCCATCACCGCGCTGATCCCGTTCCCAGAGTCGGCCGCCACCAGCACCCGGTCCAGCGGCCGGACCTCCTCCCCCGCCACCAGCGGCACCCGCATCCGCATCCAGCAGGTCCCCGGCCCCGGCTCGACGAAGGCGCCCTCCGTGAACCGGGTCTCCACCGAGGAGTGGTAGCCCGTCTCCCACGGCACCGGGAAGAACGGCGTCACCCCCACCTCCCCCGGCGGCGGCAGCACCGCCGCCGGGACCACCGCCGGCACCGGCTCCCCGGCCACCCGGATCCGCAGCGCCCGCGCCAGCATCACCGGGGCCCCGCCCGCCGGGGCCAGCGCCGCCTCGACCACCTCCGTGCCGCGCCCGGACCGCAGCACCGAGGTGGTCACCTCCAGCTCCCCGATCGGCACCGGGCGCAGGATCTCGTACGTGATGCGGGCGATCCGCATGTCGGCCCGCGCCCCCGGCCGCTCCTCGACGGCCCGCCCGAGCAGGGCGGCCGGCGGCCCGGCGTGCTGGGAGCCCGGGTCCCACGGCCCGCGCGTCGCCTCGGTGGCGAGGAAGCGGCCTTCGCCGAGCCGCTCGTAGAACCCGTCTTCAGCATCCATGCCGCCGCACGTTACCCACAGGTAACCCCGGGCACCAGCCCTCCCGACGACTCAGCGCGCGAAGCCCAGCCCGACCCCCAGCCCCACCAGCACCGACCCGATCGCCCGGTTCAGCGCCTTCTGCGCCTTCAGCATCCGCTCCCGCAGCCGCGAGTTGGAGAAGAACAGCGCCACCGCCCCGAACCACACCAGGTGCGCCGCCGCCATGAACAGCCCGTACCCCGCCTGCTGCCACCCGGACGTCCCCGGGTCGACCACCTGCGTGAACGTAGACACCACGAACAGCGTCGTCTTCGGATTCAGCACGTTCGTCAGGAACCCCGACCGCAGCGCCCCCACCCGCGTCAGCGCCGGCCCCGACTCCAGGTCCACCGTCAGCTCCGCCCGCGCCCGGAACGTACGGATCCCGATCCACACCAGGTACGCCGCGCCCGCCAGCTTGATCGCCGTGAACAGGGCGGTCGACGAGGCGATCAGCAGACCCACCCCGAGCATCGTGTACGACACGTGCACCAGCACCCCGGCCGCGACCCCCGCCGCCGCGAACAGACCCGTGGGGCGCCCGTACAGATAACTGTTCCTGACCACCATCGCGAAGTCCGCACCGGGACTGATCACGGCGAGCAGGGTGATGACGGCAACTGCGATCACTTCTGTCATGCACGCGATGCTCCCCGCCCCCGCCACACGGATCAAGGGACTCCGGGGACAATGAAGGGGTGTCCACCACCGCACTCCCCCTCCTCCAGGCCGACTGCTCGAACTGCTTCGCCCTGTGCTGCGTCGCCCTGCCCTTCGCCAAGTCCGCCGACTTCGCCGTGAACAAGGCCGCCGGCACCCCCTGCAAGAACCTCCGGCAGGACTTCCGCTGCGGCATCCACACCCGGCTGCGCGACCAGGGCTTCCAGGGCTGCACCGTCTTCGACTGCTTCGGCGCGGGACAGCAGATCTCCCAGGTCACCTTCGAGGGACGCGACTGGCGCACCCACCCCGAGACCCGCGAGGCGATGTTCGAGGCCTTCCCCGTCATGCGGCAGCTGCACGAGCTGCTCTTCTACACCGCCGAAGCCCTCACCCGCCCCGCGGCCGCCCCCGTCCACCCCGCCCTGCGCACCGCCCTCGCCAAGACCGAGGCCCTCACCCGCGCCGACGCCGCCACCCTCACCGCCCTCGACGTCCCCGCCCTGCGCCAGGAGGTCAACGCCCTCCTCCTCAAGACGAGCGAGCTGGTCCGCGCCAAGACCCCCGGCCGCAAGAAGAACCACCGCGGCGCCGACCTCATGGGCGCCCGCCTCTCCGGCGCCGACCTCCGCGGAGCCAACCTGCGCGGCGCCTACCTGATCGCCGCCGACCTCAGCCGCGCCGACCTGCGCGGAGCCGACCTGATCGGCACGGACTTCCGCGACGCCGACCTGCGCGGAGCCGACCTGCGCGACACCCTCTTCCTCACCCAGGCCCAGGTCAACGCCGCCCGGGGCACCCCCGACACCCGCATCCCCCCGCACCTCACCCGCCCCGCCCACTGGGCCGCGTAACACCCCGTCACCGGCAGGAAGGCCCAGCCCCCGGCGCCCGCACAGCACCCGTGCGCCCCTCACGCCCCCGTACGCTCCCCCGCCGCCCCGGCCTCCCCCCATTAGCCCGAACGGCCGCCCCTCACACGGCCCCGCGCACACCGGGCCGACAATCATTGCCCGGGGTCACCCCCCGTGATACACAGAGTGACCTGCTCAGGGTGCGCATACGGGGCGCGGGCCGAGAGAACGGGTAAAGAGACCGGCCAAGTCGGCGACGGCGCCGGTTTCATCAGCGAAGATAGGGCGTGACCCCTGCCGTCGGGCACGGGCTACCGGAACTACCCATACAGGGGCGGTGAGTTACATGATCCTGGCAGCCGAAAAGGGCGACATCACCACCATCATCGGCGGAATCGCCCCGAACTGGGGGCCGTTCGGCAGTCTCGGCAACGAAGCGAAGGTCATGATCGAGGTGGTCATGGCCGTAGCGATCCTCCTCTGCCTCGGCATCGCCATCTGGGGCGCCGCCAAGCAGCGCATCGGCGCGACCGCCCTGCGCGACACCTTCAGCGCGGAACAGGGCAAGGGCCTGATCGTGGCCGGCCTCACCGGAGTCTTCATCATCGGCTCCCTCGGCACCCTCTTCACGATCGTCTACGGGATGGCCGTCTAGCCGGACCGCAGCACCCGGCCGCACCCTGATGAGGAATCACCACACCGCGCCTGAGCGGGAACGAGCGCTACCGTCGTACGACGCGGAGGGGGCGGACACGCAATGAGCAACGACGACCAGTACGGCGGCGGCACCGGCCACGCCGAGGTCGGCGGCACGGGCCAGACCCGCACCCGCCTCCCCGACCCGCCCTCCGACCCGTACGGCGGCCCCCGCCGCACCCCCCGCTCCTCCCGCGGCCTCATCACGGTCGTCGGGGTCGTCGTCCTGCTCATCGCCGCCATCGCCTTCGCCAACCGCTCGGGCGACACCCAGGACACCACCACCTCGGACAAGGCCCCGGACACCACCTCAACGGCCCCCACGGGCACCACCCCGGTCACCACCAAAACGGCCGGCATCCCCAAGGGCTTCGCCCACGACGAACAGGGCGCCCAGTCGGCGGCCGCCAACTACGCGGTGGCGCTCGGTTCCGACGGCATGTTCGACGCCACCCGCAGGAAGACGATCGCCCAGGCCGTCTACACGCCCGACACCGCAGTGGCACGCCTCGCCGAACTCGACCGGCTCTACTCCGACCCGGCGTTCCTCGGACGGATCGGCCTGGAAGCCGGTGGCAAAGCGCCCAAGGGCATGCTGTTCGTCTCCCGCACGAACCCGGCCGGCACCAAGACCGAGAAGATCGACGGTGACACCGCAACCGTCTCCGTCTGGTCCTCGTCCCTCTTCGGCCTCGCGGGCGAAGGATCCAAGACCCCGGTCTCCGAGGGCTGGTACACATACACGTTCGAACTCCGGTGGATCAACAACGACTGGTGGGTCTCGAACTTCACGCAGAAGGACGGCCCGACCCCGGTCGGCCGCGACCAGATGGCCTCATCGGCCGAGGACATGTCCGCAGCCGTGTCGCAGTTCGGAGGCCTCACCTATGCGCGCTGACATCCGCCGCGGCATCTCCCTCACCGGCGCCGTCGCAGCCGTCCACACCACCCTCCTGCTCCTCGCGACCCGTGCGATGGCCGCACCGACCCCGCCCCCCAGCACCCAGGCGACGCCCGGAGCAACCCCCGGAGCGACACCCACGGGAACCCCGCAGGCCAGCAACAACCCCTGCGAACTCATCAAGGCCCCCGCGAGGGACTACTGCGAGAACGGCAACGGCCCCGCGTCCAGCGGCGCGCCGCGCACCGGCCTGACTCCGGGCGACCCCGGCACCGACGCCATCAACCCCCTCGCCTCCCTGGCAAAAGGCTGCGCCGACGCCGCCGCCTGGATCGTAGGCAAACTCAGCGAAGCCGTGAAGTCCACCGCCAACGTCGACTTCACCAACGCCGCCTTCCTCCAGCAGTACGCCGTCGTCTTCGCCGCCTCCACCGTCCTGACCCTCGTCCTCTGGCTCCTGGCCGTCGCCAAGCGCGCCATCCGCGGCGTCCCCCTCAGCACCGCCCTCTCCGAAGCCATCGGCTTCCTCTGGCTGACCGTCCTCGCCTCCGCCTTCACCCCCCTGATCCTCTACACCGTCGTCTCCGCCACCGACGGCATCACCGAGGTCATCGCCTCCGCCACCGGCAGCCAGACCGACGTCTTCTTCGGCTCCTTCTCCGAGGCCCTCAAAAAGGGCGACGACATCGGCGGCGGCCCGATCATGCTGATCGTCGTCGCCCTCGTCACCGTCCTCGCCGCCGGCGTCCTCTGGCTGGAGCTCGTCATCCGCGCCGCCCTCCTCTACGTCGGCGCCCTCCTCGGCACCGTCGTCTACGCCGGACTCGTCGACCGCAACATGTGGGGCCACGTCCGCCGCTGGGCCGGCATCATGATCGCCGTCATCCTCGTGAAGCCGGTCATCGTGATCGTCCTCGGCCTCGCCGGCGCCCTCGCCGGCGACAAGGGCCCCAACGCCTTCTCCGCCGTCGTCTCCGGCCTCGCCATCATCCTCCTGGCGATCTTCGCCTCCGCGATGATCTACCGCTTCGTACCCGGCTTCGGCGACGAGATCGCCTCCGCCCGCTCCAACCGCAAGCAGGCCACCGACGGCGCCCAGGCCGCAGCCGTCATCAGCTCCCCGGCCTCCCTCGTCTCCCAGGGCATCAAGACCCACAGCAGCCGCGGCGGCGCACACCGCGCGAGCGGCGGCTCCGGCGGCGGCGACGCCAACCAGATCTCCGGAGGCATGGCCGCCCACAGCAGCCGCCGCTCCGGCAACGGGTCCGGCGGCGGAAGTGTCCCCTCCGTCGCGCCCCCGCCCCGCACTGGCTCGAGTACGAGGAACACAGGAGGTGACGGGCGTTGACGACCCAGTCCCACCAGCTCCACCCGGTCGCGCCCCGCCGCACGTATCTCATCGGCCGGGCCCGGCCGAACGCGATCGTCGGCAAGAACCGCGAAACCGGCGAAATCGCACTGATCATCACCGGCGCCTTCTTCGGCATGATGAGCGGCCTGCTCGTCCCCGACCTCACCCTCCGCATCGTGAGCCTCGTCGGCTTCCCGCTGCTCGCCCTCGCCGCCGTGTACGTCCCCTACAAGGGCCGCACCTTCTACCGGTGGTTCGAGATCAGCCGCAGCTACAAGCGCACCCTGCGCCGCGGCACCACCTACCGCTCCGGCGCCGTCGAAGCCGGCACCCGCGCCGCCGACGGCCGCGAGGTCGAGATCGGCCCGCCCCCCGGCATCGGCCGCATCAACTGGCTCGCCGCCCCCTTCGGCCCCGACGAGATCGCCGTCCTCCTCCACGCCGACCGCAGAACCGTCACGGCCGCCATCGAGATCGAAGGCCCCGGCGTCGGCCTGCGCGACAGCGAGGACCAGGAAGCCCTCGTCGACCGCTTCGGCACCCTCCTCAAGCACGTCGCCAACGGCGACGGCTTCGTCACCCGCCTCCAGATGCTCGCCCGCACCCTCCCCGCCGACCCCGACGCCCACGCCAAGGACGTCGCCCAGCGCGGAGACACCACGGCCCCCACCTGGCTGCGCGACTCCTACGACCAGCTCCAGTCGATGGTCTCCACCTCCTCGGAGCAGCACCGCGCCTACCTCGTCGCCTGCATGCACTACACCCGCGAGCTCGCCGCCGAGGCCAACACCATCGCCCGCGCCGGCAGCACCAAGGGCCGCAAACTCGACCGCGACGCCGGCCTCGCCATCGTCATGGCCCGCGAGCTCACCGACATCTGCGCCCGCCTCGCCGAAGCCGACATCCGCGTCCGCCAGCCCCTCGGCCAGGGACGCCTGTCCTCCCTCGTGCACTCCATGTACGATCCGGACCACCCGATCGACCACATCCAGGCCATGACCAAGCGCAATGCCTGGCCCGCAGAGCTCGACGCCGTGGAGCCCACCTACCTCCAGGCCAAGACCCGCGAATCCTCCACCCGAGCCCCCTGGTGCCACGCCACCGCCTGGGTGAAGGAGTGGCCGATGACCCCCGTCGGCGTGAACTTCCTCGCCCCCCTCCTCGTCCACACCCCGGACGTCATCCGCACCGTCGCCGTCACCATGGACCTCGAACCCACCGAGATCGCCATCGAGCGCATGCTCACCGAGAAGACCAACGACGAAGCCGACGCCTCCCGCGCCGCCAAGATGAACCGAACCGTCGACCCCCGGGACATCGCCGCCCACGGCCGCCTCGACCAGAGGGGTGAAGATCTCGCCAGCGGCGCTGCCGGAGTCAACCTCGTCGGGTACATCACGGTGTCCTCGCGTTCACCCGAAGCCCTCGCCCGCGACAAGCGCACCATCCGCGCCTCCGCCGGCAAGTCCTACCTGAAGCTCGAATGGTGCGACCGCGAGCACCACCGCGCCTTCGTCAACACCTTGCCGTTCGCCACCGGCATCCGACGCTAGCTGGAAGGGAAAAGCCGCCATGCGAGATCCCATGTCCGCGCTGACGGACGCCTTCACCAGCTTCCTCTTCGGCAAGGTCGAGACCACCCGGCTGCCCGTACGCACCTCCACCGGCCAGGCCCAGGCCGTCTACCTGCCCACCGCCGCCCCCGGCCTCGGCGACTCCGGCGTGATCATCGGCCGCGAGGTCTACAGCGGCAAGGGCTACATCTACGACCCCTTCCAGCTCTACGGCCAGCAGCTCCCGGCCCCCCACTGGCTGGTCCTGGGCGAATCCGGAAACGGAAAATCAGCCCTCGAAAAGACCTACGTCCTGCGCCAGCTCCGCTTCCGCGACCGACAGGTCGTCGTCCTCGACGCCCAGGGCGAGGACGGCGTCGGCGAGTGGAACCTCATCGCCCAGCAGCTGGGGATAACCCCCATCCGCCTGGACCCCATCGCCGCCAACGACGACGGGATCCGCCTCAACCCCCTCGACCCGGCGATCACCACGACCGGACAGCTCGCGCTGCTCCGCACCATCATCGAAGTCGCCATGGGCCACGGCCTCGACGAACGCTCCGGCTTCGCCCTCAAGGTCGCCCACGCCTACGTCGTCGACACCATCACGGACCGCCAGCCCGTCCTCACCGACATCGTCGAACAGCTCCGCCACCCCGAAGCCGAATCCGCCCAGGCCATGAACGTCGACATAGACGACGTCCGGGCCTGGGGCCTCGACGTCGCCCTCGTCCTCGACCGCCTCGTCGACGGCGACCTCCGCGGCATGTTCGACGGCCCCACGACGGTCGGCATCGACCTCGACGCCCCGCTGATCGTCTTCGACCTCTCCCACATCGACCGCAACTCCATCGCCATGCCCATCCTCATGGCGATCGTCGGCGTGTGGCTGGAACACACCTGGATCCGGCCGGACCGCAAGAAGCGCATCTTCCTCGTCGAAGAGGCCTGGCACATCATCAACAGCCCCTTCGTCGCCCAGCTCTTCCAGCGCCTCCTGAAGTTCGGCCGCCGCCTCGGCCTGTCCTTCGTCGCCGTCGTCCACCACCTCTCCGACGTCGTCGACGGCGCGGCGGCCCGCGAGGCCGCGGCCATCCTCAAGATGGCCTCGACCCGCACCATCTACGCCCAGAAGGCGGACGAAGCCCGCGCCACGGGCCGCGTCCTGGGCCTCCCCCGATGGGCGGTCGAAATCATCCCGACCCTCACCCCCGGCATCGCCGTCTGGGACGTCAACGGCAACGTCCAGGTCGTCAAACACCTGATCACCGAAACCGAACGCCCCCTCGTCTACACCGACCGCGCGATGACCGAGTCCTCCTCCCCCCAGCAGCTCCCCGACGACCTGCTGGCCGCCGAACTCGAAGCGGAGGAACGAGCCCTGTACATCGAACGCCAGCGGGGCTCCGGCCCCGGATCAGCGACCACGGTGGCCTGACCATGCCCGACGCGAGACGTACGGAGCCCCCCGCCCGAGCCGGCGGCGTCCCCGACGGGGTCCTCGTCGGCCTCCTGGCCTTCCTCCTCGGCCTCGCCGTCCTGGTCTGGTCCGCCACCGGCCTCGCGGCCCTCTTCACCAAGGGCTCCTGGCCGTCCAACGTCACCTTCACCCGCACCCCGGGGGCCGTCCGCGCCCTGATAACGCAACCCCACGACATCCCCGGCGCCTGGCCCGACACGGACCCCGCGGCGCTCTCCGGATGGGGCCTGTTCTGGGGCCTCTTCATCAGCCAGCTCCTGGTCCTGCTGGTCCTCACGATCTTCACCCTGGGCGTCGTGGCCCGCACGAAGGCCCGCCGCACCCGAGCCAAGCACCACCACGACCAGGCCCCGGAAACCGACGCACCCCGCGCCGACGCGGCACCGGCCCCCGCCCCGGACGAGAGCCGGAGCGCGGGCCGCACCCGCACCCCGGGCCGACTCCCCGACCGGGCACCGGCCTCCGCACCGGGCCCGGAACCCGCCTCGACGCCGGCGTCAGCCGCGGGCAACGCCCCGGCCGCCGACCGCGCCACCATCCCCGGGCCGGCCCGGACACAGCCCCACGCCCCGGCAGAAACCGCCGCAGCCGCACACGCCCCGGTCTCCGCACCAGCACCCGCACCCGGCGCCCCGCCCCGGAAGCCGACCCCGGCCCGGTACACGTCCCTCGGCAGCACCCCGGCTCCGGCCGGGGACGCCTACCGCTACGGCTTCGGCTACGCCCCGGCGAGGCCCGCCGCCTCCGCCCCGGCCCCCCGCCTCGCCTACGCCGACCCGGCCGAACGCCACCGCCTCGCCGCCCAGGCCCTCTCGGCCGCGGAGGGCGCCGCCCTGGTGGTCACCTCCTCCCCCGCCCTGTGGGCGGAGACCAAGGACGCCCGGGCGAAGCTCGGCCCGGTCCTCCTCTACGACCCCTCGCACCTGTGCGACACCCCGGCCCGCATGCACTGGAACCCCGCCGACGGCTGCGCCGACCGCGACACCGCCGCCGCCCGGGCGGTCGCCCTGCTGGCCCCCGTACGCCCCCAGGCCCGCATGGACGGCGCCCTCGCGGACACCGCCGAGACCCTCCTGCGCAGCTGGCTGCAGGCCGCCGCCCTCGACGGCCTCCCGTTCAAGCAGCTGGCCCGCTGGGCCCAGGGCACCGCCGCCCAGGACCCCGTACGCCTCCTGCGTACCCACCCCCAGGCGGCCCCCGGAAGCGCCGGCGAGCTCGAAAGCGCGCTCACCGCCCACCCCGAACGCCGCGACCAGGCCCAGCAGCTGACGGCCCGCGCCCTGTCCTGCCTGACCTCGGTCCACATCCGCGAGGCCTGCAAACCGAACCGCACGGATTCGCTCACCCTGGCATCGTTCGCCGCCGAAGGGGGCACCCTCTACGTGCTGGGTGAACCCCTGGAGGACCCCCGCACCCACCCGGGTGCGATGCCCCTCCTCACCGCCCTCGCCGCAGACGTGGTCGAGCACGGCCGCCGCATGGCCGCACGGTCATCCCACGGCCGGCTCGACCCACCACTGACCCTGGTCCTGGAGGACGTGGCGGCCGTCGCCCCCGTCCCCCGGCTCCCGGACCTCCTGGAGGACGACGCCCTCCCCCTCCTAGCCCTCTGCCGCAGCCGCGAACAGGCCCGCTCCCGCTGGCCGGAGTGGCCCGCCGACGCCCGCTAGGGGCGGTCGATCACGTACTCGTGCTCCTTCGCGGTCGGGTCGCCCGGCTTGGGGATCACCAGCCCGCTCGCCCTGAACCCGAACCGCCGGTAGAAGCCGCCGGCCCGCTCGTTGTGCTCGTGCACGAAGAGCCGTACGCGGTCCAGCACCGGCTCCTCCCGCGCCCACACCCACTCCAGGGCCGCCGCGAACAGCGCGTCGGTCAGCCCGCTCCCCCGCTGCCCGGGACGCACGAACACCCCGACGACATGCCCCTGGTCGGCCGCGATGACCTGCTCGAGGAAGTCACGGTCGCCTTCGGCCTCGATGAACACGGTGACGGACCCGTCCCACTGCCCGTCAGGCGCCTCGGCGACGAACTGCCGCACGTGCACGCCCTCCGCCGCCCCGGCCGCCCGGTCCTGCCAGAACCCGTCGGGCTTGGCAGCGGCCTCCTCAACGGTCTCCAGGAACGCCACGGGCGCCGCCGGATCACTCAGCGCGGCCAGCCGCAGTTCCTTGACCTTCTGCCATTCGTCGGCCCGCACGGGCCGGATCACATGCTGTTCCATGCACCGAATCCAAACGCCCGTCTCACTGCAGGTCAACGCGATATCCGTTGGAGCTGTCGCCCGGTCCAGGGCTGCCGGGTACGGGAATCAGCAAGGTAACCGGCGTAGCCACCTCGGCCACATCCGCCATATCCATGACCGAACCCTAAACGCAGAAAAGCCCCGCACCAGAAGGTGCGGGGCTTTCCCACAATGATTGTTCGGCGGCGTCCTACTCTCCCACAGGGTCCCCCCTGCAGTA
>NZ_JBWKEZ010000101.1:0-23405 GCF_056434525.1 Streptomyces sp. NPDC044002
TGTGGGTGTCGTGGAAGGAATCCCACACAAAACCCGTCCGCCGCCCTAGAAGGGGACCCCCCCCCCCCCCCACCACAACACCCCCCCCCCCCCCCCCCCCCCCCCCCCCCCCCCCCCCCGGGCGGGTACCCCCTGGTGGTATCGCGCTTCAGTGGTGGTACTGGTGGACGACGGCGTGGCCCTTGCCGCGGCCGATCATCCACTTGTTGACCGGGGTGGTCAGTACGAAGGCGACGACGAGCGCGATCGCCAGCACCGTCCAGAACAGCGGGTCCGACAGGTGGGCGTCCATCGCGCCGGGCCACAGGGCGATCACCCCGTTGTCGACCAGCTCCATGACCGCGATCGACAGGGTGTCCGCGGCCAGCGCCACCCGAATGGCCGAGCGGAGGTCCACGCCGGCGGCGAGGATCCCGCGCAGGGTGAGCGCGTAGCCGAAGAAGAAGGCGAGGATGATCGCCAGGATCATCGTCGCGACGTTCCCCCAGCCCAGCGCGGTGCCGATGATCATGCCGAGCACCTCGCCGATGGCGCAGCCGGTGAGGCAGTGCAGGGTCGCCCGGGCCGCCATGCCCCAGCTGACCTTGCCGCCGGGGGTGTGGCCGGCGTGGGCGCTGTGGGTGTCGTGGCCGACGTGGGCGTCGTGGCCCTGGTGTTCGCTGTGGCCCTCGTGGCCCTCGTGGCCCTGGTGTTCGGATCCGCTGCTGTGGTGCTGGTGGTGTGCGTGGTTTCCGTGCTCGTGGTGCTCGTGGTGCTGGTGCTCGTGCTCCATGACAACCCCCGAAAGCCTGAGGGGAACGCCTGGTAGCGGTCCCGCCGGTATGACAGAACCGTATACCCCCCTGGGGTATTCCTCAAGAGATCTTCAAGGGGTCAGTGGAGGTCGCGGAGCTCCTTCAGCAGCGCCACGTCGGCCGCGTGCCCCTCCTTGCCGCCCGGCGTCTCGATGATCAGCGGTACGCCGTCCATCTCCGGGTGCGAGAACAGCTCCGCGAACGCCTCCCGGCCGATGTGGCCCTGCCCGATGTTGGCGTGGCGGTCCTTGTGGGCGCCGACGCCCTCCTTGGAGTCGTTGGCGTGGATCAGCTTCAGCCGGCCCGCGCCCACCGTCTCCACCAGCAGGTCCAGCGTCTGCTTGGTGCCGCCCGGCTCGGCGAGGTCGTGCCCGGCCGCGAAGATGTGGCACGTGTCCAGGCAGATGCCGAGCTTCGGGTGGTGGTCGAGCGCCTCGAAGTACGGGCCGAAGTCCCAGGTGCGCGAGCACAGCGAGGAGCCCTGCCCCGCCGTGGACTCCAGCAGCAGGAAGGGGTCGTCGTCGTGCGTCAGCTCGTCCAGCAGCGGCAGCATGTGCTCCCTGACCTGCGCGTACGCCGCCTCGCGCGGGCGGCCCCCGGTGGCCGAGCCGGTGTGCACGACCACCCCGAGGGCGCCGATCTCCCGGCCCCGCCGCAGCGAGTGGCGCAGGGACTCCACGGACTTCTCGACGGTCGCCTCGGTGTGCGAGCCGAAGTTGATCAAGTACGGGGCGTGCACGTACGCCGGGATCGACTCCTCGGCGCACTGGGCGCGGAACAGCTCGTCCTGCGCCGGATTGCCGGTCGGGGTGGCCCAGCCGCGCGGGTTGGCGACGAAGACCTGCACGGCCTCCGCGCCCATCTCACGGGCGTAGGTGAGGCCGACCGAGGCCAGCCCGCCGGCGACGGGCACGTGCCCGCCCACGGGATTGCGTGTCACTGGAGCTCAGAGTCCCTTGGTCTTGACGGTGATCGTGCTGCCCTCGGGCGCGCTCTGGCCGGCGGGCACCGACTGGGTGTCCACGGTGTTGCTGAAGGAGAGGAAGGGGCGGTCCACCTTGACCTTGAAGCCCAGGGCTTCCAGCGTCTTGCGGGCCACCTCCACGTCCTGGCCGGCGACGTTCGGGACCTGCACCTGGCGGGGGCCCTTCGACAGGGTCAGCGTGACCGTGTCGCCCGCGGCGGCCTGGGTGCCGGCGGCGGCCGACTGGTTGGCGACCGTACCGGCCGGCGAGGGGGAGTTCACCTGCTCGGGGGCCGTCTCGGCCTTCAGGCCGAGCGCCTCCAGCGCGGCCCGGGCCTGGTCCGCGGACTTGCCCGTCACGCTCGGGACCTGCACGGGGCGTCCCTTGCTGACCAGGAGCGCGACCGCCGAGTCGGGCGCCCGCTTCTGGCCGCCCGCCGGGTCGGTGCTGATCACCGAGCCCTGGGCGACGTCCTGGCTGAAGGCCTGCGTGACGATGCCGGGCGCCAGCCCCGCCTTCGTCAGCTCCTCCTTCGCCTCCTCCAGCGGCCTGCCCTTCAGGTCGGGCACGCTGACGACCTCGGGACCCCGCGAGACGGTGAGGACGACCGCGCCGTTGCCGCGGATCTGCTTGCCGCCGCCGGGGCTGGTCTCCATGACCGTCCCGCGATCGAAGGCCTCGCTGAACTTCCGGTCGACCTTCTTGACGCCCAGGCCGGCGGCCGACAGCTCGTCGCGGGCCTGGGCCTCCGTCTTGCCGAGGAGGTTGGGGACCTTGGTGAACTGGCCGGAGTTGATGTACCAGACACCGCCGCCGATGCCGAGGACGAGCAGGACGGCGGCGATGACGAGGAACACGCCGCGCCGCGGCGCCCGTCCCGCAGCCGGCGCCGGCGGCTGCGGCTCGGGGGCCGGCGGGCGCTCCAGCCGGGAGGTGTGGTGCACGGGCTGGCTCTGCCCCACCGGCCGCGGGATCACGCTGGTGCGGTCCTCGGCGGCGGACCGCTCCTGCGCCCGCGCCTGCGGCGGTACGGCGTCCAGCTCGGCCTCGCTCAGCCGCTCCCGGGCCTCCCGGGTCAGGCCGAGCAGGGCGGCGGCGTCGTACGGGCGCAGCTCGGGGCTGCGCGCGGCGGCGTGCGCGACCAGCCCGTCGAGCGCGGCGGGCAGGCCGGGGACGGCGGCCGACGGGGGCGGAACGTCCTCGTTGAGGTGCTGGTACAGCACCTGGGCGGGGGTGCCGCCGGTGTGCGGCTTGGAACCGGTGAGCATCTCGTACAGGACGACACCGCAGGCGTAGACGTCCACGCGGGTGTCGGTGATCCCGTCCTCGATCTGCTCGGGCGCGAGGTAGGAGACGGTGCCGAGGACGGAGCCGGTGGTGTTGGTGGCCGAGTCCACGGAGCGGACGAGGCCGAAGTCGGCGACCTTGACGCTGCCGTCGTCGCCGATCAGGACGTTCTCGGGCTTCATGTCCCGGTGCACGAAACCGGCCCGGTGGGCGGTACCGAGGGCGGCGAGGACCGGCTCCAGGATGTCCAGGGCGGCCCGCGGCTGGAGCGCACCGCGCTCGCGCAGGACGTCGCGCAGGGTGCAGCCGGAGACGTACTCCATCGCGAGGTAGGTGTACGGCCCGTCCGTGCCCTGGTCGAAGACGGCCACGACGTTCGGGTGCGCCAGGCGGGCCACGGACTTCGCCTCGCGGATGAAACGGTCCACGAAGGCGGCGTCGGCGGCCAGGTCCGGGTGCATGATCTTCAGCGCGAGCACCCGGTCGAGCCGGGTGTCGACGGCCCGGTAGACCGTCGCCATTCCGCCGGCCGCGATACGGGCGTCGACGCGGTAGCGGCCGTCGAGCACGCGCCCGACGAGGGGGTCATCCAGGGTCGTATCCACCCGGCGATTCTACGAGGACCCCCGCCACCCCCGGCCGGGGCGTCCACGCTTGCAGCGCAGCCGTGACATGCGGGGGCTCGCGGTACGGGCCCGCTATCTCCCCCTCGAGGGGGTGGGGGCGGGGCGGCGGCTGCCCACCCGCCCCCTTGGGTGAGGGTGGGTGGCCGGGGGACGGGATCCCCTTGGACCGGATCAGAGCGGGTTGGGGGCTTCCCGTCAGTCCCATCGTCCTTCCGTGTCGTGCCGGCCTGTCAAGGGCGCTCCCTTCGGTCGCGTCGCTTCGCGATGTCGCTTCGCTCCACCCTTGACAGACCGACCCGCCCCGGAAAGCCGAAAGACTGCCGGGAAACCCCCAAAAGAACGGTCACGGGGCAGAAAGGCGAGGAGCGGCTCCCTCAGCGACGAGACGAGGGGCCGGGGCTCGGCCGGCCGGGCATCCGGGCCCCACATCCGCGATCCCGGGCCAGAGGCGCGACTACCGGCACGAGAGGTCGATCAGAGCGCCCGGGGGAGCCGACTGGCGCGACGGATCGCTACGCGCTTCTCTGGTCTCGGCGGCTGGTGACCGTCCTGGGCTGGTCTGGGGCGGGTTCGACGTTGGTGGCGGCGGTGGTGAATTCGCGGCCTGAGGCGCCCCGGATGTAGGCCAGCTCCACCCAGCGCTCGATACCGGTATCGGAGACGTTCTCGTTGATGACGGCCATCAGCACCCCTTCAGTACCGGACGCGAGGTCGCGGACACGGCGGCTGAGGAGGCTGTGGGGGATGTACTCGTACTGATCACTCATCGGGTCCTCTCCAAAGGCGCACGCCGTCATCTCGGCTGACCGGGCTGTCAGCGCAGCCGAGGTAGCGGCCTAGGCGTGGTAGATGGTCGGCCTTTCGGCTGTCTGGTCGGGGGTGAGGCCTTCGACGGTGAGGACTCCGGTCCACAGGTGGTCTCGGTTGGCGTACGTTGCATCGAAGCTGACCCGCTTCCCGCCGGGTTGCAGTTTCCAGTCCTGTTCCTGGAAGTGGGCGATGCGGTCGCTTCCGCAGACGAACGAGCGGGTGGCCTGCGTGAGGATCCATTGGGCCAGCTCGTGGTCCGTGGCCGTCGGGCGGCCGCAGGTGCGGGCCATCTGCCAGAGCCGGCCCCACTCGACCCCGGGGGTCAGGGGGCCGACCACGGCCACGTCGCCGATGCGCCGTTGGTCAAGGTGGTGAGTGGCGTAGCCGAAGACGACGCCGAACATCGCGAACACGGTCACCCGGCCTCGTCCGGTCAGGCCCACGTCATTCCTGCTCATCAGTGGAACGCACGGTCCGGGCGCCTTGTCCACGCCCGGACCGTTGCCGTTCAGCAGCAGGGGCCGTCGCCGCAGCACGCGGACTGGTTGCACTCGGCAGCCGTGCCCCACAGCTTCGTGTCCACCGCGAACCCGGCCGCCTTGATCCGGTCCGCAGCGGACACCATCAGGGGCCGGGTGCGGACCTTGGAGTTCGGGGCGTGGTGCACGAAGAAGCCGAACTGGGCCTGGCACCAGTCGGCGTATTCCTGGGTGTGGAGCATGAAGGTGTGCCAGCCCGGGTCGACCTGCTGGCTCGGAGCGAGGTCATACGCCTTCTCACTGCCGAGGACGTACACGAACGCGATGGCCTGGTCCATCACGTGGTCGGCCGTGGAGCGCTCGTATCCGTACTCGTCGGCGCAGAACGCAGCGAGTCGCTCGAACAGCTCCGGACTCACGAGGTCGCGTCCGCGCCGTAAGGCGACGGAGGGTCCCAGCATCGTCGTCATTTCAGACTTCCTCTCGCTCGGTGCTCAAGGGGACTGCTGCTGACGACGGTAAGAACAAGGTCAGAGCGGGCTCAACGAACTTGCACGGGCTTGCGCGGAGTCACCCGAGCGCGGCGATGGCTTCCGCGATCAGGGCGCGCGCCGACTGCCCGTGGCAAGCCAGTTTGGCCAGCTCGGCGAACATGCGGGCGTACGTCTCGATCTCGCTGGGCTGCTTCACGGTGACCTGGGCGGTCGCCAGTTCGATGATCACTTGGGTGTCGTCGTAGATCCAGAATCCTTCGACGGGCCACATGACTCTTTCGGCGGTCATGGGGATCACACCGAGGCTGACGTTCGGCAATGCAGCTACCTGAAGCAGGTGTCCAAGCTGCGCTGCCATCACCGAGGGGTCGCCGAAGCGGGAGCGGAGCGCGGATTCCTCCAGCACGATTCCAAAGCGCCGGTGGGTGTCGTGGAGGTAGCACTGGCGCCGCATGCGCACCCGGACTGCTGCTTCGACATCGTCCGGGATCTGCCTGAACACGACAATGCGGCTCATGATCGCGGTCGCGTAGCCGGCCGTCTGAAGGAGACCCGGGATCACGCCGGGCTCGTAGATGCGGAAGCGGCTCGTGCGGGCGTACAGAGGGACATGGGCCTCTTGGCCGTGCTTGAGACCTGAGCTCTGCAAGCGTTTCCATTCCACGTACATCTCGTCGATGCCGTGGGCAGTGGCACGCAGGTCTTCGTACTCCTCCGGGACTCCGCAGATGGTGACGTAGGTGAGCAGATCCCGGTCGGTGGGAGGCGTCTTGCCGTTCTCCATGCGAGATGCCTTGGACTCACTCCAGCCGGCCCGCGCGGCCAATGCCCGTGCTGTCAGGCCGGTCGGCTTGCGAATGGCTCGCAGCCGTCTGCCGAGAGCAGCACGGGCGTCTTGAACTGCCGATGAAGGTGACGTGTTCACAGGCTAGGTGGGCTGGTACTCCGAGTGCGGCGTCGCCCGGTCCCAGACGGCTTCGAACGCGCTGGTGCAGAGCTTGAGGACCATCGGATCCTCTGTCATCTCCAACCACTCGCCCGGAGCGGGCTCTCCGTTCCCGTCGAAGTGCAGGACGAGGACAGTCCTGTTGTCGAACACCCAGAAGTCATTTCCCGGGAAGGCGATGTCGGTTGCGTTGCGGCGAGGCAGCCACCTGATCTGTTCTCCCGCCTTGACGTTGGCGTCCGAGACGTGGTGTTCGAAATGGAGGTAGCGCGATTCCGGAACGGAGAACACGCGGGCGCGTCGGATCAGGACGCCCCTGTTCGTGGCCTTGCGAACCCACTTGAGCCAAGGGCGGATCTCGGGATCGTTGTCCTCGGGCAAGTCGCGGAAGCCCTGCTGCCAGGCGACGAAGCTGGGGTCGGACTCCATGTAGCCGTCTCGCATCTCCAGATGGATCGCGCTGTGCTCGGTCGAAGCCAGGAGCTCCTCAAACGACGGGACCGTCGGCACCCTTAACCTCCATGAAGTACTGCACCATGCGTCGCGGCAGCTCGATGACGTCTTCGTGATCCGGGATGTCCATCAGTTGCCGACGCTCCGCGTCCGTCACCTTGAACCCCTGTACCAGGTACATGTCCGTGGCGTCGTCGAGGTAGATCGTGGGCGAGCCGCCGTCCTTGCTCTCAGGGTCCTTGCCAAGCTTGCGCAGAGCCATGCTGTCCTCCTCGCTCGGGGCTGACGATCGCTGTGGGAAAGCTTGCGCCGCAGACGCCATCGGATGCACTGAACTTGCATGAACTTGCGCGCCGAACGCGTCCTCACCCTGCGAGTGGCCGCTCGCCCCATTCGCACCAGGCCAAGACGGGCCGCCAGCCGCCGAGACGGGAAAGCGTGTAGCGATCTGACGCGCCTGCCGGCTTCCTGGGCTGTTCTGGTCGTCCTCTGGTGCGGGTATCAGCCCCAGACGGTCGTCGGACGCCAAGCCGGGAGGAGCGCGTAGCGATCTGCTGCGCCTGAAGGCTCCGCAGGGGGCTCTGATCAACCTCTCGTGCGGGTAGCCGCACCCCTGGCCCGGAATCGGGACTGGACGGGCCCGGATGCCCGGCCGGCCGACGCCCGGCCCCTCGCTCATCGCTGACGGACCCGTCCCTCCAACGTTGGACCGTGCCGTTTCTTTGGGGGTTTCCCGGCAGTCTTTCGGCTTTCCGGGGCGGGTCGGTCTGTCAAGGGTCGCCGAAGGCGATCACGAAGTGACGCGACGAAGGAGCGCCCTTGACAGGCCGGCACGACACGGAAGGACGATGGGACTGACGGGAAGCCCCCAACCTGCTCTGAGACGGGGCGAGGGGATCCCGCCCCCCGCCCCCCCGGCCCGCAGACAGGGAGGCGGGTGGGCAACCACCGCCCGACCCCAGGGGGTCGAGGGGGAGATAGCGGGCCCGCGCCGCAAAGTGCGTACGCCCGCGCCCGCACCCGCACCCGCCCCCCACCCGTCAGAACGCCGGGCGTTCCGGGTCCAGGGCCGCCCGGCCTTCCACCGGGGACGAAGCTTCGGCGAAGCGGCGTTGGGGGATGCGGCCCGCGCGGTGGGCCAGGCGGCCCGCCGAGACGGCGTCGCGCATGGCCGCCGCCATCAGGGCCGGCTGCTGTGCGCGGGTGACCGCCGAGGCGAGCATGACCGCCGCGCAGCCCAGTTCCATGGCCAGGGCGACGTCCGAGGCCGTTCCGGCGCCCGCGTCGAGGATCACGGGGACTCCGGCGCGCTCGGTGATCAGCTCGAAGTTGTGCGGGTTGCGGATGCCCATGCCCGAGCCGATCGGGGAGCCCAGCGGCATGATCGCCGCGCAGCCGACGTCCTCCAGCTTGCGGGCGAGGACGGGGTCGTCGTTGGTGTACGGGAGGACCGTGAAGCCCTCGTCGACCAGGACCTCGGCGGCGTCCAGCAGCTCGACGCCGTCGGGGAGCAGGGTGCGCTCGTCCGCGACGACCTCCAGCTTGATCCAGTCGGTGCCCAGTGCCTCCCGGGCCAGCCGGGCCGTGAGGACGGCCTCGCCGGCGGTGAAGCAGCCGGCGGTGTTGGGGAGCACGGCGATGTCCAGCTTGGACAGGACCGACAGGACGGACCCCTGCACGGTGGGGTCCAGGCGGCGCATGGCGACCGTGGTCAGTTCGGTGCCGGAGGCGATCAGGGCGCGTTCGAGGATGTCCAGGCTGGGGGCACCGCCGGTGCCCATGATCAGCCGGGAGGTGAAGGTCCGGCCGCCCAGGGTGAAGACGTCGTCAGCCATCTGTTCAGCCTCCCTGGACCGCGGTGAGGATCTCGATCCGGTCGCCTTCGTCGACCGGCGTGGCGGGCCACTGCCCGCGCGGTACGACGGTCTCGTTGAGGGCGGCGGCCACTCCGGAGGGGGCCGTGGTGAGGGTGGCGACCACCGCGTCGAGGGTGGTGCCGGCCGCGATCTCGCGCGGCTCGCCGTTGACGGAGATGGTCATGCGTAGGACTCCTGACGCGAGGTGGAGAAGCGGCGCGGGGTGAAGGGGCGGGCGATCTCCGGCACGGTGCCGGTGGTCAGCAGCTCCGCCATCACGTCCCCGGTGAGCGGGGTCAGCAGTACGCCGTTGCGGTAGTGCCCGGTGGCCAGGTGCAGGCCGGGGAGGTCGGTGGGGCCGAGCAGCGGCGCGTTGTCGGGGGAGCCGGGGCGCAGGCCGGCCCGGGTCTCGACGAGGGGGAGTTCGGTGATGCCGGGTACCAGCTCGTGGGCGTCGCGCAGCAGCTCGTAGACCCCGCCGGCGGTGACGGTGGTGTCCCAGCCGAGTTCCTCGCTGGTGGCCCCGACGACGAGCTCGCCGTTCTCGCGGGGCACCAGGTAGACGTGGCTGCCGCGTACGACGGCGCGTACCGTCCGGGACAGGAAGGGTGCGTAGGCGGGGGGTACGGCCAGCCGCAGCACCTGCCCCTTGACCGGCCGTACGGGTGGCAGCGCCTCGGCGGGTACGCCGGCCAGCCGGCCGCTGAGCGAGCCGGCGGCGAGTACCACCTGGTCGGCGCGGAGCTCGGTGCCGTCGTCGAGGAGGGCTCCGGCGGCCCGGTCGGCGGTGACGAGCAGCCGCTCGGCGCGCGCCCGGTGGATCACCACGCCCGCCCGCTCGCAGGCGGCGAGCAGGGCGGTGGCGAGGCGGCGGGGGTCGACCTGGTGGTCGCCGTCGACGCGCAGCCCGCCGCGTACACCGGGGGCGAGCATCGGCTCCAGGCGGCGGCATTCGCGGCCGGTGAGCCATTCGGACTCCAGGCCGCAGCGGCGCTGGAGGGCGTGGAGTTCCCGCAGGTGGAGGCGGTCGTCGGCGTCGAGGGCGACGGCGAGGGTGCCGCAGGCGCGGTAGCCGAGGTCGATGCCGCCGCTGGCTTCGGTGAGCTCGGCGGCGAAGGCGGGGTAGCGGGCGGCGGAGGCGACGTTGAGGCCGAGCAGGGTCTCCTCGCCGTAGTGCAGTTCGGTGACGGCGGCCAGCATGCCGGCGGCGACCCGGGCGGCGCCGCCTCCGGGGTCGGGGTCGGCGAGTGCGGTGCGCAGTCCGTGCCGGGCCGCCCGCCAGGCCGTGACCAGGCCGATGATGCCGCCCCCGATGACGAGGACGTCGGATCCCTTGCCGGATCCGTTCCGAGATGAGTGCATGGGCGTCCAGCCCCTCCCTTCGCCGGCATGACCCGGATCAGGTTCGTACGGTCGGAGGCCGGCCAGCCTCCCTCTCAGCCCGGTGCGCCCGGACTCCCGCGATAGGTACGGTGGCCAGGTTAACCCCGACGCCGGGGTCGGGTAAGGCTGCCTCCCCGCTGCCGGCCGGACGATCTCCCCGGCCCCTGTTCCTGACGGCCCGTCAGTTCAATAGGGTGGGCCGCGTGAGTGAGCAGACGGAACAGACGAACCCCGGCGTCGTGATCGTGGGCGCCGGCATGGCCGGCGTGCAGACCGCCGTGGCCCTGCGGGAACAGGGCTACGGCGGCCCCGTGACCCTGCTGGGCGCCGAACCCCACCAGCCCTACGACCGGCCCCCGCTCTCCAAGGCGGTGCTCCTCGGCAAGGCCGAGGACTCCGCGTTCGAGGTGGACTTCGAGGGCCTGCGCATCGACCTCCGCCTCGGCGTCGAGGTCACCGGGCTCCGGGCCGGTGCCCGCGAGGTCGACACCGAGGCCGGGCCGGTCCCGTACGAGGTGCTCGTGCTGGCCACCGGTGCCGTGCCGCTGACCCTGCCCGGCACCGAGGGGGTCCCCGGCGTCCACCTGCTGCGCACCCTCGACGACGCCGCCCGGCTGCGCCCGGTGCTGGCCGCCGCCCCCGAGGCGGTCGTCGTCGGGGCCGGCTGGATCGGCGCCGAGTTCGCCACCGCGGCCCGGGAGGCGGGCTGCGCCGTCACGGTGGTCGAGGCGGCGGACCGGGTGCTGGCGGGGGCCCTGCCCGCGGAGGTCGCCGAGCCGATGGCCCGCTGGTACGCCGAGGCCGGCGCCACCCTGCTCACCGGCGCGAAGGTCGCCGGGATCACGGAGGGCCGGGTCCTGCTGGCGGACGGCCGCGAGCTGCCCGCCGGGGCCGTCGTCGTCGGCATCGGCGCCCGGCCCGCCACCGACTGGCTCGCCGGGAGCGGGGTCGAGCTCGGCGCCGACGGCTCCGTCACCGCGGACGCGTACCTGCGCACCTCGCTGCCCGGCGTGTACGCGGTCGGCGACTGCTCCTCCTTCCCGTCGGCCCGCTACGGGGCGCGGCTGCTGGTCCACCACTGGGACAACGCCCTCCAGGGCCCCCGGGCCGTCGCGGCGAACGTCCTGGCCGGGGAGCCGGTCCAGGTCTACGACCCGGTGCCGTACTTCTGGTCCGAGCAGTTCGGGCGCTTCGTCCAGTACGCGGGCCACCACGGCGGGGCCGACACCCTGCTGTGGCGCGGCGACCCGGCCGACGCCACCTGGTCGGTGTGCTGGCTGCGCGGGGGCGCGCTGGCCGCCGTACTGGCCGTGGGGCGCCCCCGGGACCTCGCGCAGGGCCGCAAGCTGATCGAGACCGGTGCGCCCGTGGACCCCGCCAAGGTCGCGGACCCGGCCGTTCCGCTGAAGTCCGCGTCGGCCTGACCCCCTCCCGGGGCCGCCGTCCCGGCCCGTCCGGCCCCGGGCCCGGCCCCGGACGGACGGGGTCGGGTACCGGCGGCCCGTCCGAAGTGGCAGGCTTGTGCCCGTGACCGAGATTGACGCAAAGATCGACGCCCTTGTCCCCTCCTGGCTGTACCTCCCCGACATCGCGGAGATGCTCGACATCGAGGTGACCAGGGTCCGCCAGATGGTCAAGGAAGGGCAGCTGATCGCCGTACGGCGCGGCGAGAACCGCGCCCTGCAGGTTCCGGCGCAGTTCATCGACGGCGACAAGGTCGTCAAGGGCCTCGTCGGACTGCTGACCGTACTGCGCGACGACCGCTTCTCCGACGAGGAGATGCTGGAGTGGCTCTTCACCGAGGACGCCTCCCTGCCCGGCACCCCCGTGCAGGCGCTGCGGGAGAACCGCGGTACGGAGGTGAAGCGCCGCGCCCAGGCGCTCGCCCTCTGAGCGGCTGATCCACGGATGCGGGCGGGCCGGGTAACCTCGGCCCGCCCGCACACCGCACCATCACCACCCGAGGGGTACTCCCATGCAGCAGCTGTCCGACGCCCGGCTCTACCTGTGCACGGACGCACGCAAGCGGCAGGGCGA
This sequence comes from Streptomyces sp. NPDC044002, assembly GCF_056434525.1. Lineage (NCBI taxonomy): Bacteria > Bacillati > Actinomycetota > Actinomycetes > Kitasatosporales > Streptomycetaceae > Streptomyces > Streptomyces sp. NPDC044002. Next base: position 12,131 of record NZ_JBWKEZ010000101.1, read on the forward strand.
CCTCCCCGAGTTCCTGGACGCCGTCCTGGCCGGCGGCGTCGACATCGTCCAGCTCCGCGACAAGGGCATGGAGGCGGGCGAGGAGCTCGAACACCTCCAGGTCTTCGCCGAGGCCGCCCGCCGCCACGGCAAGCTCCTCGCCGTCAACGACCGCGCCGACGTCGCGCACGCCATCGGCTCCGACGTCCTGCACCTCGGCCAGGGCGACATCCCCGTCCCCGCCGCCCGTGCGATCCTCGGCGACCGGGTCCTGATCGGCCGCTCCTGCCACGCAGAGTCCGAGGTGGACGCCGCCGTCGCCGAGCCCGGCGTGGACTACTTCTGCACCGGGCCCTGCTGGCCCACCCCCACCAAGCCCGGCCGCCACGCCCCCGGCCTCGACCTGGTCCGGTACACGGCCTCCCTCGCCCAGGACCGCCCGTGGTTCGCCATCGGCGGCATCGACGGCGGCAATCTGGACGAGGTCCTGGACGCCGGCGCCACCCGTGTCGTGGTCGTCCGGGCCATCACCGAGGCCTCCGACCCCGGTGCGGCCGCCGCCGAGCTCGCCAAGAGGGTCCGCGCCCGCCTCGGCTGACGGGGCCGGCCGCGCGGGGTGTCCAAAAATCTGTCCATCTTGTGGACAGCGCTTCGGTGTCCGCCGGGGCGCGTCTAACCTGCCCGTATGGCCCTTGGTACCGCTTCCACCTGGTCGGACCGTGCACACACGGTCCGCGACCTCATCGCGTCCGGAGCCTCGTACTCCTTCGAGTTCTGGGCTCCCAAGACCGAGAAGGGCGAGCGCAACCTCTGGAACGCCCTCCGCCGGATCGAGGCGGTCTCCCCGAGCTTCGTCTCCGTCACGTACGGCGCCGGCGGTTCCACCCGGGGCGGCACCGTCCGCGCCACCCAGCAGATCGCCTCCGACACCACCCTGACGCCCGTCGCGCACCTGACCGCGGTGGACCACTCCGTCGCCGAGCTGCGCCACGTCATCGGCCAGTTCGCCGACGCGGGCATCCGCAACATGCTCGCGCTGCGCGGCGACCCGCCGGGCGACCCCATGGGCCCCTGGGTCAAGCACCCCGAGGGCGTCGACTACGCGGCCGACCTCGTGCGCCTGCTCAAGGAGTCCGGCGACTTCTGCGTCGGCGTCGCCGCCTTCCCCGAGATGCACCCGCGCTCGGAGGACTGGGACACGGACATCCGGCACTTCGTGGACAAGTGCCGCGCCGGCGCGGACTACGCCATCACCCAGATGTTCTTCGATCCCGAGAATTATCTGAGGCTTCGCGACAGCGTCGCCAAGGCGGGCTGCGAAACCCCGATCATCCCCGAGGTCATGCCTGTTGTGGGCATCAAGCAGCTCGACCGGCTGCCGCAACTGAGCACCGCGGTCTTCCCCGACGCGGTCAAAGAGCGCATGCTCGCCGTCAAGGACGATCCGGCCGCTGTACGCTCCATTGGCATCGAGTTCGCCACGGAGTTCTGCGCGAGGCTGCTGTCCGAGGGTGTTCCGGGACTGCACTTCATCACGCTGAACAATTCCACGGCGACCCTCGAAATCTACGAGAACCTGGGCCTGCACCAGCGGGCCTGACCGGCCGTCTCCACCTTCCCGCGCGGGCGGCCGTACCGAGAGGGGCCTTGCATGGGAATGACGGTCCTCTACATCGCGTTCGGCATCGTCGCGTTGTGGCTGCTTGCCGAGGTCCTGATGCAGTACAAGGCCCGGCTGCGCTGGCGCCTGCTCGCCTTCACCGGCTTCGTCGGGGTGGTGGCCGGGGTGATATTGCCGTCGGTGCTCGTGATCGCCGTGGGTGCGACCGCGTTCGCCGTCGGCCAGACCCTCGTCACGCTGTCCTTCCGCAAGGGCTTCGTGGCCGGCTGGGCACTGCGCCGCGGCGGGCAGCCCGCACCGGGCGAGGTACAGGCACAGAGCAGACGCCGCCGCTCCGGGGGCGCACCGGCCCCGGAGCCCGCGCTGGAGGTCACCGGGCTGGAGTACGCCGACCAGGGCAAGGGCCCCGACGGGGACACCGGCGCCCAGGACCCGGTGTTCACCCCGCAGCCGGTGCCCGAGGAGACCGGCTCCTACGGGATACAGAGCTTCGCCCCCCAGCAGCCCCAGCAGCCGCACCAGCCCCAGCAGCCCGGCGCCGACGCCCCCTTCGCCTCGCCGTTCACCACGGCCGAGCAGGACGCCCACCAGTACGCGGCCTACTACGACCAGCAGCAGGGACAGGGCGGCTACTACCCCGGGGGCGAGCAGCAGGTCTACGCCGCCTACTCGGACCCGTACATCGGCACCGGCGGCGAGGTCTCCCCGGCCCCGCCCTACGACGGCGCGGCCTACCCGCCCTACACCGACCCGGCCCAGCAGCAGTACTCCATGGACACCCCGCCCGGCGGTGTCTGGGTCCCGCAGCAGCGCGCCACCGACGCCGCCCCCCAGCAGCCCTACCCGGGGCAGGACCCGCAGCAGCCGCAGGAGTACCCGTACCCGTACCCGGGCAACGGCGGCGGCAACGGGGAGTACGGCGGCCAGTACCGCCACTGACGGGGGCCCGGCGGGCCGGGGCTCACTGCGAGCCCCGGAACTCCGCCCCCTCCACGATCAGCCCGGCCACCAGGGCCCCCGTCATCCCGGCGTGCGCCAGCCCGCCGCCGGGATGCGCCCAGCCGCCCGCGAGGTACAGCCCGGGCAGCGCCGTCGTGTTCGCCGGGTACAGCATCCGGCCGCCGTCACCGGGCAGCGCGGGCGCCGGCACCGAGCCGCCGCACGCACCCGTGGCCGCCTCCACGTCCTCCGGGGTGCGCACCTCCTGCCACAGCAGCCGCTCGCGCAGCCCGGGGACGGCCCGTGCGGCGAGGTCCAGCAGCTTCTCCGGGTCCGGGACCGGGGCACCGCCCGCGGGGCCGCAGACGGCGCTCACGGTGACCGCCTCGTGGTCCGCGTCGGGCCGGGTGGCGGGGTCGTCCGGGCGCAGCACCGTGACCAGCCGGACACCGGCGGTGCCGGGGGAGTGCACCAGCGTGCGGTGGACGGCGTCCGCCGGGCGGGCGCCGCTCAGGGCCAGCAGCAGGGTCAGCCGCCCGGGCGCCTCCGCGCCCCGGGCCGGTACGCCGCCGCGCGGCCGGGGCACGGAGGCGCCCGGCAGCTGCCTCGGGTCGATGCCGCAGACGACCTGGTCGGCGGCGGCCTCGGTGCCGTCGGCCAGCCGTACCCCGGCCGCCCTGCCGTCGCGGGTCAGTACCGAGCGGACGCCGGCGCCGAAGACGAACTCCACCTTCCGTTCCCGGCAGCGCTCGTACACGGCGGTGGCCAGCTCGCGCATGCCGCCGCGGACGTACCAGCTGCCGAAGGTCTGCTCCATGTAGGGCAGCGCGGCCGCGGCGGCGGGGGCGGAGTCGGGGTCCAGCCCGTACGCCAGGACCCGGCCGGCCAGCAGTTCGCCGAGGCCGCCGCCGAGCTCGCGCCGGGCGACCTCGGCGAGCGTGGGCGGACGGCGGCGCAGCAGCCCGCTGCCGCGCAGCGCCGGGTACGGGTCGCGGCCCAGCACCTGCCAGTCGGTGCGCAGGGGCTCCTCCAGCAGGGGGCGGCGGGTGGCGTCCCAGGTGTCGCGGGCCCGGCCCAGCAGGGCGTTCCAGCGTTCGCCCGCGCCCGCGCCGAAGGCCTCGTCGAGGGCGGTGGCCACCCCGCCCCGGGAGGAGCCCGGGAGGGTGACGGCGGCGCCGTCCAGGACGTGCCGGACCGCGGGGTCCAGCTGGACCATGTCGACGCACTCCTCCAGCGGCCGCTTGCCGGTCTTCACGAACAGGTCGCGGTAGACGGCGGGCAGGTGCAGCAGCCCGGGCCCGGTGTCGAAGGCGAAGCCGTCGCGCTCGTACCGGCCGACGGCGCCCCCGTACGTGTCCCCGCGCTCGTACACCGTCACCTGGTGGCCCGCCACGGCCAGCCGGGCCGCCGTCGCCATCGCGCCCATGCCGGCGCCGATCACCGCAATTCTTGCCATGGCGCTGAGCCTATCGAGCGGGTTCTTCCGCTCAGCCGGGCGGTGCCCCGCCGGCCGTCCGGGCGGCCGCGAGGCGTTTCTCCTCGCGGCGCTGGGCCCGCCGTCGGCGGAAGCGCCGGATCCGGCTCCAGAGGAAGACGATCAGGGCCAGGCCGATGAGCAGCAGTACGGCCGCGATGACGGCGGCCGCCTGCGGGTTGAACATGGCGAAGGTGACGATGCCGCCCACGCCGAGGTCCTCGGCGGTGCTGAGCACGATGTTGCTGAACGGCTCCGGGGAGGTGTTGACCGCCATCCGGGTGCCGGCCTTGACGAAATGGCTGGCCAGGGCGGTGGAACCGCCGACCGCCCCGGCGGCGAGGTCGGAGAGCGAGCCGCTCTGCCCGGCCAGGAGGGCGCCGATCACCGCTCCCGCCACGGGCCGGATCACGGTGTGGACGGTGTCCCACAGGGAGTCCACGTACGGGATCTTGTCCGCCACGGCCTCGCACAGGAACAGCACGGCCGCGGCGATCAGGACGTCGGTGCGCTGGAGCGAGGCGGGGACGTCGTCGGACAGGCCGGTCGCGCCGAAGACGCCGAGCAGCAGGACCACGGCGTAGGCGTTGATCCCGCTGGCCCAGCCGCTGGTGAAGACCAGGGGGAGGACACTCATCTGATCAGCATGCCGCAGCGCGGGCGATCGGGCGGGCGGAAACGGTGAGGGGACGGCCGCGGTCGCGCGGCCGTCCCCTCACCGACGGTATGTGTGCGGGGCTACTGCCCCTGTTCGTCACGGCGGCGCTGCCACCGTTCCTCGATCCGGGTCATCATCGACCGACGCTGCCGGCTGCGGCCACGGGCCGAACCGCCGGCACTTCCGGAGACGGGCTGCTCGCCGGGCTTGGGTGCCTTGCGCCAACCGGTGACCACGAGGACCGTACAGGCCAGCATGACGAGGAATCCCACCACGCTGATCCAGAGCACTTCCTGCCAGATCACACCAGTCATGAGGAGCGCGATACCCACCACAATGCCTACGACTGCCTGGTAGACCCGTCGTCGGGTGTACGTGCGCAGTCCACTGCCCTCAAGCGCTGTCGCGAACTTGGGGTCTTCGGCGTACAGCGCTCGCTCCATCTGCTCGAGCATTCGCTGCTCGTGCTCCGAGAGCGGCACGGGAGTCCTCCTCATCCGTCGGTCGCGGGGGGTAGCGACCAGGGGTCCCCTTCAGGATAGGCGGGGAATCGCCCCCGTGATACCCGCCCTCTACGCCACATTCTGCAAACCACCGTGCCAGGCAAATCCAGCGAGCCGGACCCGGTGCCGAACGAACGGGTGCTTCGAACGTACCGGCGCCAAGGCGGTCATTGAGGCGCTTATTCCCCAATGAGCAGTCCGCCATGCCGACCGGTGCACCCGATCATACGGGTCGGCGCGCCGGAAGGTAGGGGATCCGCCGGAAGCCCGTCCGAGCAAGCCCGCAGATCAGGCGGGCTTCTCGCCCAGGACGTGCAGCTGCGTGGCCACCGCGTGGAAGGCGGGCAGCTCGGCGGCGGCCTCCTCCAGACGCAGCAGCGCGTCCACCGCGCCCGGCTCGGTGTCGACGAGGACCCCGGGGACCAGGTCGGCGAAGACGCGTACGCCGTGGACCGCGCCGACCTCCAGGCCGGCGTCCCCGACCAGCGCGCTCAGCTGCTCGGCGGTGAAGCGGCGCGGCACCGGGTCGCCGGAGCCCCAGCGCCCGGCCGGGTCGGTGAGGGCGGTACGGGCCTCGGTGAAGTGCCCGGCGAGCGCCCGCGCCAGCACGGCCCCGCCGACGCCGGCGCCGAGCAGGCTGAGGATGCCGCCGGGGCGCAGGGCGGCGACGGCGTTGGCCACGCCCTCGGCCGGGTCGTCCACGTACTCCAGCACGCCGTGGCAGATCACCACGTCGTACGCGTCCCGCTCGACGACGTCCAGCAGGCCCTGCGCGTCGCCCTGGACGCCGCGCACCAGGTCGGCGACACCCTCCTCGGCGACCCGGCGCTCCAGCCCGAACAGGGCGTTCGGGCTGGGGTCGACCACGGTCACGCGGTGGCCCAGCCGGGCCACCGGCACGGCGAACTTGCCGGTGCCGCCGCCGGTGTCCAGGACCTCCAGCGTCTCCCGCCCGGTCGCCTTCACCCGGCGGTCGAGGGCCTCCTTGAGGACCTCCCACACCACGGCGGTGCGGAGGGAGGCGCGGGGGCGGGAAGTGTCCGACACGGCTGATGGCTCCTCGGCGCGAAAGGGGTGGGGCGGTGCGTGCCCCACCCTATTGCCTCAGCCGACCTGCCAGCTCATCCGGCGTCCGGACGCTCCGGGCGAGGCTGCGGCAGGGGTTGCGCCTCGGGCTGCAGGGCGAGCATCCGCTCCACCAGCCGCAGGAACGTCCCCGCCTCCCGTACGAGGTCGTCCGCGTCCCGGCCGCTCGCCGCGTCGGGTATCCCCGCCTCGGCCCGGGCCCGTCGGGCCGCACCCGAGGCGAACAGCGCGCTCCACTCGGTCAGCTCCGGCGCCGTCTCCGGGAGGACCTCCCACGCGCTGCGGATCCGGGGCCGCCGCCGGGGGTTCACCGGTTCGGGCCGCCCGCGCGCGGCGAGCACGGCCGCGGCGGTGCGCAGCGCCGCCAGGTGGGCCGTGGCGTACCGCTCGTTGGGCCGGGGCAGCAGGGCCGCCTCGGCCAGGCCGCTGCGGGCCTTGGCGAGCAGGTCGAGGGCGGCGGCGGGGTCTCCCCACGGCGGAGCCGTGGGGGACGGTGCGGACGCCCTGCGGGGTACGGGGTGGACAGGGGACGGGGACGGTGTGGCCATGACGAACCTCCTGTCGTTGCGTGGTGCTCGGCGTGCTGCCGGTGTCTCTGTTCGTGGGTCCATCGTGACGGCCCCCACTGACAATCGCGCTGACCTGCGGGTTTCCCCGTGTATGTGGCTGGCCGGCCGTATCCGCGCGCCGTGGGGTCCCGTCTCCGGCCTCCTCCCCGTCCCCGTCGGGATCCCGCCAAAGGGCCCCTCGCGCACGCCCTCCGCTCCCGAACCTGCTAGTTTTTGAACTGACCGGTCAGTTCAAAAGGAGGGGGAGGGGCGTGGACAGCCCGCACGGCGCCGCCGTCAAGGCCGAGGGCTTCGGACTCAAGGGCCCGCGCGGCTGGGTGTTCCGCGACGTGGGGATCGACGCGGCCCCCGGATCGCTCATCGCCCTCGAAGGCCCCTCCGGCAGCGGCCGGACCTGCCTGCTCCTCGCCCTCACCGGGCGGATGAAGGCCACCGAGGGCCACGCCGAGATCGGCCGCCACCAGCTCCCGAAGAAGATGGCCGCGGTCCGCCGGATCACAGCCCTCGGCCCGGTCCCCGGGGTCAACGACCTCGACCAGTCCCTCACCGTCGCCGAGCAGCTCCGCGAGGGAGCCATGCTCCAGCGGCGCTACGACGCCCCGCTGCGGACCCTGCTGCGCCCGCGCGGCGACCGCCGTGCCACCGCCCGGACCCGGATCGACGAGGCCCTGGCCGCCGTCGGACTGAACCCCGCCACCCTGCCCAAGGGGGAGCGGACCTCCGTGCGCGACCTGGAACGTCTGGAGGCCGTACGGCTGTCCGTGGCCATCGCCCTGCTGGGCGGCCCCCGGCTGCTGGCCCTCGACGACCTCGACCTCAAGCTCTCGGACGCCGAACGCGCCGAGGCCTGGGCCCTGCTCCGCTCGGTCGCCGACCGCGGGACGACCGTCCTCGCGGTGTGCAGCGAGGCCCCGGAGGGCGTGACGGTACTGCGCACCGGCGCGGCCGCCCCCGCACAGCCGCGGACCGGCAGGCACACGGGGAAGACAGCGCCCGCGCGGCCCGCCGCCGCGGGCACCGGCGGCCCGAAGATCACCTGGGGCCTGCCCCCGGGCAACGACACGGACCCCGCCGCCCCCGCCCCCGCCCCCGCGCGGCCCGAGCCGGAGAAGCCCGGGCCGGAGGCCGAGCCGGCGAAGCCCCGGCGCGACGAACCCGCCGCCGAGCCCGCCGCCGAGCCGGCCACCCGCACCGGCACCGACAACGACGAAGACGAGAAGGGGGCGGACGATGCGCTCGCCGAAACTGGCCGCGCTTGAGCTGAAGCGGTTCGGGCGGGGGAAGCTGCCCCGGGCCGCCCTCGTCGCGCTGCTCCTGCTGCCCCTGCTGTACGGGGCCCTGTACCTCTGGTCGTTCTGGGACCCCTACAGCCGCCTCGACAAGGTGCCCGTCGCCCTCGTCAACGCCGACAAGGGCGCCGACGTGGGCGGCGAGCACCTCGACGTCGGCGGCGAGATCACCCGGAACCTGCGCGAGCGCAAGACCTTCGACTGGCGCGAGGTCAGCGCGGAGGAGGCGGCCAAGGGCCTGGAGGACGGGACGTACTTCCTCTCCCTGACCATGCCCGCCGACTTCAGCGAGAAGATCGCCTCCAGCGGCGGCGCCGACCCCACCACCGGGGCCCTCCAGGTCCACACGAACGACGCCAACAACTACATCGTCGGCTCGATCTCGCGCACCGTCTTCTCCGAGGTCCGCTCGGCCGCCTCCACCAAGGCCTCCCGCAAGTTCCTCGACAAGATCTTCGTCTCCTTCTCCGACCTGCACGACAAGACCGCCGAGGCCGCCGACGGCGCCGACAAGCTCAAGGACGGCGCCGGCAAGGCCCAGCAGGGCGCGAAGGACCTCGCCGACGGCCTCGACACCGCCAAGGAGAAGACCGGCGAGCTCACCGGGGGCCTGAAGAAGCTCAACGAGGGCGCCGCCAAGCTGGAGACCGGCTCCCGGCAGGTCGCGGAAGGCACCCAGAAGGTCGCCGACGTGGTCAACGGCGCCGCCGACAAGGCCCGCCCCTTCGTCAAGGACCCCAAGAACCTGGCGGACACCGCCAAGCTGGTCGCCGACACCGCCAAGGTGGTCAACAGCCACCTCGACAAGGCCGTCGAGAAGGCCCCGGCCGCCGCCGCGATCACCAAGCAGGTCTCGGGCCTCGCCGACTCCAACTACACCCGGTACTGCGTCAAGCCCGACCCCCAGCTGCCCGCCGGCTTCTGCGACCTGCAGAAGAAGATCAAGGACGACGCGGCCCAGGCCGCCCTGCTGACGGGCGACGTGAACACCGTCCTCGGCAACTCCAAGGGCGACGTCACCAAGCTCAAGGGCCAGCTGACCGACCTGGAGAACAAGGCCCGCGAACTCGCCGTCAAGGCCCCCGCCCTGGCCGGGGACCTCGACGCGGCCGTCACCCAGGCCAACGCCCTCAACGACGGAGCCCACAAGGTCGCCGCCGGCGTGGTCGAGCTGCACAAGGGCATCGGCACCGCCGCCGGCGGCTCCGGGAAGCTGGGCGAGGGCGTCGGCAAGCTCGGCGACGGCGCGCAGCAGCTGGGCGGCGGCCTGTTCAAGCTCGTCGACGGCAGCGGGCAGCTCGCCGGCGGCCTCCACGACGGCGTCGGCAAGATCCCGGACTACGACCAGCAGCAGCGCGACGCCCGTACGCAGGTCATGGCCGACCCGGTGCAGCTCGCCAACCAGGCCCTGCACAAGGCGCCCAACTACGGCACCGGCTTCGCCCCGTACTTCATCCCGCTCTCCCTCTGGGTCGGCGCGATGGTCGCCTACATGCTGATCGCCCCCATGAACAAGCGGGCGCTGGCCGCCGGCGCCTCGCCCTGGCGGATCGCCCTCGCGGGCTGGCTGCCCGTGGTCGGCCTCGGTGCCGCGCAGGTGGGCGCGCTGATGTCCGTACTGCACTGGGCGCCGGGCCTGGGCCTGAAGATGGCCAACCCGGCCCTGACCATCGGCTTCCTGGTGCTGGTCACCGCCTGCTTCGCGGCGATCATCCAGTGGCTGAACGCCAAGTTCGGCGCGGCCGGCCGCATCCTGGTCCTCGCCGTCCTGATGCTCCAGCTGACCTCGGCCGGCGGTACCTACCCCGTCCAGACGAGCCCGGACTTCTTCAACGACATCCACCCCTACCTGCCGATGTCGTACATCGTCGAGAGCCTGCGCCGCCTGATCACCGGCGGCGACCTCACCCCGGTGTGGCAGGGCTGCGCCGTCCTGGCGGCCTTCACGGCCGGGGCCCTGGCCCTCACCGCGCTCGCCGCCCGCGGCAAGCAGGTGTGGACGATGGACCGGCTGCACCCCGAACTGAGCCTGTAAGGGGCTGTTGACCTGTGAGAATCAGCGCCATGGAAAGCAGCAGCACCACCGCCGGCGGCGCCCGGCGGCAGGCCACGCGGCAGAAGCTGTACGAGGCGGCCGTCACCCTCATCGCCGAACAGGGCTTCTCCGCGACCACGGTCGACGAGATCGCCGAACGGGCGGGCGTGGCCAAGGGCACCGTGTACTACAACTTCGCCAGCAAGACCGAGCTCTTCGAGGAGCTGCTGCGGCACGGGGTCGGTCTGCTGACCGCCTCGCTGCGGGCCGCCGCGGACGAGACCGAGGCGCGCGGCGGCAGCCGGATCGAGGCCCTCGACGGGATGATCCGCGCGGGCCTGGTCTTCATCGACCGGTACCCGGCCTTCACCCAGCTGTACGTCGCCGAACTCTGGCGCACCAACCGGGCCTGGCAGTCCACCCTGATGGTGGTGCGGGGCGAGGCGGTGGCGGTCGTCGAGTCGGTGCTGCGGGAGGGCGTGGAGCGCGGGGAGCTCAGCTCCGAGATCGACGTGCCGCTGACGGCGGCCGCGCTGGTCGGGATGGTGCTGGTGGCGGCACTGGACTGGCAGGCCTTCCAGCGGGAGCGGTCCCTGGACGACGTCCACTCGGCGCTGTCGCTGCTGCTGCGGGGACGGGTGAGCGGAAGCCGCTGACACCCCCGGTCGGCGGTGCCGCTGACACCGGTCGGCGGCGTAGAACTGAGTATCCGTACCTAGACGTACAGATGAGTACGCGTACGGATGGGCTCCGACCTGCGAAGACAGCAGACTGGAAGCCATGGACAGGGCCGCTCGGCCCGCACCGCGGACACGGGGCCGCGGAGCGGACCGGGTCCCTGCACGGGGAAACGGAACGCCGGTGCGGCGGGCTCGGGGGGAACGAGCCCATGCCGCACCGGCGTTTTCCCTTGGCCGACGCCGGTCGCTCCCGCGCGGGTGCGTGGCCGCTGCGCGGGGCTGGTCCCCTACCCGCCCTTCCACCGTTCCTCCCCCAGCTACCGCTGGGAGGTACCCCCAGGGGCTCCGCCCCAGGCCCGGGGGGGGGGGAGGGGGGGGGGGGGGGGGGGTGGGGGGGGGGGGGGGGGGGGGGGGGGGGGGGGGGGGGGGGGGTGGGGGTGGG
>NZ_JBWKEZ010000102.1:0-22178 GCF_056434525.1 Streptomyces sp. NPDC044002
CGGCGTTTGAGGCGCGGGGGTCTGGGGGCGGAGCCCCCAGGAGGGGTCCGGGCGCAGCCCGGGGAACGGGCGAAGGGCGGGTAGGGGAACTCGCCCCGCGCAGCGGCGGCCCCGCCGCAGATGGTGGCCGGCCTCAGCGCCCCGGCGCGGGCGCCGACGCCCCCGGACCCGGACCCGCCCCCGCGGGGGTCGGCTTCGGGGCCGCCGGCTTCGCGGACGCGGGGGCCGCAGGGGCCGTCGGCTTCGCGGGGGCCGGCTTCGTCGGTGCGGGGGCCGTCGGAGCCGCAGCGGCCGGCTTCGTCGGCGCGGGGGCCGTCGAAGGCGCGGGAGCCGGCTTCGTCGGTGCGGGGGCCGTCGGGGCCGCGGGGGCCGGCTTCGTCGGTGCGGGGGCCGTCGGAGCCGCAGCGGCCGGCTTCGTCGGTGCGGGGGTCGTCGGGGCCGCGGGGGCCGGGGCCGTCGGCGTCGGCTTCGCAGGGGCCGGGGCCGCGGGGGTGGGAGCCGTCGGGGGGAGGGTGAGGAGGAGGCCCGGGGTCAGGCGGGCCGGGTCCGGGCCGATCGCGGGGCGGTTGGCTTCGTACAGGGGGCGCCAGCCGCCCGGCAGCCGGCGCCGCCGCGCGATGCCCTCCAGCGTGTCCCCCGCCCGCACCACGTGCATCCGCCCCGCCAGCCCGTACCGCTTCGCGCACACCGGCCACGCCTCCCACCCCTGCACCGCCAGCAGCTCCTCCGCGACCCGGATCTGCTGGTCCCGGGTGGCCAGGTCCGCCCGCGCCGCGTACGCCAGCCCCCCGTGCTCCTCCCAGGTCGGCTGCCAGAACTGCAGGCCCCCGTAGAAGCCGTTGCCCGTGTTCACCGCCCACCGCCCGCTGCTCTCGCAGTCCGCGACGCAGTCCCACGGCCACTCCCCGCCCGGCCCGCAGTCCCCCGGCCCCGTCCCGATCACGCCCGGCGAGCCCGGGTGCGCGGCCCCCGCGGGCCCGGGTGCCGGCGGTGGCGGCGCGGCGGCCGCGCCGGCACCCGACGGGAGAGCGAGCACCAGCGCGGCGGCCACCGCGGCCACCACGGCGGCCGCCGCCCTCCGCGTACACAGATCGGGCATCGGCACACGCTACGGAGCCCCCGCCACCGCCCCCGCCCCGCCACGCGGCGCTCCCCCGCGCCCCACCCGGACGGCTGACGCGGCGGACGGCCCGCACCCCCGCGAGACGTTCGGAATGCGGCTCCAACTGCGCACGAAGGGACAACAGTTGGCATGAAAGGGAAGCCGCGGCCGGACGGTTCACCCTTCCGGGTGGCCGGTTCGATTCCGTTCCCTCAAACGGCGTGACCCCGGCCGCCGCCGCGCCGTTGATCCCGGCGAGCCGGGAACCCCCCGGCCTCCGCACGAATGAGGAGCCACCCCGTGCCGCGCATGCTCGACGTCAGTGATGAGGTACGTGCCGAGATCGGTGACGAAGAAGCCGACAGGCTGCTCACCGGCGACGACGCCCCGGGCAGTTACGACTGCACCTCCTGCCGCACCCCCGGCGACCCGGAGACGGTCCGCACCAGCACCGTGCTGTTCGTGGGCGAGGAGACCGCCGTCCTCGCCTTCGCCCACGCCGACTGCATCCCCTCCCAGGTCGTCCCCGTCTCCGAGGAGCAGCTCCAGGGCGCGGTGCGCAGCATCACCGGCGACAGCCCGGCCCCCGCCCCGGAGCAGGCCGGCGGCGAGTCCCCGCAGTCGGTCCCCGGCGGCCAGGCCGTCCTCGGCATCACCAGCGGCCTGGTCCTGATCGCCGGGGAGCTTCACCCCGCGCTGGTCGTCGAGCCGACCGCGCCGATCGCCCGCCCCGGCACCACCGGTCCCGGCGACGACTTCCTCCCCCTCCTCATCGAGCAGGGCTTCATCCCGGTCACCGACACCAACGAGGTCCCCTCCCCGCTCGCCGGCTGGTCGGTCCTGCTCGCCGCCGGACAGCTGCACGCCGTGCTCCAGCCCGGTACCGACGGCGGGCCCCAGGTGGCCTGGTGGCAGGCCCACCAGGCGCTGGGCGTCACCGACGGCTGGCGGGCCGCCGTCAACAAGACCCAGCGCGTGCTCATCTACGCCGCCCCGGTCGGCTCCATCGGCCAGCAGCCGCGCGAGGACCTGCTCCGCGACGCCCTGGACAAGGCCGCGAGCAACGGCAAGCTGGTCGGCGCCTCGATGCCGCTGGCCGGTACGCCGGGCGCCTGAGCCCCACCCTTCCCCGCCGGAACGGCCGTCCGGCCCCCTGCCGAGGGGGCCGGACGGCATGCGCCGGGGGTGCGCGGTCCGTCCCGCGCACCCCCGGCGATCTGCGTTTTCCGCCCCGTCACCCCGCATCCGCAGGGCCCCGGTTTCGTTGGCTGATACGTGCATTCATACGACCCCTCCCGCGCCCCGTTCCGTGCGAGCAGCGCCTCGCACACCCCGATCTACGACAGCCTGTACTCGGAGTACCTGCGCGCCTTCCGGGCGCTGCCGGGCGACCGTACGGGCGAGGAGGACCTCGGCTTCACCGCGTTCTCGTACGGCAGCGGGTACACCGGCACCTCGTACGGCGGCGGCGCGTACGGCAGCGGCAGCGGCAGCGGCACCGGCACCGGCACCGGCACCGGCTGGAACGGTTCCTCGTGGCAGCAGGCCGACGCCTGGCAGCCCTCGTACCTCCCGCAGCAGGCGGCCCAGCCGGTGTACTCGTACGCGGGCGCCGGCTCCGGATACGGCGGCGGGCGGCAGCACCAGACCGGGATGCAGCACATCCCGGCGGCCCTGCCGCCCGCTCCGCGCCGGGGCTACTGACCCCGGACCGCCGCTACTTCTTCTTCTTGTACTGCGCGCCGCGCTTCTCGCGCACCCGCACGGAGATGTGCAGCGGGGTGCCCTCGAAGCCGAACTCCTCGCGCAGGCGGCGCTCGATGAAGCGCCGGTAGCCGTGCTCCAGGAAGCCCGAGGCGAAGAGGACGAACCGCGGCGGCTTGCTGCCCGCCTGGGTACCGAACAGGATGCGGGGCTGCTTGCCGCCGCGGATCGGGTGCGGGTGGGCCGCGACGATCTCGCCGAGGAAGGCGTTCAGCCGGCCGGTGGGGACGCGCGTCTCCCAGCCCGCGAGGGCCGCCTCGATCGCCGGGACCAGCTTCTCCATGTGACGGCCGGTCTTCGCGGAGACGTTGACGCGGGGCGCCCAGGAGACCTGCTGCATCTCGGTCTCGATCTCGCGCTCGAGGTAGTAGCGGCGCTCCTCGTCCAGCTCGTCCCACTTGTTGTAGGCGATGACGATCGCGCGGCCGGCCTCGACGGCCATCGTGATGATGCGCTGGTCCTGGACGCTGATGTTCTCGGTGGTGTCGATCAGGATGACCGCCACCTCCGCCTTCTCCACGGCCGCGGCCGTGCGCAGCGAGGCGTAGTAGTCGGCGCCCTGCTGGAGGTGGACCTTCTTGCGGATGCCCGCGGTGTCCACGAACTTCCAGGTGACGCCGCCGAGCTCGATCAGCTCGTCGACCGGGTCGCGGGTGGTGCCGGCCAGCTCGTTGACGACGACGCGGTCCTCGCGGGCGACCTTGTTCAGCAGGGAGGACTTGCCGACGTTGGGGCGGCCGATGAGGGCGATGCGGCGCGGTCCGCCGATGGCGGCGCCGCCGAAGGTCTGCGCGGGGGCCTCGGGCAGGACCTCCAGGACGGCGTCCAGCATGTCGCCGGTGCCGCGGCCGTGCAGCGAGGAGACCGGGTACGGCATGCCCAGGCCCAGGGACCACAGGTAGGCCGCGTCGGCCTCGCCGCTCTGGCCGTCGACCTTGTTGGCGCACAGGACGACGGGCTTGCCGGCCCGGCGCAGCAGCTTGACGACGGCCTCGTCGCTGTCGGTGGCGCCGACCTTGGCGTCCACGACGAAG
Source organism: Streptomyces sp. NPDC044002 (assembly GCF_056434525.1). Taxonomy (NCBI): domain Bacteria; kingdom Bacillati; phylum Actinomycetota; class Actinomycetes; order Kitasatosporales; family Streptomycetaceae; genus Streptomyces; species Streptomyces sp. NPDC044002. The sequence continues at coordinate 3,901 of NZ_JBWKEZ010000102.1, forward strand.
ACGACCGCGTCGGCGGTCTCGATGGCGTACTCGGCCTGGGCGGCGACGGAGGCGTCGATGCCGAGGACGTCCTGCTCCCAGCCGCCGGTGTCGACGACCTTGAAGCGGCGGCCGGCCCACTCGGCCTCGTACGTGACGCGGTCGCGGGTGACGCCCGGCTTGTCCTCGACGACGGCCTCGCGGCGGCCGATGATGCGGTTCACCAGGGTCGACTTGCCCACGTTCGGGCGGCCGACGACGGCGAGGACGGGGAGCGGGCCGTGGCCGGCCTCCTCGATCGCGCCTTCGACCTCTTCGAGGTCGAAGCCTTCCTCCGCGGCGAGCTCCATGAACTCCGCGTACTCGGCATCGCCAAGTGCTCCGTGGTCGTACTGGTCGTTCATGAAGTCCGTTCCTCGTCGTTCGTGGTGATCGGTGGCACCCGCGCAGCGCGGTGCCACTACTGGTTCAAGTCTCGCTCAGCGCCCGGTGAGGCGCTTGGCGTCGGCCAGGTGGGCGGTCAGCCGTCCCTGGATGCGTGCGGTGGCCTCGTCCAGCGCGGTGCGCGTACGACGGCCCGTGCCGTCACCGGCGTCGAAGGCCGAGCCGAAGACCACGTCGACCCGGCTGCGCAGCGGCGGCAGGCCCTTGACGAGCCGGCCCTTGGCCTCGGTGCTGCCCAGGACGGCGACGGGCACGACCGGGGCGCCGCTGCGGACGGCGAAGTAGGCGAGCCCGGCGCGCAGGGACGCGAAGTCCCCCTCGCCCCGGGTGCCCTCGGGGAATATCCCCAGGGCGCCGCCGTTCTCCAGGACGCCGAGGGCGCGGGTGATCGCGGTCCGGTCGGTGCCGGCGCGGTCCACCTTCACCTGCCCGATCCCCTCCAGGAAGGGGCCGAGCGGGCCGACGTACGCCTCCTTCTTGATCAGGAAGTGCAGCGGCCTCGGCGCGGTGCCCATGACCATGGGTCCGTCGATGTTGTGCGCGTGGTTCACGGCCAGGATGACGGGGCCGGAGGCCGGCACCTTCCAGGCACCCAGCACGCGCGGCTTCCACAGCCCGTACATGAGCCCGATACCGATGCGCCTGCCGACCGCCGCACCCCTGGGGGAGGGCGTACCGCTCACTTGGCGCGCCGCTCTTCGACCAGGGTCACGACGCACTCGATGACCTGGTCGAGGGTGAGCTCGGTGGTGTCGACCTCGACGGCGTCGCCGGCCTTGGCCAGCGGAGAGGTCTTGCGGCCGGAGTCGGCGGCGTCCCGCTTGATCAGGGCTTCCTTGGTGGCCGCGAGGTCCGTGGCCTCCTTGCCGCGCAGCTCGCCGCTGCGGCGGGCGGCGCGGGCCTCGGCCGAGGCCGTCAGGAAGACCTTGAGGTCGGCGTCGGGCAGGACGGTGGTGCCGATGTCCCGGCCCTCGACGACGATCCCGTCGGCCTCCTCGGCCGCCTGGGCGGCGATGGAGCGCTGGAGGTCGGTGATCAGGGTGCGCACCTCGGGGACGGCGCTGACGGCGCTGACCTTGGAGGTGACCTCCTGGGTGCGGATCGGGCCGGAGGCGTCCAGGCCGTCCACCGTGATGGTGGGGGCGGCCGGGTCCGTGCCGGAGACGATGGCCGGCTTGCCGGCGGCGAGGGCGATCGCCTGCGGGTCGTCGGTGTCGACGCCGTTGGTGATCATCCACCAGGTGATGGCCCGGTACTGGGCACCGGTGTCCAGGTAGCGCAGCCCGAGCTTGGCGGCCACGGCCTTGGAGGTGCTGGACTTGCCCGTGCCGGAGGGACCGTCGATGGCGACGATCACGGCGGACGGAGCGGCGGTTTCCACGGTGCGGGCACCTTCCTGGTTGCGCGTACGTGTGCGGGCGCGCCAAAAGCGCCCCCGCACCAGGTTACCGGCCCCGGGCGCCCGCCGTTCCCGGCCGGTCGCGCCCGGCGGCCGGGACCCGCCGCAGGGGAGGGCTACTGCTGCCGCAGCGCCCAGCCGCGCTCGCGGAGCTCCGCGGTCAGCGGGGCCACGGCCCGCGGCTCGACCATGAGCTGCACCAGACCGGCCTGCTGGCCGGTCGCGTGCTCGATCCGGACGTCCTCGATGTTGACCCCGGCGCGGCCGGCGTCCGCGAAGATCCGCGCCAGCTCGCCGGGCTTGTCGCTGATGAACACGCCCACGGTCTCGTACGCCATGGGCGCCGCGCCGTGCTTGCCGGGGACCCGGACCCGGCCCGCGTTGCCGCGCTTGAGGACGTCCTCGATGCCGGCCGCGCCGCCCTTGCGCTTCTCCTCGTCGGCGGACTGGAGGCCGCGCAGCGCCTCGACGGTCTCCGCCAGGTCGGCGGCGATGCCGGCCAGGACGTCGGCCACCGGTCCCGGGTTGGCGGAGAGGATCTCCACCCACATCCGGGGGTCGGAGGCCGCGATGCGGGTCACGTCGCGGATGCCCTGCCCGCACAGCCGGACGGCCGTCTCGTCGGCCTCCTCCAGGCGGGCGGCGACCATGCTGGAGACCAGCTGGGGGGTGTGGGAGACGAGGGCCACCGCCCGGTCGTGGGCGTCGGCGTCCATCACGACGGGGACGGCCCGGCACAGCGCGACGAGTTCCAGGGCGAGGTTGAGGACCTCGTGGTCGGTGTCCCGGGTCGGGGTCAGCACCCAGGGCCGGCCCTCGAACAGGTCCGCGGTGGCGGCCAGCGGGCCGGAGCGCTCCTTGCCGGCCATGGGGTGGGTGCCGATGTAGGCGGAGGTGTCGGCGCCCAGTGCGGCGAGCTCCCGGCGCGGGCCGCCCTTGACGCTGGCCACGTCCACGTAGGCGCGGGCCAGTCCGCGTCCGATGGCGTCGGCCAGGGCGGCGGCGACGTGGGCCGGCGGCACGGCGACGATCGCGAGGTCCACCTGACCCTCGGGGGCGTCGTCGGTGCCGGCGCCCAGGGCGGCGGCCGTGCGGGCCTGCGCCGGGTCGTGGTCGACGAGGTGGACGCTGATGCCCCGGGCGGTCAGGGCGAGCGCCGCGGAGGTGCCGATCAGTCCGGTTCCGATGACGACGGCGGTTCTCACGGGGCGCTCCAAGGGTGATCACGTAACGACGGGCCGGGCCTGACTCAGGGTAGCCACTCGGTACCGCGGAAGGACCCGGCGGTCCGCCCTGTGGACGGGGCCGGGCCCTTCGCGGACGATCTGGCCGGGTCAGAGGTTCTGCTTGCGGATGATCTCCTCCAGCGACTCGGTCGGCACCGCACCGTTCGGCGTCAGCTTGTCGACGGCTTGCGGCAGCGCCTGGGCCAGCTGGTCGGCGGCCTCGTCCGGGCTGACGCCCGCCTGCTGGGCCGCCTGCCGCAGGGCGTCGTCCGGCAGCGCCTCCTTGATCTGGGCGCCGCTCACGGGCTGGTTCTCGCCGGTGCCGATCCAGGACTGCGCCTGGTCGGCCAGTCCGGACTTGGTCAGCATGTCCAGCAGCCCGCCGAGGGGGTTGTTCGCCCCTCCGGCCTGGGCGCCCCCGGCACCGCCGCCGCCCAGCAGGGCGCCGAGCAGCGCGCCGAGGATGTTGCCCCCGCCGCCGGCGGCCGCGCCGCCGCTGCCGCCCTGGCCGCCGCCGAGGAGTCCGCCGAGGAGTGAACCGAGGTCGTTACCCGCCATGGTCCTGTTGCCTTTCGAAGGGGGACCGGGCGAGCGCACGTCAGCGGCGGGCCCGGCTTCGAGACACGGACAATGTCACCCGGATCACCCCGTACCGCCACTTGGCGCACCGCTGTCCGGCGCCGTGCGGTAGAACCACCGGCATGATCTTCCACATCGTTCCGCTCGCCGACTGGGGTGCCGCGCCCGGCTCCCCGTACGCCCCCGGCTCGCTCGCCGCCGAGGGCTTCGTGCACTGCTCGGCGGACCGGCCCACCGTGCTCGCCATCGTGGACTCCCACTACCGCGGGGTGCCCGGCGTCCTGCTCGCCGTGGAGCTCGACGAGGCCGCCCTGACGGCGGAGGTCCGCCGGACCGGGCCCGGGGACCCGTACCCCCACGTCCACGGGCCGTTGAACCGCGACGCCGTGTCCCGCGTGTGGGAGGTCGTACGCACTCCCGGCGGCCCGGCGGACCTGACCCCCTGGCTCCCGGAGTGAGACGGACGGTGTGGCGGGCTTCTCCTGGGGCCCGCCGCACGCCAGGATGCACCTCGCATCCCGGCCATCCAGCAAGGAGCTCCGCATGACCGACTCGAACACCGCCCGGCGCACCGTACTGGCGGCCGGAGCCGCCGTCCTGGCGGGCGGTACCCTCGCCGCCTGCGGGTCCGACGGGGACAAGCCCGACACCGGTTCCGGCAACGCGTCCGCCCCGCAGACGGGCGCCTCCCCCGGGGCCTCGGCACCGGGCGCGGTCGCGGAGCCGCTCGTGAAGGCCGCCGCGGTCCCGGTCGGCGGCGGCACCGTCATCAAGGAGCAGAAGGTGGTGGTCACCCAGCCGACGGCCGGCTCCTTCCGCTGCTTCACGGCCGTCTGCCCGCACCAGGGCTGCCTGGTGGACAAGGTCGAGAACGGCACGATCGACTGCCCCTGCCACGGCAGCAAGTTCAAGGTCGCCGACGGGGCCGTGGCCCACGGGCCGGCGGTCAAGCCGCTCGCGGAGAAGAAGATCGCCGTGTCGCCGGAGGGGGAAATCTCGCTCGCCTAGCGGGCTCGGCGCCGCCTACCCTCCCGGGATGGACGACCTCACCCTGGTCCGGGACCACACGATCTACGCCTGCGTGATGGGCTCCCGCGCCTTCGGGCTGGCCACGGAGGCGAGCGACACCGACCGGCGCGGTGTCTACCTCGCCCCCACGCCGCTCTTCTGGCGGTTCGAGAAGCCCCCGACCCATGTCGAGGGGCCCCGGGAGGAGGAGTTCTCCTGGGAGCTGGAGCGCTTCTGCGAGCTGGCCCTGCGCGCCAACCCGAACATCCTGGAGTGCCTGCACTCCCCGCTGGTGGAGCGGCTCACCCCGGTCGGCGAGGAACTGCTGTCCCTGCGCGGGGCCTTCCTCTCCCGCCGGGCCCACGCCACCTTCAGCCGGTACGCGGTCTCCCAGCACCGCAAGCTCCTCGCGGACGTCCGCGTCCACGGCGCCCCGCGCTGGAAGCACGCCATGCACCTGCTGCGCCTGCTGGCCTCCTGCCGCGACCTGCTGCGCACCGGCCGCCTCACGATCGAAGCGGGCCCCGGCCGCGAGCGGTTCCTCGCGGTCAAGCGGGGCGAGGTGGGCTGGGACGAGGTCGACGCCTGGATGACCCGCCTCGCCGAGGAGTCCGAGGCGGCCCTGTCCACCAGCCCGCTGCCCGCCGGACCGGACGAGGCCCGCGTGGCGGACTTCCTCCACCGCGCCCGGCGCGCCTCGGCCGTCTAGCGAGGTCTAGAGGCCCGTGCGGTGGCGCACGACGAAGTCGTCGAGCTCGTCGTACGCGCTCACGTACTCCGGCAGCGCCGTGCCGGCCTGCGCCGCGTCCAGTACCGCGTGCAGCGCGGCCACGTCCCGCCCGACCGCCTCGACCGGCGGGCCTTCGTACCCGCCGTGCTCGGCGGCCGCCTTGGCCTCGATCAGCGCGGCCAGGTACGCGGGCGCCTCCGGGACCTCCCCGAGCAGCGTGGGCAGGTGCGCCTGCACCTCGGCGGAGCGCATCAGGTGGATGCCGGTGAGCAGCGCGCGGAAGGCGTAGAGCAGGGGCTTCAGCTCGGCCGTCTTCTCGAAGAGCCGCCACTGGGTGGTGGCGAAGCCCCGGTAGTGGTGGGCGTGGTGGCCGGTGAGGACGCCCGGGGCCAGCGCGGCCAGCTCCGCGTGCGCCTCGGTCGTGTGGACCACGAGGGGGGACAGCAGCTGCTCCAGCACGTAGCCGTTGCGCCGCAGCATGAGGCGGACGAACTTGCGCAGGTCGTGCGTGACGAGGTCCAGTTCGACGCCGTCGTCCTCCCACATCCGGGTCCGCGTCTCCTCCGGATCGCGCAGCCCGAGCAGGGCGCGCGGCGGCAGCAGGTGGGCGCCGCGCAGGTCGATGTCGGAGTCCCGGGAGGGGAAGCCGTACAGGTGGGCCCCGGAGACGGTGGCGAAGAGCAGCGGGTCGGGCTGCTCCGCGACGACGGGGGCGAGGTCGATGTCCATGGCGTCCAGCACGGGTCACGCGTCCCAGAGGGTGCCGAAGGCGAGGAGTTCCTCGCGGTACTCGATGCGGCCCTCCCATTCGCGGGGCCAGACGTCGGCGCCGAGGTGGGCGCCGGCGAAGGCGCCGGCCAGGCAGGCGATCGAGTCGGAGTCTCCGGCGGTGCAGGCGGCGCGGCGCAGCGCGAGGAGGGGTTCGTCCGGGAAGAGCAGGAAGCACTGGAGGGCGGTGGCCAGGGCCTCTTCGGCGATCCAGCCCTCGCCGGTGGTCAGGCAGGGGTCGGTCTCCGGGGAGGGGGTGCGCAGGGCGGCGGCGAGCCGGTCCAGGACGGCCAGGCACTCGTCCCAGCCCCGGGCGATGAAGGACTCCGGCGAGGCGTCGGAGGCGGTGCGCATCCAGAGGTCGCCGAGCCAGCGCTCGTGGTAGCGGGTGCGGTTCTCCAGGGCGTACGAGCGCAGCTGCCCGACCAGGCCGGTGACCTCGGTGCCCTGCGCGAGGAGGTGCACGGCGCGGGCGGTCAGGTCGGACGCGGCCAGGGCGGTGGGGTGGCCGTGGGTGAGGGCCGACTGGAGCTGGGCGGCGCCGGCCCGTTCCTCGTCGGTCCAGCCGGGGACGAGGCCCACCGGGACGACGCGCATGTTGGCGCCGCAGCCCTTGGAGCCGATCTGGCTGGCGTCCCGCCAGTCCCGCGACGGGTCGTTCAGCAGGCCGCAGGCCACCAGGCAGGTGCGGCCGGGGGCGCGGTTGTTCTCCGGGGAGTGGTACCAGTCGACGAACTCCTCGCGGACCGGCCGGGCCAGCCGGAGCGGGCCGACGCGGCCGCGCTCGGCGGCGGTCCGTATGCCGCGCGCCAGGGCCAGGGTCATCTGGGTGTCGTCGGTGACGATCGCGGGGCGGGGCAGCGGCATCTGACGCCACGGGCCGGTCTTGGCGAGGATCGACGGGACGTCGTTGAACTCCGTCGGGAAGCCGAGGGCGTCGCCGAGGGCCAGGCCTACGAGGGCGCCCGTCGCGGCACGCTTGGTGGCGGTCACTGGGTGGGTCCTTCCGAGGGGCGGAGCAGGGGCGGGTGGAGGGCGGTGGCCGGGCCGGCCCGGTACAGCGCGGCGGGTTTGCCGCGGCCTCCGGTCAGCCGGGCGGCGCCGGGCACGGCCTGGACGAAGCCGGGCGTGGCGAGCACCTTGCGGCGGAAGTTGGGGCGGTCCAGGGAGGTGTCCCAGACGGTCTCGTAGACGGCCTGGAGCTCCCCGAGGGTGAACTCGGGCGGGCAGAACGCGGTGGCCAGGCAGGTGTACTCCAGCTTGGAGCCCACCCGCTGCCGGGCGTCCGCGAGGATCAGCCCGTGGTCGAAGGCGAGGTCCGCGGCCTCCCCCACCGGCACCCACCGGGCCCGGTCGGCGTCCCCGCCGCCCTCCTCCGCCGGTTCCGGCATGTCGGGGACGAGGGCGGTGAAGGCGACCGACACGACCCGCATGCGGGGGTCCCGGTCCGGTTCGGTGTAGGTGCGCAGCTGTTCCAGGTGCAGGTCGTCGACCAGGGCGGGCGGCAGGCCGGTCTCCTCGGCCAGCTCCCGGCGGGCGGCAGTCTCGGCGGACTCCCGGGGCAGGACGAAGCCGCCGGGGAGCGCCCAGGCGCCCGCGTACGGCTCCTGGCCGCGCCGGATCAGCAGCACGTGCAGGACGCCGCCGCGCACGGTGAGGACGGCGAGGTCGACGGTCACGGCGAAGGGCGCGAAGGCGTACGGGTCGTAGGTCACCGGCGCTCCGGGAGGGGCGCCGCGAAGTGCCAGCCTTCGGACAGCAGGGCGTCGACCGCCGCCACGGCCGCGTCGAGCCGGGCCCGCCGGTCCCCGCTCACGGTCAGGAAACGCCTGCCGGTGCGGGTGAGTTCCCGGCGGAAGCGGGCGGTCATCCAGGGTCTGAGCTCGGGCCCGTCGCGCAGCCCGTCGTCCTCGAAGGGCACTCCTTCGTGGTCGGTGAGCAGGTACAGGTCGCGGGGGCGGCGGGCGGCGATGTGTTCGACCTCGGCGTTGCGGCCGCCGAGGTAGCGCTCGTGCCAGATGCCGGTGGCGAAGGAGTCGGTGTCGCAGAACAGCACGGGCGAGCCGAGCCGGGCGGCCCGCTCCTCCGCCTCGTCCTGGCGGCGGGCGATCACCGGGAACTCCCGGGAGGTGAAGGTCATGTCCTCCCAGGAGGCCGCCGGGTCGACGGCGCGGGCCGCGGCGAGCTTCTCCTCGCTGTACTCCCGGCCGTACTCGGCGACCCAGCCGGTCTTCGCCCACACCCCGCCGCGGCGGCGGTAGTGCGCGGCCAGCTCCCGCGAGAGGGTGGTGGTGCCGGTGGACTCGGCGCCCAGGACGACGACCCTCCGGGTCAGCGCGGCCCGTACGCCGGGCCCGAGGAACTCCCAGGTGGCGGCCGGGTCCTCGCGGACGGCGGTCCCGGACACCGGGAACAGGGTGCGCGCCGGGTCCACGCAGACCTCCTCGGCTCCGAACCGCCGGGCGAGTTCGGTCCCGTACTCCTCGGAGGTGAAGACGGCGTCCACGCGCCGGCCCACCGCGCCGCGGAAGATCGCCATGTGCGCCTCCCAGATGCCGGGGTCGTGCAGGTCGACGGGGACGTCGTCGACGGCGCCGACGACCTCCGCGCCGGGGTGCTCCTCGCGCATCCAGGCGACCCGGTCGGCGAGCGGCACGGACTCGACGGAGGCGGCGCAGACCAGCACGGTCAGCCGCTCGCACTGGTCCTGGGCGGTGCGCACCAGGTGGTGGTGGCCGGCGTGCGGCGGGTAGAACTTGCCCAGCACCAGCCCGTGGCCGTAGCGCTTCCCGCCGCTCACGCCGTCGCCTCCTGGGCCGTACGGGCACCCCGTGCCGGGAGCGCGCGGTGCCAGCCGACGAGGCCGGCCACGCACAGGGCGAGGAAGCCCGCGTAGAGGACCGAGGTCAGGTACAGCCCCTTGTACGCGTACAGCGGGATGTAGACGAGGTCGGCGGCGATCCACAGCCACCAGGACTCCAGGAGCTTGCGGCACTGCCCGTAGGTGGCCATGAGGGAGAGCCCGGTGGTGAGGGCGTCCCAGAAGGGGACGGTGGAGTCGCTGACCCGGCCGAGCAGCAGGGTGATGGCGGCGGTCCCCACCGCCCCCGCCACCAGCAGCCAGGCCCATTCGGCGCGCGTGGTGCGGCGCACCGGCAGGGCTCCGGCGGTTCCTGGTCCACCCCCGTGGGTCCAGGACCACCAGCCGTAGGCGGCGAGGGCGATGAAGACGATCTGGAGCCCGGCGTCGGCGTAGAGGCCCGCCTGGGTGAAGAGCACGATGAAGAAGAGGTTGTTGGCGATCCCGACCGGCCAGTTGGCGATGTGCTGCCGGGCCACCAGCCAGACGCACACGGCGCCCGTGGCGAAGCCGAGGACCTCGGTCCAGCTCGTGTTCCAGCCCATACGACCCACCCGCTCCCTTTAATAGTCACCCTGACTATAAACGCGGCCGCTGCCGCCGGGCAAGGCACCCGGGGGCAGCGGCCCGGAAACGCGGAAGCCCGCAGCGCCAGGGGGCACTGCGGGCTTCGACGGAGCGGGGGGCGCGGACTACAGACCGACCTCGCGCATGAGCATGCCGACCTCGGTGTTGGTCAGGCGGCGCAGCCAGCCCGACTTCTGGTCGCCCAGCTCGATCGGACCGAAGGAGGTCCGCACGAGCTTGTCGACCGGGAAGCCGGCCTCGGACAGCATGCGGCGGACGATGTGCTTGCGGCCCTCGTGGAGGGTCACCTCGACCAGGTAGTTCTTGCCGACCTGGTCGACGACGCGGAAGTTGTCGGCACGGGCCCAGCCGTCCTCCAGCTCGATGCCGTCCTTGAGGCGCTTGCCGATGTCGCGCGGCAGGCTGCCGGTGATCGCCGCGACGTACGTCTTCTGCACGCCGTACTTGGGGTGCGTCAGGCGGTGGGCCAGCTCACCGTGGTTGGTGAGGAGGATGATGCCCTCGGTCTCGGTGTCGAGCCGGCCGACGTGGAAGAGGCGGGTCTCGCGGTTGGTGACGTAGTCGCCCAGGCACTGGCGGCCGTCCGGGTCCTCCATGGTGGAGACGACGCCGGCCGGCTTGTTCAGCGCGAAGAACAGGAAGGACTGGGTGGCGACCGTCAGGCCGTCCACCTTGATCTCGTCCTTCGGCTGGACGCGCTTGCCCTGCTCGGTCACGATCTCGCCGTTGACCTCGACGCGGGCCTGCTCGATCAGCTCCTCGCAGGCGCGGCGCGAGCCCATGCCGGCCCGGGCGAGGACCTTCTGCAAGCGCTCGCCCTCCAGCTCGGCGCCGGGGAAGGTCTTCGGGGTCTTGATCACCGGCTTGTCGGCGTACCGGTCGCGCACGCGCTCCTCGATCCGCGCGTCCAGCTCACGGGGACGGGACTGGCCGCTGCGGCTGCCCGGACCGCTGCGCGGGCCGCCGGCGCCGCCGATGCCGGGGGTGCGGGAGGGGGTGCGGGGACCGCCCTTGGCACCGCCGCGCGCCGCCGCGCCGCGGGCACCGCCGCCGCCGGGGCGCGCTCCGCCGCGGCTGCGCTCGCCCTCGGGGCCCACGTCGTAGCGGCGCTCCTCGGGGCGCGGGTTGCGGGGGCGCTGGGGCGCCTGGTCCCGGTCGCGGTCCCGGGAGCCGCCGCCGGAGGAACCGCCCCGGTAGCCGCCACCGCCGGAGCCGCCGGACGAGCCGCCCCGGTAGCCGCCGCCCGAGCCGCTGCCGCCGCGGTAGCCGCCACCGCCGCCGGAGCCGCCGCCGCGGGCGCCACCGCGCCCGCCGCCGCCGCTGCCGCCGCTGTTCCTGTTGCCGCCACCGTTGCCGTTGCCGCTGCTTCGCATCAAAGTTCCGTCGTCTTGTCGTCGTCTACGTCAGTGTCCGGTGCGTCCGGATCGAACGACGGCACACCTTCTTGCGTCTCGGCTTCGATCGCGTCCGCCTCGGGAAGGAAGGGCGCGAGCTCCGGGAGCTCGTCCAGGCCGCGCAGGCCCATCCGCTCCAGAAAGTAGTTCGTCGTCCTGTACAGGATCGCACCTGTTTCGGGTTCCGTGCCCGCCTCGGCCACCAGACCCCGCTGGAGCAGGGTCCGCATGACCCCGTCGCAGTTCACCCCGCGGACCGCCGAGACCCGCGAACGGCTCACCGGCTGCCGGTACGCGACCACCGCCAGGGTCTCCAGGGCCGCCTGGGTGAGGCGGGCCTGCTGCCCGTCCAGGACGAAGGCCTCCACGGCCGCCGCGTACTCGGGCCGGGTGTAGAACCGCCAGCCCCCGGCGACCAGCCGCAGCTCGAAGCCGCGCCGCTGCGCCGTGTACTCGTCGGCCAGCTCGGCGAGCGCGTCCGCGACCTCGCGCGGGGTGCGCTCCAGCACCTTCGCGAGGTGTTCGGCGGTCGCGGGCTCGTCCACGACCATCAGCACGGCCTCCAGCGCGCCCTTCAGCTCCAGCCGGTCCCGCACCCCGGTCATTCCGCCACCTCCACGACTCGGTCGAACTCGTCCGTCACCTTCGGCATCCCGTCGCCGTCCCCGCCGCACCAGCGCACGGTGAGCCCGAGCAGGGCCTCCGGCTGGTCCAGGGTGACGGCCTTCTCCCGGTACAGCTCCAGCAGCGCCAGGAACCGGGCGACGACGGTGAGGGTGTCCGGGGCGTCCTCGGTCAGCTCCTGGAACGTCGCCTCGCCGCGCGCCTTGAGCAGGCGTACGACGTGCCCGGCCTGCTCCCGCACGCTGACGAGGGGGGCGTGGATGTGGTCCACGTACACCTGGGGCGCGGCCTTGGGCTGCATGGCCCGCACCGCGAGCCGGGCCAGCCCGTCGGCGCCGATGCTGATCACCACCTCGGGCAGCAGGTCGGCGTGGTGCGGCTCCAGCCCGACGGTACGGGGGTAGCGCCTGCCCTCCGCCTCGGCGCGGTCCTGGAAGAGCGCGGCGATCTGCTTGTACGCCTTGTACTGGAGCAGCCGCGCGAACAGCAGGTCCCGCGCCTCCAGCAGGGCGAGGTCGGCCTCGTCCTCGACCTCGGCGGCGGGCAGCAGGCGGGCGGCCTTCAGGTCGAGCAGGGTGGCGGCGACCACGAGGAACTCGGTGGTCTGGTCGAGGTCCCAGTCGGGGCCCATGGCGCGGATGTGCGCCATGAACTCGTCGGTGACCTTGGAGAGGGCGACCTCGGTGACGTCGAGCTTGTGCCGGGAGATCAGCTGGAGCAGGAGGTCGAAGGGCCCCTCGAAGTTGTCGAGCCGCAACGTGAACCGGCCGTCGCCGGGGCCCCCACCGCCTCCAGGAGGGGCGTCAGGGGCCTGGGGGGCTTCCCCGGCACCCCGGCCGCCCCCGAGCGGCTCGCGGGCCGCAGCAGGCGCCTCAGCGGCCTCCTGGGCCGCCCCTGGGCCACGGCCCAGGCTCCGGCGGGCCGGACGGGGGGCGTTCTCGTTCGGGGGCATCGCGGTCCAGGGTGGTGCGGGATTTCGGCCGAGCGGCCACGGGTGCAGCCTAGGCCCTGGCCGGGCGGGTACGCGTCCACCGCTGCGCGGCGGAGCACTCCCCCGCCCGCCCTTCCTTCAGCGGCCGCGGAGGCGGCGGACCAGGATGCTGGCGTCGCCGCGCGACTCCAGGTCGGCCAGGACCACCGCGACGGCCTCCCGCACGATGCGGCCCCGGTCGACCGCGAGCCCGTGCTCCCCTCGGAGCACCAGGCGGGCGTGCTCCAGGTCCATGAGCTCCTCCGCGGAGACGTAGACCGTGATCTTCTCGTCGTGCCGCTCGCGCCCGCTCGGACGCCGGTTCGCGCCCCGGCTCGGGCCCTTGCCCTGCCGGGGTCCGGCGCTGGCAGAACCTTCCTGCGGCCTGCGCTGCGCGCCCACCGAACCCGCCCCGGGCTCCGCGGCCTCCCGGCCCCGGGTCTCCCCCGTGGCCCGCGTCGTGCCGTCCACCGGTGCTGCCGCGTGCTCCGTTCCCGTACCGCTGCCCGGCGCCTCCTCGGCGCCCCGCCGCGGCGAGGACGACTGGAGGGCCATCCCCCCGGTCGTGCGGAACAGTTCGTCGGCTCCGGGCAGACTCACTCGGCGGGACACCGGGCGAGCACCTCCCTGGCCAGCTGGCGATAGGCGGCGGCGCCGACGGAGTTGGACGCGTACGTGGTGATCGGCTCGCCGGCGACCGTGGTCTCCGGGAAGCGCACCGTACGGCCGATGACCGTGTGGTAGACGTGGTCGTCGAAGGCCTCGACCACGCGCGCGAGCACCTCGCGGCTGTGCACCGTACGGGAGTCGTACATGGTGGCGAGGATGCCGTCGAGCTCCAGCTCGGGGTTGAGCCGCTCCTGGACCTTCTCGATGGTCTCCGTCAGCAGCGCGACACCGCGCAGTGCGAAGAACTCGCATTCCAGCGGCACGATGACCTTGTGAGCCGCCGTCAGGGCGTTCACCGTCAGCAGGCCGAGCGAGGGCTGACAGTCGATCACGATGTAGTCGTAGTCGGCCATCAGGGGCTTCAGCGCCCGCTGGAGCGTCGACTCGCGCGCGACCTCGCTCACCAACTGCACTTCGGCGGCGGAGAGGTCGATGTTGCTCGGCAGCAGGTCCATGTTGGGGACCGCGGTCTTGAGCAGCACCTCGTCGGCCGACATGCCCCGCTCCATGAGCAGGTTGTAGACCGTCAGGTCGAGTTCCATCGGGTTCACGCCGAGACCCACGGACAGCGCGCCCTGCGGGTCGAAGTCGACGAGCAGCACGCGGCGCCCGTACTCGGCGAGCGCGGCACCCAGGTTGATGGTCGACGTGGTCTTGCCCACGCCGCCCTTCTGGTTGCACATCGCGATGATCTTCGCCGGACCGTGGTCGGTCAGCGGACCCGGGATCGGGAAGTACGGCAGCGGCCGTCCGGTCGGGCCGATCCGCTCGCGGCGCTGGCGGGCAGCGTCGGGCGCGAGGGTGGCCGCGTACTCGGGGTCGGGCTCGTACTCCGCGTCGGGGTCGTAGAAGTGCCCCTCGGGCACCTGGTCGTAGTCGGCGAAACCAATGGGCGTATCGCCACCGTGGTCGCCGGCCGTGGAGTTCACGTCTAGGCCGTCCATGCTCTTTTGGGGCGTCGTCATGTGCTGGTGGTTTGCGAAGGTGCGGACCGCGACGGAGCCGACGGCTTCCAGCCCGGCAGGACCCTGTCCCCGCTCAGGCGTCCCTGCTCGACCACCTCCAGGAGCAAATGTCGACTCATTCACAAGTCGTCTTACCTCCTCGGACGTGACCAGGACACTTATCGATAGGTCAGCGTTGCACCATGCCGACGGTTGGCGACTCTATGGCGTGTCACCGCCCAGCGGCAACACAATCCGCCGGACCCGGCACGATGTGTCGGCAACCGAACACCACTCTGTCAAGGGCGTGCGCGCTGCCACTGCGAAGTTTCGCGGGTGTGCGAAAGGGTTAAAGGGTTACGTTCGAGGCGAGTTGAGCGGGCTCCGCGGGTCCGCCGCAAACGCGTCCGGCCGGACCTTGCGGGCAAGGTCCGGCCGGATACGTGAGATTGACGTCAGTCGTTGACGGTTCAGCCGAGCAGCGTGCTGAGCTCGAGGGTCTCCAGGCCGTGGGCCTCGGCGACCGGGCCGTAAACGACCTTGCCGTCATGGGTGTTGAGGCCCAGGGCCAGCGCCGGGTCACGGCGCAGCGCCTCGACCCAGCCGAGGTTCGCGAGCTGCACGATGTACGGCAGGGTCGCGTTCGTCAGGGCGTAGGTGGAGGTGTTCGGAACCGCGCCCGGCATGTTGGCGACGCAGTAGAAGACCGAGTTGTGGACCTGGAAGGTCGGCTCGGCGTGGGTGGTCGGACGGGAGTCCTCGAAGCAGCCGCCCTGGTCGATCGCAATGTCGACAAGGACACTTCCGGGCTTCATCTTGGCGACGAGCTCGTTGGTGACCAGCTTCGGGGCCTTCGCACCCGGGATCAGCACGGCGCCGATGACGAGGTCGGCCTCGACGACGGCCTTCTCCAGCTCGTAGGCGTTGGAGACGATCGTCTTGATCTTCGTGCCGAAGATCTTGTCGGCCTCGCGGAGCTTGTTGATGTCGCGGTCGAGCAGGGTCACGTGGAAGCCCATGCCGATGGCGATCTGCGCCGCGTTCCAGCCGGAGACGCCGCCGCCGATGACCACGCACTCGCCGGCGTGGGTGCCGGGCACGCCGCCGGGGAGGACGCCGCGGCCGCCGGCCGAGCGCATCAGGTGGTAGGCGCCGACCTGCGGGGCCAGGCGGCCCGCGACCTCGGACATCGGGGCGAGCAGCGGCAGCGCGCGGTTGGCGAGCTCGACCGTCTCGTAGGCGATGGCGGTGGTGCCGGACTCCAGCAGGGCGTCCGTGCACTCGCGGGAGGCCGCGAGGTGCAGGTAGGTGAAGAGGGTCTGGTCCTTGCGGAGGCGGTGGTACTCCTCCGCGATGGGCTCCTTGACCTTCAGCAGCAGGTCCGCGGTCGCCCAGACCTCGTCGGCGGTGCCGAGGATCTCGGCACCGGCGGCGACGTACTCGGCGTCCGTGATCGAGGAGCCGACACCGGCGTTCTGCTCGATGAAGACCTGGTGGCCGTTGCGGACCAGCTCATGCACGCCGGCGGGCGTGATGGCGACCCGGAACTCGTTGTTCTTGACCTCGCGGGGGATGCCGACCTTCATCGTCGATCACGGTCCTTGGCTCAGGGGATATTACGGGGCACTTCCATACATACCCGCCCACAAGAACGCGCAACGGGATGCACCACTGATGTCGTGGTGAAGCCAGTCTAATGAAGGATGAGTCCCTGTCTAGCCTTGCAAACCAATAATTTTAGTCGGACACACTACGGATTTCGCAGGCTGCGGGGTCGTCTCCCAGCAATCTGTCCGCTGCCGAACGGTGCAGCCTCGCCGCCGCCGGGTCACCCAGACGGTCCAGCGTGTCGGCCAGCCGGACCTGCAGTGCGGCCTGGAGCCGCTGGTCCCCCGCCCGGCGCGCCAGCTCGATCGCCTCGCGGCAGGTGTGCAGGGATTCCTCGGGCCGGCCGGCGTACTCCTGGACCCGCGCCATCTCGCTCAACGCCTTTGCCTGGCCCGGGACATCGGCCAGCCGGCGGTAGCCCGCGGCGGCCGCCCGCCAGCTGCGCAGGGCCTCCCCGTAGCGGCCCGCGTAGGTGTGCACGTTGCCCAGCCGGCCGTAGAGCCTGGCCTCGTCCACCCGCTCGCCGCGCGCCAGGGCGTGGGCCAGGGCCCGGCCGAACCAGTCGGAGGCCCGGGGCCAGTCCGCCAGCTCCTGGTACGCCCCGCCTACGGATTCCATCGCGCGGCCCGTCGCGTACGGGTCCTTCGCGGCCTTCCCCGCGCCCAGCGCGGCCCGGTACCGCGCCAGCGCCTCCTGGGTCCGGCCGGTCTCGGCGTCCAGGTCGGCCAGGTTCAGCAGGGCGGCCGCCCGCTCGCGGTGCAGGCCGCGCCGCTCGGCCACGTCCAGGACGAGGCGGTGCAGCCCGTACAGCTCCGGGGCGGCCGCGTCGGTGCCCCGGTGCCCGGCCAGCGCCCGGACCAGGGCGGAGACCAGCCTGCGGGCCAGGGTGTCCAGCCCGCCGTCCGCCACGGCCAGGTGCGCGGACGAGGTCAGCGCCGGCAGCCGGGTGTCGAGCCAGGTGGCGGCCGCCCGGCGGTCGGGGAAGCGCAGGGCCCGGGGCGTGCCGTCCAGGTGCTCGCGCAGCAGCCCGTCGTCGTCCTCGTCGGTGTCGGCCATGGCCCGGCACGAGGTGAGCAGCCGTACGGTCCGCTCCAGCATCCGCGCCCGCGCCAGCTGCACCTCGGCGGGGCGCTCCTTGGTCTCCAGCAGGGCCTGGAGGAAGGGCGCGAGGCAGCCGGGGAGCAGGAAGAGGCCGTCCGGGGCGTGCCGTACGAGGCCCAGCGCGGCGAAGTCCTCCAGGGTGGACTGGGCCGCGGCCACCGAGCAGCCGGCCAGGGCCGAGGCGGTGTGCGAGTCGAGGTACCCGGCGGGGGCGAGCGGCAGCAGGTGCAGGGTGCGGCGGGCCGGCTGCGGCAGGGACTCGTAGACCAGCCGGAAGGCCCGGCCCAGCGGGCCGGTGGTGCCGGGGGGCATCTCGTGGAGCTGCTTGGCGAGGTCGGCGACGGCGGCCTTGGGGTGGGCGGCGAGCCAGCCGCCGGCCAGGGTGAGCGCGGCGGGCAGCCCTCCGCACTCCTCGGCGAGGGCCTCGGCGGCACGGGGGTCGACGGTGACGCGGGTGTCGCCGATCATCCGGGCGAGCAGGCCGACGGCCGAGGTGGGGTCGAGGCCGCCGAGGGTGCAGGGGCGGACGTCGGGGATCCCGGTGAGCGGGCCCTCGGCGGTGACCACGACCAGGCACTCGGGGGTGTCCGGGAGCAGGGCGTCGACCTGCTGCGGGTCGGCGGCGTCGTCGACGAGCAGGATCGCCCGCCGGTCCTTGAGGGCCTCCCGCAGGGCGGCGCTGAGGTCGTCCTCGCCGGCCCCCGGCGGGGTGCGCTCCCCGAGCCCCTCCAGCAGGGTCCGGACGGCCCGCTCGGTGGCGACGGCCTCCCCGCCGGGCTCGGTGAGCCGGACCCGGAGCAGGCCGTCGGGGTACTGGGGGGCGACCTCGCGCACGAACGCCTCCGCGAGCGCGGTCCGCCCGGACCCGGGCCGCCCGGCGACGAGCAGCACCCGCGCGCGGGGCGCCTTCGCCTTGCGGCCCGAGAGGGTGTCGAGCCCGGTCCGCGCGATGTCCTCGCGCAGCTCCTTGAGCTCACGCCGCCGCCCGACGAAATCCGCCACGGATCCGCTCCTCTCCCTGCCTTCGGGGTGCTGAGCGTAGTTCACGCAGAGCGACGGGCTGCGGGGAGCGCGGCCAGTAGATCGCCCGATCGGATCAGCCGATGTACCTACTTTGAACGCACCGCTCGCGCGGCTCGGCCCCTGGGGGCCTCCCCGGCTTCGCGCCGCTGCGACGGCCTCCGGCCGTCGGACCGGGGGCGGGGCCGGTTCGGGTGGCCGATGCGGGTGGGGCGTCTGCGGGTGGTGGGCCGCTGCGCGGGGCGAGGTCCCCTACCCGCCCTTCCACCGTTCCCCGGGCTGTGCCCGGACCCGTTCCGTGCGCTCCGCGCCCGTCGCCTCAAACACCAGGGGGGGGGGAGGGAAGAGAAGAAGAGGGGGGGGGGAG
>NZ_JBWKEZ010000103.1:0-3274 GCF_056434525.1 Streptomyces sp. NPDC044002
TCGGTTCGTGGATTTCCCCCCTCCCCTGGGGAAAAGGGGGGGGCCGGGGGCGGGGGGGGGGGGGGGGGGGGAAAGCAGGGGGCCGGGGGGGTCTGTGGGAGCCCCCCGCGCCCGCCTCGCTCCGTCAGAGGTACTGACCTGTGTTCGCCACCGTGTCGATGGAGCGTCCGGTGTCCGCGCCCTGCTTTCCGGTGACGAGCGTGCGGATGAATACGATCCGCTCGCCCTTCTTTCCGGAGATGCGGGCCCAGTCGTCCGGGTTGGTGGTGTTCGGCAGGTCCTCGTTCTCCTTGAACTCGTCCACGCACGCCTGGAGGAGGTGGGAGACCCGCAGACCCTTCTGGTTGTGTTCGAGGAAGGCCTTGATGGCCATCTTCTTGGCCCGGTCCACGATGTTCTGGATCATGGCGCCGGAGTTGAAGTCCTTGAAGTAGAGGACTTCCTTGTCGCCGTTGGCGTACGTGACCTCGAGGAAGCGGTTCTCCTCGGTTTCGGCGTACATCTGCTCGACGACGGTCTGGATCATGCTGTGGACGGCCACCTGGGGCGAGCCGGAGTGCTCGCTGAGGTCGTCCGCGTGGAGCGGGAGCGAGGCCTTGAGGTACTTGGCGAAGATGTCCTTCGCCGCCTCGGCGTCCGGGCGCTCGATCTTGATCTTCACGTCGAGGCGGCCGGGGCGCAGGATGGCCGGGTCGATCATGTCCTCGCGGTTGGAGGCGCCGATGACGATGACGTTCTCCAGGCCTTCCACGCCGTCGATCTCGGCGAGCAGCTGGGGGACGATGGTGTTCTCCACGTCCGAGCTGACGCCGGATCCGCGGGTGCGGAAGAGGGATTCCATCTCGTCGAAGAAGACGATGACGGGGGTGCCCTCGCTCGCCTTCTCCCTCGCACGCTGGAAGACGAGGCGGATGTGCCGCTCGGTCTCGCCGACGTACTTGTTGAGGAGCTCGGGTCCCTTGATGTTCAGGAAGTACGACTTGCCGGCCGCCTGCCCGGTCACTTCCGCGACCTTCTTGGCAAGGGAGTTGGCGACGGCCTTGGCGATGAGCGTCTTGCCGCAGCCGGGCGGGCCGTAGAGCAGGATGCCCTTCGGGGGCCGCAGTTCGTGCTCCTTGAACAGGTCGGGGTAGAGGTACGGGAGCTCGACGGCGTCGCGGATCAGCTCGATCTGGTCGCCCAGGCCGCCGATCTTGTCGTAGTCGATGTCCGGGACCTCTTCGAGGACCAGGTCCTCGACCTCGCTCTTGGGGACGACCTCGTAGACGTAGCCGGAGCGGGGTTCGAGCAGGAGGGCGTCGCCGGGGCGGATGGTGATGTCCAGGAGCGGCTCGGCGAGCCTCACCACCCTCTCCTCGTCGGTGTGCCCGACCACCAGGGCGCGCTCGCCGTCCTCCAGGATCTCCTTGAGGGTGACGATGTCCCCGGCCCGCTCGAATTCCATGGCCTCGACCACGTTGAGCGCTTCGTTGAGCATGACCTCCTGGCCGCGCCGGAGGTCTTCCGGGTCGACGCTGGGGCTCACGTTCACGCGGAGCTTGCGCCCGCCGGTGAAGATGTCGACGGTGCCGTCCTCGTTCGCCTGAAGGAAGACACCGAAGCCGGCCGGCGGCTGTGCGAGGCGGTCGACCTCTTCCTTGAGGGCCACGATCTGGTCGCGGGCCTCACGGAGGGTGTTCGCCAGTCGTTCGTTCTGCGCGGAGACGCCTGCCAGATTCGTCTGGAGCTCGACGATCCGCTCTTCGAGAATCCTCGTGTGTCGCGGAGAGTCGGCGAGCTTGCGTCGCAGGACGGCGATTTCCTGCTCGAGATAGGCAACCTGGCCAGCGGGGTCCTCAGACCCTCGCCCGGGCCGGATGCCGCGGTTGATGTCGTCGTCGTGGGCTGCCACGGTCCTCACCTCCTCCAAGGGGAGCTGGACGCTTCCTGACCCTACCTGGGCTGGTGGTGATTGAAACCCCTAGATCACAAAGACGGTAGAGGTGTGTCCGATCTTCACCCTTGCGTACTCCCTCACGCCAGGGAAATACCCACCCTTCAACATCGGAAAGCAGCCGGTTGTAAGGTCGAACTGTTCAACACCCGTCAGGGCTCGCGCGACTTGCCGCGAGTCGAGTCCGGGGCGGATCACTCAGAGCAGGAAACGGCAGGAGATATGACCGTGCAGCAGGAGGCCCCGACGGGTGGTTCCGACGGGGCCGGGGAGCCGCTGGAGGTCTGGATCGACCAGGACCTGTGCACCGGGGACGGCATCTGCGTGCAGTACGCCCCGGAGGTGTTCGAGCTGGACATCGATGGTCTGGCGTATGTGAAGAGCGCCGACGACGAGCTGCTCCAGGAGGCCGGAGCGACCACTCCGGTTCCTCTGGTGCTGCTGCAGGACGTGGTCGATTCGGCCAAGGAATGTCCGGGGGACTGCATCCACGTGCGCCGCGTTTCGGACAGGGTCGAGGTGTACGGCCCGGACGCGGAGTGACGGTTCAAACACGTCCGGCGGCCGAGTCCGTCAGCTCCTGGCGGAATTTCCCGCCTGTCCAGCGCCACTTGGCGAGCTGCTTCACATCGGGCTCGTAGCGCGGCACGGAGGGTGACGAGTAGCCCAGCAGGCGTGCGGTGACGTTTCCGTCGCGCACGGTGAGGCCGGTCACGTTCCGCCGCTGTCCGGCGTCGAGGAGGGTGGCGACGACCCGGGGGGCGGAGCCCGCTCCCGGGTCCTGGGCCAGTACGTAGAGCGCGTGGGGCGGGGTGCCGGAGCCGGCGTCGCAGCGGACGGCCGCCACGGTCTCGGGGCGGCCGTCGCCGTCGAGGTCGCCCCGGGCGGTTTCGGTGACGGTGTGCGGGGCGCCCTTGCAGTCCAGGGGGTACGCGGCCGCCTGCGCGTCGGGGGCCGTCGGGGCCGGGGCGGCGTCCGGGCCGGGCGCGGGGGTGGCTCCGGTGGCCCGGCCGGGCTGGAGCAGTCCGGCGCCGGCTATGACGGCGGCGAGGGCGGTGGCCGTGGCGAGCCAGTGGACGGGCCTGGTGCGACGGTGCGCCAGGTCGGTGGGGCTGTGCAGCACGCCGGGTGTCTCCTGTGCGAAGGGTGACGGGGAGCCAGCATCGTGCCACACGTCACACAGGAGTGGAACGGCCGGGTCCGGAATCGCACGACGCTGCGTCCCGACAACACTGCGTCCCGACAACGAAAGGGCGCTGGGGGGGGGGGGGGGGGGTGGGGGGGGGGGGGGGGGCAAACGACTTCGTTTGTTGGGGTGGGTGGCTACCCCGGAAGAGTGGC
>NZ_JBWKEZ010000103.1:3284-22080 GCF_056434525.1 Streptomyces sp. NPDC044002
CCTCCCCCAACACAAGAGGGGCCTCTTTCCCCCCCCCCCCCCTCCCCCCCCCCCCCCCCCCCCACACCGCTTTCGTGTTGGGGCGGGGTGCGCTACGCGGAGCGGTCGCTGCCGGGGCCCTCGTAGTCCTCGCCGTAGGCGCCCTTGGAGGGGCGGCGGCGGCGCATGGGGGGCTCGACGCCGTCGGCGAGGCGGCGGGCGGTGACCAGGAAGCCGGTGTGGCCGATCATCCGGTGGTCGGGGCGGACGGCGAGGCCTTCGACGTGCCAGTTGCGGATCATCGATTCCCACGGCTGCGGTTCGGCGTAGCAGCCGAACTCGCGGATGGACTCGACGGTGCGCGAGAGCTGGGTGGTGGTGGCCACGTAGCAGCAGAGGATGCCGCCGGGGACGAGGGCCTTGGAGACGGCCTCCAGGCACTCCCAGGGGGCGAGCATGTCGAGGATGACGCGGTCGACGTCGGTGTCGGACAGGTTGTCCTGGAGGTCGCCGACGGTCAGCTGCCACGCGGGGTGCGGGCCGCCGAAGTAGCGCTCGACGTTGGCCGTGGCGATTTCGGCGAAGTCCGCGCGGCGCTCGTAGCTGTGGAGCATGCCCTGGTCGCCGATGGCGCGCAGCAGGAAGCTGCTGAGGGAGCCGGAGCCCACTCCTGCCTCCACGACGCGGGCGCCGGGGAAGATGTCGGCGAAGGCCAGGATCTGGCCCGCGTCCTTGGGGTAGACCACGGCGGCACCGCGGGGCATGGACAGGACATAGTCGGGGAGCAGGGGGCGCAGCGCGAGGTACGCGACGTTCCCCGTGGTACGGACAACACTGCCCTCGGGAGCACCGATCAGCTCGTCGTGCGGGAAGGAACCCTTGTGGGTGTGGAAATTCTTCCCGGCTTCGAGCGTGAACGTGTAGTGGCGGCCCTTGGGGTCGGTGAGCTGAACCTGGTCCCCGACCTCGAAGGGCCCGCGTCGGCGGGCGGCACCGGTCGGTTCGGACATGTGACCAGTGTATTGGGTTCAGGACTGGGGCCGTGCCATGGCCTTCACGAAGGCCTTCTCGACGTCGAGGGTGGACAGGACGCCGTAGATCTCGCCGGTGGGTTCGAGGACGAGGTATTCGGTGGCGGGGGTGGCGCGGAGGTGGTCGAGGAGTTCTTCGCCGGTGAGGTCCGCGGAAACCTTCATGCCGTCGGTGAGGTCCTGGGCGAGGGTGCTGACGGCGACCCAGGGGCGGCGGTGTTCGGGGACGGAGGCGATGGCGGTCTCGCGGACGATGGCGGTGGGGTCGCCCTGTCCGTCGACGACGACGAGGGCGCGGGCTCCGGCTTCGTTGGCCCGGCGGAGGGCTTCGGAGAGGGGGGTGGCGGTCTGGACGGGGATGGCGCGGCGGGTGAGGGCGCGGGCGCGGAGTTCGGGGAGGTGTTCGCGCAGGCGTGCCATGCGGAGGCTGTTGCCGGCGCCGGTCCAGATGATGGCGGCCAGGATCGCGGCGAGGAGGGCGTCCATGACGGTGTCCATGCCGCCGATTTCCTGGGTGGGGTTGCCGAGGATCCCGGTCTGGGTGAGGAGGGGCAGTCCGATGAGGACGGTGACGGCGAGGGCGCGGCCGACCCAGGCGGCGGCGATGGTGCCGGTCATGGGTTTGCCGGTGATGCCCCAGATGACGGCGCGGAGCATGCGGCCGCCGTCGAGGGGGAGGCCGGGCAGGAGGTTGAAGGCGGCGACGAGGAGGTTGGAGATCATCAGGCCGGCGAGGAGGACGCCGGGGACGGTGGCGGGGTGGACGGCCTTCATGCCGAGGTAGAAGGCTCCGGCGAGGGCGAGGGAGAGGAGGGGGCCGACGAAGGCGAGGACGAATTCGCGGCCGGGGGTCTCGGACTCCTTCTCGATCTCGGAGACGCCGCCGAAGAACTGGAGCTGGATGCGGCGCACGGGGAGCTTGTAGCGGAGCGCGGCGATGGTGTGCGCCAGTTCGTGGACGAGGACGGAGGCGTAGAAGGCGACGGCGAAGAAGAGGGAGACGAGGTAGCGGGCGGGGCCGAGGTCGGGCAGGACCCGGTCGAGCTGGTCTCCGAAGACCCAGGTGATGAGCGCGGCGACGAGGAACCAGCTGGGCGAGACGTAGACGGGCACGCCGAAGGGGCGGCCCATGAGGATGCCGCCGCCCGGGTCGGAGCGCTTGGAGCTGCGCTCGCCGGTTTCGTCGGTGTCTGCCACGGTTTTCCTTCGTTCGTGCGGTGCTTCCGGGGGGCCGCGTCGGGTCGGTGGCGCGGTGCGCTGTTGCGCGGTGTGATGCTCCGATCATGCAGTGCGAGGGGCCCTTAGTCGATGGTATGCGCGTGCTGTCCGTCCCGGGTCGTAGGGTTTCAGGCATGACGACGACCCCCGGTGCCGGTTCCGCAGATGCTTCTTCGGGTGCTTCCCGGCCGACCTCGCTGTCCCCGTCGCGGGCCGGTGACTTCATGCAGTGTCCGTTGCTGTACCGGTTCCGGGTGATCGACCGGCTTCCGGAGAAGCCGAGTGCTGCGGCGACGCGGGGGACGCTGGTGCACGCGGTGCTGGAGCGGCTCTTCGACCATCCGGCGCACGAGCGGACGGTGCCGCGGGCGAAGGAGCTGCTGCCGGGGCAGTGGGAGCGGCTGCTGGAGGCGAAGCCGGAGCTGGCGGAGCTGTTCCCGGAGGGGGACGAGGGGGCGGGGCTGGCGCGCTGGCTGTCGGAGGCTGAGGCGCTGGTGGAGCGCTGGTTCACGCTGGAGGACCCGACGCGGCTGGAGCCGGTGGAGCGGGAGTTCTTCGTGGAGGCGGAGCTGGAGTCGGGGCTGCGGCTGCGCGGGATCATCGACCGGGTGGACGTGGCTCCGACGGGTGAGGTGCGGATCGTCGACTACAAGACGGGCAAGGCGCCGCGGCCGGAGTACGCGGAGGGCGCGCTGTTCCAGATGAAGTTCTACGCGCTGGTGGTGTGGCGGCTGCGGCAGGTGGTGCCGCGGCGGCTGCAGCTGGTGTACCTGGGGAGCGGGGACGTGCTGACGTACGACCCGGTGCCGGCGGACCTGGAGCGGGTGGAGCGGAAGCTGCACGCGCTGTGGGAGGCGATCCGGGAGGCGACGGAGACGGGTGACTGGCGGCCGCGGCCGACGAAGCTGTGCGGCTGGTGCGACCACCAGGCGGTGTGTCCGGAGTTCGGGGGTACTCCCCCGGTGTATCCGCTGGTGGTGCGGCCGCGGGACGGGGCGGACCGCCCGGCCGGTTCCTGATACCCCGGCCAGGGCAGAATGGGCGGCGTCCGCCGTTGCCGCCCGACGAATACGAGGTACCCCGTGGCGATCCGCGTCCTGCTGGTCGACGACCAGCCACTGCTGCGCACCGGCTTCCGGATGATCCTGGAGGCGGAGGGGGACCTCGTGGTGGTGGGTGAGGCCGGGGACGGTCTGCAGGCGTTGGAGCAGGTGCGGGCGTTGCAGCCGGACGTGGTGCTGATGGACATCCGGATGCCGCGGATGGACGGGGTGGAGGCGACGCGGCAGATCACCGGGCCGGACCGGAACGGGCCGGCGAAGGTGCTGGTGCTGACCACGTTCGATCTGGACGAGTACGTGGTGGAGGCGCTGCGGGCGGGGGCGAGCGGGTTCCTGCTGAAGGACGCGCCGGCGAACGAGCTGGTGCAGGCGATCCGGGTGGTCGCGGGGGGTGAGGCGATGCTTGCGCCGAGCATCACGCGGCGGCTGCTGGACAAGTACGCCGGTCATCTGCCGTCGGGTGAGCAGAGCCTGCCGGACACGCTGGGGACGTTGACCGAGCGCGAGGTGGAGGTGCTGAAGCTGGTGGCCCGGGGGTTGTCGAACGCGGAGATCGCGGCGGACCTGTTCGTCAGCGAGACGACGGTGAAGACGCACGTGGGGCACGTGCTGACGAAGCTGGGTCTGCGGGACCGGGTGCAGGCGGCGGTGTACGCGTACGAGAGCGGTCTGGTGCGTCCGGGCGCGCAGTAGCGCGTACGGGTTCGGGCACGGCTCCGCCCCGGCTCCCTTCTCGGGTGCCGGGGCGGAGGTGTGTCCGGGGCGGGTCAGCCCTTGCTGATCTCCCAGAAGCGGAAGACCGTGGAGGCGTCCAGGGACCACTGGAGGCCGGTCACGTTCTGGCGGGCGACGGCGTACTGCTTGCTCTGCCAGAGCGGGAGGACCGGGAGCTCGTCGGCGACGATGTCCTGGAGGCGGGTGTAGTCCGTGTTGGCCGCGGTGCGGTCGGACTTGGTGGAGGTCGCCGGGATGATGGTCCCGGTGATCTCCTTGTTGTCGTAGTTGTTGCGCAGGACGTTGTCCGGGCCGAAGAACGGCTGGGTGAAGTTGTCGGCGTCGGGGTAGTCGGGGACCCAGCCCTTGACGTACACGCCGTACTTGCCGGCGTCGATGTCCTTCTCGTACTGCTCGAACTCGACGGACTTGACGTCGGCGTCGAAGAGGCCGCTGTCGTTGAGCTGCTTGGCGATGACCTGGAACTGGTGGTCGGTGGAGGGGCCGTAGCGGGACGGCGTGGACCACAGGGTCAGCTTGATCTTGCCGGTGATGTTGGCGGCCTTGAGGACCGCCTTGGCCTTCTCCAGCTGGGGCGAGCCGCCGTAGCGGTCGAAGTAGGGGGTGGTGTGTCCGGCGATGCCGGCCGGGACGATGGAGTAGAGCGGGGCGGCGGTGCCCGCGTAGACGTCCTTGACGAGCGCTTCGCGGTCGACGAGGTAGGCGATCGCCTTGCGAACGGGGAGCTTGCCGACGACGGGGTCGTTGACGTTGAAGACCATGTGCTCGACTTCGGCGCCGGTGCCCTGGACGACGTCGACCTTGTTGTCGCCGGTCTTGGTGGCGGCGAGGCCGGCGATGTCCTTCGCGGCGAGGCCGCGGAAGGCGAAGTCGACGTCGCCGCTCTCCAGGACGGTCTTGAGGCCGGCCTGGTCGCCGTTGAAGAACTTCAGCGTGACGCCGGTGTTCTTGGCCTTGGCCTTGCCGCTGTAGGAGTCGTTGACCGAGAAGTTGGCGCTCTTCTCGCTGAAGGCGTCCAGCTTGTAGACGCCGGAGCCGACGGCCTTGTTGTCGGTGCGGAGCTTGTCGGCCGGGTATTCCTTGTGGTCGACGATGGCGCCCGCGCCCGACGCGATCTTGCTGGGGAAGGTGGCGTCGGAGGACTTCAGCTTGAAGACGACGGTCTTCTCGTCGGGGGCGTCGATGCTGGCGATCGACGAGAGCATCACGGCGGGGCCGTTGGCGTCGTTGATCTTCAGCGTGCGCTCGAAGGAGAACTTGACGTCCTTCGAGGTGAGGCTGTTGCCGTTGCTGAACTTCAGGCCGCTGCGCAGGGTGCACTTGTACACCTTGCTGTCGCCGCCCTCGAAGTTGCAGGCCTGGGCGGCGTCGGGCTCGGGGGTGGTGCCGCCCTTGGGGAACGTCAGCAGGGACTGGAAGACGTTGTTGAAGAGCAGCCAGGAGCCCGGGTCGTAGCCCGACGCGGGGTCGACGGACTTCACCTTGTCGGATATGCCCATGACCACGCCCTTGCCGTTGCCGGCGGCGGAGCCGTCCTGCGAACCGCAACCGCTGAGCAGCGCTGCGGCAGTGGCCGCGCCGAGCGGGGCTGCCAACCACTGGTTACGTCTCTTCACGCTGATGTCCTTCACAGTCTTGTCTGGTCGTTGCTCCGGCCTGCGACGTCCGCCGCCGGTCCTGCCGGTCTCAGCCGCTGACACCCCGGCCGAGTTCCCACAGCTGGAGGTCGGAGATGGCGTTGACCGACCATTCCACTCCGGTGATCCCGTCGCGTGCGGCGACGTACTGCTTGCCCTGCCACAGGGGCAGGACGGGGACGTCGTCGGCGACGATGTCCTGCATCTCCGTGATCGCGGGCACGGCGACGTTGCGGTCGGCCGCGCGGCGGGATTCGGGGATGAGCCTGGTGCGCACCGCGGTGTTGGCGTACGGCGTGCCCAGGAAGTTGTCCTGCTCCAGGAACGGGGCGAGGAAGTTGTCGGGGTCCGGGTAGTCGGGGAACCAGCCGAGCCCGTAGGCGGCGTAGTCGCCCTTCTTCTGGGCGGGGCGGAAGGTGCCCCACTCGTTGCCCTGGACGGTGATGTCGAACAGCTGGGTGGAGTTCAGCTGGGTCTTGAGGGCCTCGAACTCGGCGGCGGTGCCGTCGCCGTAGTGGTCCGTGGTGTAGTTCAGGGTCAGCTTGACGGGGGGCTTGACCCCGGCGGCCTTGAGGATGTCGGCGGCCTTGGCGGTGTTGGCCTCGCCGTACTTGTTGTAGAACGAGTTGACGTGGCCGGGCACGGCGGTGGGGACGAGCGAGTACAGGGGCTGCGCGGACTTGCCGTAGACCTTGGAGATCACGTTGTTGCGGTCGACGGCGGCGGCGAGGGCCTGGCGCACGGCCTTGTTGCTGACGGTCGGGGCGTCGGTGTTGAAGCCGATGTAGCGGATTTCCAGGCCGGGCATCGGGGTGAGCTTGACGCCCTTGGGGGGAGTCTTGGCGAACTCGGTGATCTGGGCGGGCGACAGGGTGCGGGAGACCACGTGGATCTTCCCGTCGGTGAGCGCCTTGCCCATGGTGGCGGAGTCGTCGAAGGTGCGCAGTTCGACCTTGTCGTTCTGCAGCTTGATGTCGCCCTTGTAGTTCGGGTTCTTGGTGAAGACGGCGCGGACGAGGTGGTTGTCCTTGACCTCGGCCTTCATCGTGTAGGGGCCGGAGCCGTCGACGGTGAAGCCGGGGCGGAGCTTCTTGGCCTCGTAGTTCTTCTCGCTGACGATGCCGGCGGCGGGGGTGGCGAGCTTGTACGGGAAGGTCGCGTCGGCGGTCTTCAGGTGGAAGACGACGGTGTCGGTGCCCTTGGTCTCGACGGTGTCGAGGGTGGAGAGGAGGGCGGAGGGGCCGTTCTCGTCCTTGATCGCGCGGACGCGGTCGATGGAGAACTTGACGTCCTTGGCGGTGACCGGGTCGCCGCTGGCGAACTTCAGGCCGGGCCGCAGGGTGCAGCGGTAGCTCTCGTTGCCGGTGTCGGTGAAGCGGCAGTCGGAGGCGGCTTCGGGGACGGGCTGGCCGCCGCCGCGCGGGGTGTGCACGAGCGTCTGGACGGTCTGGCGCAGGATGTTCCAGGCGCCGGCGTCGTAGGCGTAGGCGGGGTCGAAGGGGGCGGGGGCGTAGTCGGCGGCCTCGAACCGGTCGGTGGTACCGACGACGATCGCTCCGGACGCTGCTCCTCCGCCGCTCGCGCTGCCGCATGCGGACAGCGCGGGGGTGAGCAGGCCGATCGCGGCCGTCAGCACCATGGTCTTGCGGTTCATGCTGGAAGTACTCCCTCACCCGGCACTTGTTCAAAGCGGCGTAGAGGGCACTTCGCGGCGGTCGCCCGTTCAGGGCGGAACGATCGGGCCGGTGTTTGACGATCGGTCCACGCGCGTACCGGCGCAAGGGTGCGCGGCCGGTGCGGCAAGGGTGCGTGCGGAGTGCCCGCGTCGACATTAGTGGGCTGGGGCGGGATGGCTGGAACTGGCAGGAGTTGGGGTGTAATCGCACCGTGATGGGTGCGGACTTACCGCTTATGCCGGAGTCCTCGCAGATGCGGTCAGGAGATGATCAATCCGGACACAAAGGAAGCCCCCGGAGCCCGTGTGCGGGCTCGGCGGGGGCTTCCCGGGTGACCAAGGTCACCTGAATTTTCGCTCACGGAGAGGATGGAATTTCGGCCTCCGGGGTTAAGAGCGGAAGATCCTCTCGCCGAACCTCCGGCTCACCCCGTTTCTGTTCGGTACGGAGCGTGTGCGCTCAGTTCATCGTAGTGATGAGCGAGCGCAGGAAGGGGAGGTTCACGTCCTCCAGCGAGCGCACGATGGTCCGTCCGGGCGCGGGCTCGATGACGCCGACGGAGGGGACGGCCACGACCCGGCAGCCGGCCGCCTCGGCGGCGGCGACCCCGGTGGCGGTGTCCTCGATCACGGCGCAGCGCGAGGGGTGCGCGCCGAGGGTGCCCGCGGCGATCAGGTACGGGTCGGGGTGGGGCTTGGTACGGGGTACCTCGTCGCCGGCGACCGTCAGCGTGAAGCGGTCGCGGCCGAGGGTGAGCAGCACCTGGTCGATGACGCGGCGGTGCGAGGCGGAGACGAGGGCGGTGGGCACGTTGTGCCGGGCCAGCTCGCTCAGCAGGCGCTCGGCGCCGGGCATGAGGGGGACCTGGTCGGCGATGCGGGCCTCGAACCGCTCGTTGAGCAGGACGCTCAGCTCGGCGAGGCCGATATCGGCTCCGGTCCGCTCGATGAGGAAGGACGCGCTGCGGCTCATGGGGCCGCCGACGACCACGTCCCGCCAGGACTCGTCCAGGCGGTGGCCGAGCTCCAGGAAGATCTGTTCCTCGATCTCCCACCAGAAGCCCTCGGTGTCGACGAGGGTGCCGTCCATGTCCAGCAGCACCGCCTGCAGGGCGTGCCCGTCGGCCGTGCGGGCGACGGGTGCGGGAACGGTGCTGGTCATGCGTACGCCTCTCGTGGGGACGACAAGGCCGGCCACCTCGACCCGCAGGGATCTCCCCCTCGGGAACAGGTGACCGGCCTGTTTGGGACCGACCAGTGTACGCCGGTCCGTGTCAGCGTGCGTTGAAATACTTCGCTTCGGGGTGGTGAATAACCAGGGCGTCGGTGGACTGTTCGGGGTGGAGCTGGAACTCCTCCGAGAGGTGCACGCCGATCCGCTCCGGCTGGAGGAGGTCGGCGATCTTCGCGCGGTCCTCCAGGTCGGGGCAGGCGCCGTAGCCGAGCGAGAAGCGGGCGCCGCGGTACTTGAGGTCGAACATGTCCTCGACCTTCTCGGGGTCCTCGCCGCCGAAGCCGAGCTCGGCGCGGACCCGGGCGTGCCAGTACTCGGCGAGGGCCTCGGCGAGCTGGACGGAGAGGCCGTGCAGCTCCAGGTACTCACGGTAGGAGTCGGACTCGAACAGCTTGGCCGTGGCCTCGCCGATCTTCGAGCCGACGGTGACCACCTGGAGGCCGATGACGTCGGTCTCGCCGGACTCCTCCGGGCGGAAGAAGTCGGCGAGGCACAGGCGGCGGCCGCGGCGCTGGCGGGGGAAGGTGAAGCGGGTCCGCTCGTTGCCCTGCTCGTCGAGGATGATCAGGTCCTCGCCCTTGGAGACGCAGGGGAAGTAGCCGTAGACCACGGCCGCTTCCAGGAGGTTCTCGGTGTGCAGCTTCTCCAGGAGGCCGCGCAGGCGCGGACGGCCCTCGCTCTCGACGAGCTCCTCGTACGTGGCCCCGCCGGCGCGGGCCTGCTTGAGGCCCCACTGGCCCTTGAACAGGGCGCCCTCGTCCAGCCAGGAGGCGTAGTCCTTGAGCGGGATGCCCTTGATGACGCGGGTACCCCAGAAGGGCGGGGTGGGGACGGGGTTGTCGACGGACACGTCGGAGCGGCCGCCGGTCTCCTCCGGCTCCTCCACCTGGAGGGCGGGGGTGTCCCGCTTGGCGACGCGGCGCTGCTTGAGCTCGGGCAGGGTGGCGCCGGGGACTCCGCGCTTGACGGCGATCAGGGCGTCCATCAGCCGCAGGCCCTCGAAGGCGTCCCGGGCGTAGCGGACCTCGCCCTCGTAGATCTCGTGGAGGTCCTGCTCGACGTAGGCGCGGGTCAGGGCGGCGCCGCCGAGGATCACCGGGTAGTCGGCCGCCAGCTTGCGCTGGTTGAGCTCCTCCAGGTTCTCCTTCATGATCACCGTGGACTTGACCAGCAGGCCGGACATGCCGATGACGTCGGCCTTGTGCTCCTGCGCGGCTTCGAGGATCGCGGAGACCGGCTGCTTGATGCCGATGTTGACGACGTTGTAGCCGTTGTTGGTCAGGATGATGTCGACGAGGTTCTTGCCGATGTCGTGGACGTCGCCGCGGACGGTGGCGAGCACGATGGTGCCCTTGCCCTCGTCGTCGCTCTTCTCCATGTGGGGTTCCAGGTGCGCGACCGCGGTCTTCATGACCTCGGCGGACTGGAGCACGAAGGGAAGCTGCATCTGGCCGGAGCCGAAGAGCTCGCCGACGACCTTCATGCCCTCCAGGAGGGTGTCGTTGACGATGTCCAGGGCGGGGCGGGTCAGCAGGGCCTCGTCGAGGTCGGCCTCCAGGCCGTTCTTCTCGCCGTCGATGATGCGGCGCTGCAGGCGCTCCTCCAGCGGCAGGGCGAGGAGCTCCTCGGTCTTGCCGGCCTTCATCGACTTGGTGTTGACGCCCTCGAAGAGGGCCATCAGCTTCTGGAGCGGGTCGTAGTCGCCCTCGCGCCGGTCGTAGATGAGGTCGAGGGCGGTGTTGACCTGCTCCTCGTCGAACCGGGCGATCGGGAGGATCTTCGACGCGTGCACGATCGCCGAATCCAGGCCGGCCTTCACGCACTCGTCGAGGAAGACGGAGTTCAGCAGGACGCGGGCGGCCGGGTTCAGGCCGAAGGAGATGTTGGACAGACCCAGGGTCGTCTGCACGTCCGGGTGGCGGCGCTTGAGCTCGCGGATCGACTCGATCGTCGCGATCCCGTCCTTGCGCGACTCCTCCTGACCGGTGCAGATCGTGAACGTGAGGGTGTCGATCAGGATGTCCGACTCCCGGATCCCCCAGTTCCCGGTGAGGTCCTCGATGAGGCGCTCGGCGATGGCGACCTTGTGCTCGACGGTGCGGGCCTGGCCCTCCTCGTCGATGGTCAGGGCGATCAGCGCAGCACCGTGCTCCTGCGCCAGGCGGGTGACCTTCGCGAAGCGGGACTCGGGGCCGTCGCCGTCCTCGTAGTTCACGGAGTTGATGACGGCGCGGCCGCCGAGCTTCTCCAGGCCGGCCTGGAGGACGGGAACCTCGGTGGAGTCCAGGACGATGGGCAGGGTGGAGGCGGTCGCGAAGCGTCCGGCGAGCTCCTGCATGTCGGCGACGCCGTCGCGGCCGACGTAGTCCACGCACAGGTCGAGCATGTGCGCGCCTTCGCGGATCTGGTCGCGGGCCATCTCCACGCAGTCGTCCCAGCGGGCTTCGAGCATGGCCTCGCGGAACTTCTTCGACCCGTTGGCGTTGGTGCGCTCGCCGATCGCCATGTACGAGATGTCCTGGCGGAACGGGACGGTCTGGTAGAGCGAGGAGGCGCCGGGCTCGGGGCGGGGGTCGCGGACGGCCGGGTCCAGGCCGCGGACCCGCTCCACGACCTGGCGCAGGTGCTCGGGGGTGGTGCCGCAGCAGCCGCCGACCAGGGAGAGGCCGTACTCGCGGACGAAGGTCTCCTGAGCGTCGGCGAGCTCGGCGGCGGACAGCGGGTAGTGCGCGCCGTTCTTGCCGAGGACGGGCAGGCCGGCGTTGGGCATGCAGGAGAGCGGGATGCGGGAGTTGCGCGCGAGGTAGCGCAGGTGCTCGCTCATCTCGGCGGGGCCGGTGGCGCAGTTCAGGCCGATCATGTCGATGCCGAGCGGCTCCAGCGCGGTGAGCGCGGCGCCGATCTCCGAGCCCAGCAGCATCGTGCCGGTGGTCTCCACGGTCACGGAGCAGATCAGCGGGACGGAGACGCCGAGGGCCTCCATGGCGCGGCGGGCGCCGACGATGGAGGACTTGGTCTGCAGGAGGTCCTGGGTGGTTTCCACGAGGAGCGCGTCGGCGCCGCCGGTGATCAGGCCTTCGGCGTTGATCTGGTAGGCGTCGCGGATGGTGCCGTAGTCGATGTGGCCCAGGGTGGGCAGCTTGGTGCCGGGGCCCATGGAGCCGAGGACCCAGCGCTGCTGTCCGGTGGAGGCGGTGTACTCGTCGGCGATCTCGCGGGCGATCCGGGCGCCGGCGACCGACAGCTCGTGGTTGCGCTCGGCGATGTCGTACTCGGCGAGGGCGGCGTAGTTCGTGCCGAAGGTGTTGGTCTCGACGCAGTCGACGCCGGCCTCGAAGTACTCGCGGTGCACGTTGGCCACGATGTCGGGGCGGGTGACGTTCAGGACCTCGTTGCAGCCTTCAAGCTGCTGGAAGTCCTCCATGGAGGGGTCCTGTGCCTGGAGCATGGTTCCCATGGCTCCGTCGGCGACGACCACGCGGGTCGCGAGCGCCTCTCGGAGGGCATCGGCCCGTGTCTGGGTGTCTGCGGGCGGGTTCGGCAACGAGGCCATGGTTGAGCTCCCTGGGCTGCGACGGCTGTCGGCTTTGCACCCTCTGTGTCAAGGGTGCACGCGGTCAGGGTAACCGCGCGGCGGCGGCCCCGGTGAGGGCGTCCCACGTGGCGGACTGCATCCTGTGGCCGGGAGCCGCGTGGGAGGGTGCCCCGGGCGCGCCGCACCGTGAATCACCCAACCATGCACGAGGTCGGCATCGACCGATAGTGTTCAGCATTGTCGAACTACGTCAGCAGGAGGCTGCGCGATGGCACGGAACATCCAGTCGCTCGAACGAGCCGCTGCGATGCTGCGGCTCCTGGCCGGCGGGGAACGCCGGCTGGGTCTCTCGGACGTGGCGTCCGCCCTGGGCCTGGCCAAGGGCACGGCGCACGGGATCCTGCGGACGCTGCAGGCCGAGGGCTTCGTGGAGCAGGACCCGGCCTCCGGGCGCTACCAGCTGGGCGCGGAGCTGCTGCGGCTGGGCAACAGCTACCTGGACGTGCACGAGCTGCGCGCCCGCGCGCTGGTGTGGACGGACGACCTGGCCCGGGCCAGCGGCGAGAGCGTGTACGTGGGGGTGCTCCACCAGAGCGGGGTGCTGATCATGCACCACGTGTTCCGGCCGGACGACAGCCGTCAAGTGCTGGAGGTGGGGGCGATGCAGCCGCTGCACTCCACGGCCCTGGGCAAGGTGCTGTCGGCCTACGACCCGGTGGCGCACACGGAGGCCCTGGACGCGGAGCGGGAGGCCTTCACGCCGCGCACGGTGACCGACGCGGCGGGCTTCGAGGAGCTGCTGGACCTGACCCGGGCCCGCGGCTGGGCCTCGGACGTCGAGGAGACCTGGGAGGGCATCGCCTCGGTGGCCGCTCCCATCCACGACCGGCGGCGGATGCCGGTCGGCGCGGTGGCCGTCGCGGGCGCCGTGGAGCGGGTCTGCGGGGAGTCCGGGGAGCCCCGGCCGGCCTTGGTGGCCTCCGTGCGGGACTGCGCGCGGTCGGTTTCGCGCGATCTCGGCGCGGGCCGGTTCTGAGCTTGACCTGACGCCTTCGGTCCACCCAATGGCCCACCTCACGAGCCATTCGGGTGGACTTTGGCGTTTTCCGAGCAGCCATTGGCCGGATTTGGTCGATCGTACCGAGTGGTAACGATCCGGTTCTTTGACCTGGTCAGCCCTTGACGCGTTCTTCACCCAGGCGGAAAACTGCCGTTCATCGGTCGGCATTGTCGAACACCTACCGGCAATACGCGTTAGGCTGTGGCGAGGCCATGGACCGGTGAAGCACTCACCGAGTGTGTGGACCACCGGAGGGACCCGGTGTCCGCCCACCCCTGGACGTAAGACAAAGGAGTCGCGGGTGTCCAGCTCCGACATCTTCATCGGCGAGACCATCGGTACCGCCCTGCTCACTCTGCTCGGCGGCGGCGTGTGCGCCGCCCTCACGCTCAAGAGCTCCAAGGCCCGCGGCGCGGGCTGGCTCGCGATCACCTTCGGGTGGGGCTTCGCGGTCCTGATCGCCGCCTACGTCTCCGCGCCGCTCTCCGGCGCGCACCTCAACCCGGCGGTCACCGTCGGCATCGCCGTGAAGACCGGCGAGTGGGGTGACGTCCCCGTCTACTTCGCGGGCCAGCTGCTGGGCGCCATGCTCGGAGCGGTCCTGATGTGGGTCACCTACTACGGCCAGTTCGCCGCGCACCTGGCGGACCCCGAGAACATCAAGGACGCCAAGCTCGGTCCCGAGGACCCGCACCCGCACAACCAGGCCGGCCCGGTGCTCGGCATCTTCTCCACCGGCCCCGAGATCCGCAACGTGGTCCAGAACCTCGCCACGGAGATCATCGGCACCTTCGTCCTGGTCATCGCGATCCTGACGCAGGGCCTCCAGGACGGCGGCAAGGGCCTCGGCGTCATCGGCGTCCTGATCACCTCCTTCGTGGTCGTCGGCATCGGCCTCTCCCTCGGCGGTCCGACCGGCTACGCCATCAACCCGGTCCGCGACCTCGGTCCCCGCATCGTCCACGCCCTGCTCCCGCTGCCCAACAAGGGCGGCTCGGACTGGGGGTACTCCTGGATCCCGGTCGTCGGCCCGCTCGTCGGTGCCGCGCTCGCCGGCGGTCTGTACAACATCGCGTTCGCCTGATCAGCTTCGGCCGCGCTCGTAAGATCCGCACCGCCCTCCTGATTCCGCCTACTCAACAGACCTGCCAGGAGCAGCCATCATGACCAGCAGCACCGGCCCCTTCATCGCCGCGATCGACCAGGGCACCACCTCCTCCCGCTGCATCGTCTTCGACCGCGACGGCCGCATCGTCGCCGTCGACCAGAAGGAGCACGAGCAGATCTTCCCGAAGCCGGGCTGGGTCGAGCACGACGCCACCGAGATCTGGACCAACGTCCAGGAGGTCGTCGCCGGCGCCATCGCCAAGGCCGAGATCACCGCCGCCGACGTCAAGGCGGTCGGCATCACCAACCAGCGCGAGACCACCGTCCTGTGGGACAAGAACACCGGCGAGCCGGTGCACAACGCGCTGGTGTGGCAGGACACCCGCACCGACGCCCTGTGCAAGGAGCTCGGCCGCAACGTCGGCCAGGACCGCTTCCGCCGCGAGACCGGCCTGCCGCTGGCGAGCTACTTCGCCGGCCCGAAGGTCCGCTGGCTGCTCGACAACGTCGAGGGCCTGCGCGAGCGCGCCGCGGCCGGCGACATCCTCTTCGGCACCATGGACTCCTGGGTCATCTGGAACCTCACCGGCGGCGCCCAGGGCGGTCACCACGTCACCGACGTGACCAACGCCTCGCGCACCATGCTGATGAACCTGCACACCCTGGCCTGGGACGAGAAGATCGCCGAGTCGATGGGCGTCCCGCTCAACGTGCTCCCCGAGATCAAGTCCTCCGCCGAGGTCTACGGCCACGTCAAGGACGGCGTCCTCGCCGGCGTCCCGGTCGCCTCGGCGCTCGGTGACCAGCAGGCCGCCCTCTTCGGCCAGACCTGTTTCGCCGAGGGCGAGGCGAAGTCCACCTACGGCACCGGCACGTTCATGCTGATGAACACCGGCGACAAGATCATCAACTCCTACAGCGGCCTGCTGACCACGGTCGGCTACCAGATCGGCGACCAGAAGCCGGTCTACGCCCTGGAGGGCTCCATCGCCGTCACCGGCTCGCTCGTCCAGTGGATGCGCGACCAGATGGGCATGATCAAGACCGCGGCCGAGATCGAGACCCTCGCGCTCTCGGTCGAGGACAACGGCGGCGCCTACTTCGTACCGGCCTTCTCCGGCCTGTTCGCCCCGTACTGGCGCTCCGACGCCCGCGGTGTGATCGCCGGCCTCACCCGGTACGTCACCAAGGCGCACATCGCCCGTGCCGTCCTGGAGGCCACCGCCTGGCAGACCCGCGAGATCACCGACGCCATGACCAAGGACTCCGGCGTCGAGCTGGCGGCCCTCAAGGTCGACGGCGGCATGACCTCCAACAACCTGCTGATGCAGACGCTCTCGGACTTCCTGGACGCCCCCGTGGTGCGCCCGATGGTCGCCGAGACCACCTGCCTCGGCGCCGCCTACGCCGCCGGCCTGGCCGTCGGCTTCTGGCCCGACACCGACGCCCTGCGCGCCAACTGGCGCCGCGCGGCGGAGTGGACCCCGCGGATGCCCGCCGACCAGCGGGACCGCGAGTACAAGAACTGGCTCAAGGCCGTCGAGCGGTCCATGGGCTGGATCGACGACGAAGACGCCAGCTGACGCACCGGCTGAGCCGATCGACGAGGAGCTGAAAGAGATATGAGCACCCTGCAGAGCGTTCCCGCCCTGGGCACGCACCCGACTTCCGGTGCCAACGCGAGCCGCGCGGAGACCCGTGAGCAGCTCTCGAAGGCCACGTACGACCTGCTGGTCATCGGCGGTGGGATCCTGGGCACCTCGGTGGCCTGGCACGCCGCGCAGTCGGGTCTGCGGGTTGCGATGGTGGACGCCGGCGACTTCGCCGGCGCCACCTCCTCGGCCTCCTCGAAGCTCGTCCACGGCGGTCTGCGCTACCTGCAGACCGGCGCGGTCAAGCTGGTGGCGGAGAACCACCACGAGCGGCGGGTACTGGCCAAGGACGTGGCCCCGCACCTGGTCAACCCGCTCACCTTCTACCTGCCGGTCTACAAGGGCGGTCCGGTGGGTGCGGCCAAGCTGGGCGCGGGCGTCTTCGCCTACTCCGCCCTCTCGGCCTTCGGCGACGGCATGGGCAAGGTCATATCGCCGGCCCGTGCCGTCGCCGACAACCCCGGCCTCAAGACGGACAACCTCAAGGCCGTCGCGGTCTACTACGACCACCAGATGAACGACTCCCGCGTCGCCGTGATGACGGTCCGCGCGGCCGTCGAGTCCGGCGCGGTCGTCCTCAACCACGCCGAGGTCACCGGCCTGCGCATGACGCGCGGCCGGGTCTCCGGCGCCGAGCTCAAGGACCGCCTGGACGGCACCGAGTTCGGAGTCGACGCGCGCGTCGTGCTCAACGCCACCGGCCCGTGGGTGGACCACCTGCGGCGCATGGAAGACAAGCACTCGATGCCGTCGATCCGCCTCTCCAAGGGCGCGCACATCGTCATGAAGCGCAAGTCGCCGTGGAAGGCCGCCATGGCCACCCCGATCGACAAGTACCGCATCACCTTCGCCCTCCCGTGGGAGGACCAGCTGCTGCTCGGCACCACCGACGAGGTGTACGAGGGCGACCCGGCGGACGTGCGCGCCACCGAGTCCGACATCCAGCAGATCCTGGACGAGGCCGCGTTCTCCATCAAGGACGCCGACCTCGACCGCTCGCTGATGACGTACGCCTTCGCCGGCCTGCGCGTGCTCCCGGGCGGCCCCGGCGGCGTCGAGAAGGCCAAGCGCGAGACGGTCGTCTCCGAGGGCGCGGGCGGCATGCTGTCCGTGGCCGGCGGCAAGTGGACCACGTACCGCCACATCGGCCGCGTGGTCATGGACAAGCTCGCCAAGCTCCCCGGCAGCCCGCTGACCGAGGACATGGAGCCGGTGAAGTCCCTCGTGCGCCGCGTCCCGCTGCCCGGTGTCGCCAACCCGAACGCGGTCGCGCACCGCCTGCTGGTGGACCGCGAGCCCGGCGCCCGCATGGACCCGCTGACCGCCCGCCACCTGGCCTCGCACTACGGCTCGCTGGCCTTCGACATCGCCCGCCTGGCGAACGAGGACCCGGCGCTGGCCGAGCGCATCCACCCGGACGGTCCGGAGATCTGGGCGCAGGTCGCCTACGCCCGTGACCACGAGTGGGCCGAGACGGTCGACGACGTGCTGCGCCGCCGTACGACGGTGACGGTCCGCGGCCTGGACGACGAGGCCGTACGGGCCCGCGTCGAGGAGATGCTGGGCCGCAAGGCATAGCTCGTACGCAGGTGGGGAAGAGGGGCGGTTCCGAGGGGAACCGCCCCTCTGTCGTGGGCTGTGGCCGACGTACCGCGAAGGCTTAGGCTGGCCCACGTACGCAAGGAACTTCGGAAGGAGACCTGGGTGATCGAGCTTGAGGGCGTGCCCGAGCTGATCGACCCGGTCATGGTGGCCGCGTTCGAGGGCTGGAACGACGCGGGCGACGCCGCCTCCGGTGCGGTGGCGCACCTGGACCGGGAGTGGAAGGGCGAGGTCTTCGCGGCGCTGGACGCCGAGGACTACTACGACTTCCAGGTCAACCGGCCGACGGTGTGGCTGGACAACGGGGTCAGGAAGATCACCTGGCCCACGACGCGGCTCTCGGTGGTCCGGATCGGCGGGGCGAAGCCGCGCGACCTGGTGCTCGTACGGGGCATCGAGCCGTCCATGCGGTGGCGGTCGTTCTGCAACGAGCTGCTCGGGTTCGCGCACGAGCTGGGCGTCGAGATGGTCGTCATCCTGGGCGCGCTGCTGGGCGACACCCCGCACACGCGGCCGGTGCCGGTGAGCGGGGTGACCTCGGACGCGGACCTGGCGCGGACGATGGACCTGGAGGAGACGAAGTACGAGGGTCCGACGGGGATCGTGGGCGTGCTCCAGGAGGCCTGTACGCACGCCGGGGTCCCGGCGGTGTCGCTGTGGGCGGCGGTGCCGCACTACGTGTCGCAGCCGCCGAACCCGAAGGCGACGCTGGCGCTGCTGAACCGGCTGGAGGACCTGATCGACATCCGGATCCCGCTCGGCGAGCTCCCGGAGGACGCGCGGGCGTGGCAACTGGGCGTGGACCAACTGGCCGCCGAGGACAGCGAGGTGGCGGAGTACGTCCAGACGCTGGAGGAGGCGCGGGACACCGCCGATCTGCCGGAGGCGTCGGGGGACGCGATCGCGCGGGAGTTCGAGCGGTACCTGCGGCGGCGGGACCCCTCCGCTGCCGCGGAGCAGCCGGGTGACGGCTCGTACCTGCGGGACACCTCCAGCGGGCTGACGCGGCCGCCGCGCCGCAAGCCGGACCCCTCCGGGGAGGAACCCCAGCCCCCGGCGGCTCCGGACGACCCGTCCGACCCCCCGGAGGCGTAGCCCTGCGGGCGGGCCGGGGGCGCCGCTGCGCGGGCAGGCCGCGCCGTACGCCGGTACCGGGGCGCCGCTGCGCGGAGCGGGGTCCCCTACCCGCCCTTCCACCGTTCCCAGGGGCTCCGCCCCTGACCCCGTTCGCCTCAAACGCCGGCGGGGCTATCTATAGCCCCGCCGGCGT
>NZ_JBWKEZ010000104.1:0-21431 GCF_056434525.1 Streptomyces sp. NPDC044002
GCCGGCGTTTGAGGCGCGGGGGTCTGGGGGCGGAGCCCCCAGGAAGGGGTCCGGGGCGCAGCCCCGGGGAACGGGCGAAGGGCGGGTAGGGGACCTCGCCCCGCGCAGCGGCCCCCCTCGGGCCACCCCCGGCCAGGGACACGGCATGATCGGGCCCGCAGCCCCGGCCCCCCGGGGGCACCACACCGGCAAGAGAAGGGCGGCACTCCGTGGGATGGTGGCGCATCGACACCGACGCGCTCGCGCGCAGCCGCTTCGTGGTCTCCCCCCTCGCCGAGACCACCGCCGCCCTCATGGCCCTGGAGCGCCGCACCCCCGCCCACCCCGCCGAGCGGGCCTGGCTCGCGGACCGGCTCCCGCACTACCGGGCCCACCTGGCCGCCGAGCCCCTCACCGCCGCCCTGGTGCGGGCCGCCCTCGGCCGGCTGTGGATCGCCGGGTACCTGACCCCACCGGCCCACCAGGACGGCCGCGCCTTCGCCGAGGAGCTCGCCACCGTACGCGCCGCCCCGGACGCGGTGGTCCGTACCGACCTGCGCGCCGCCACCGGCCGGCTCCCCGAGGGCCTCGACCGGGCGCGCGGCCTCGGCCCGAGGACGGCCGAACTGCTGGAGTGGGTCTGGCAGGAGGCCGTACGCCCCGACTGGGACCGGCGCCGCCGGATCGCGGAGGCGGACGTCCTGGTGCGCACCAGCCAGCTCGGCCGGGAGGGCTGGGCGGCCGCCCTGTCGGGGATGCGGCCGGGCATGGCCTGGCTGGGCGGCGGGCGGCTGCGGGTCAACCTCCAGCAGCGGCGGCCGCGCGAGCTGTCGGGGGAGGCCGGGCTGGTCTTCGTACCGGTGACGCACGCCCACGGGTGGGTGGCCTGGACCGGTACGCACCGGCACGCGCTGGTGTACCCGTGCGCGGGCCAGCTCACCCAGCCGGGTCCCGGGCCGGCCGCGCCGCAGGCGCTCGTACGGCTGCTGGGGCCGGTACGGGCGCGGGTGCTGGTGCTGCTGGAGAGCCCGAAGTCCACGACGCAGCTGGTGGCGCTGACCGGGTACAGCCTGGGGGCGGTGGCCGGGCAGCTGAAGGTGCTGCTTGCGGCGGGGCTGATCCTGCGCCGGCGGGCGGGCCGCAGCGTGCTCTACAGCAGGGTCGCGGCCGGGGACGTACTGGTGTCGGCTGCGGGCGCCGCTGAGTAGGGCGGGCCGCGCGCCGGCCCGCCGACCCCGGCCCGCCCTCACCGGCCCCCTCCCACCCCCCCCCGCAAGCCCCCTCCACCTGCCCCCGCACGCGCCCCCGACCGCCCCCTCCGCCCGTCCGCGCCCCCGCCACGCCCCGGCACGCAACCGTCCGCCCCGGCCGGGGCCTGACCCGGGCCGCCCCGGCGGCCGGACACTCGTCCCATGGACGACACTCCGGACAACCACACAGAATCCCCCGGGGACCACGCCGTGGTCCTCGGGGCCGGCCTGGCCGGGCTGTTGACGGCACGGGTCCTGGCGGGGCGGTTCGCCCGCGTCACCGTCGTCGAGCGCGACGAACTGTCGCTGGACGGGCCGGAGTTCCGTCCAGGCCTGCCGCAGTCCCGGCACGCGCACGTGCTGTGGGCGCGCGGTGTCGAGCTGATGGAGCAGCTGCTGCCCGGCACCACCGCCGAGCTGCTGGAGGCCGGCGCGGCCCTGCTGGAGTCGCCGCGCGACTTCCTGTGGCTGAGCCCCTCCGACTGGTACCGGCACGTACCG
The DNA here is from genome assembly GCF_056434525.1 of Streptomyces sp. NPDC044002. Classification (NCBI taxonomy): domain Bacteria; kingdom Bacillati; phylum Actinomycetota; class Actinomycetes; order Kitasatosporales; family Streptomycetaceae; genus Streptomyces; species Streptomyces sp. NPDC044002. The sequence continues at coordinate 1,731 of NZ_JBWKEZ010000104.1, forward strand.
GGCGCCGGGATGCTGATCGGCAGCCGGGAGCTCCTCGACTGGACGCTGCGCCGCGCCGTGCTGCGCGACGGCCGGATCCGGATGCTCGGCGGCCGGCTCGCGACCGGGCTCGTCGGCGGGCCGGGCAACCGCTCGGTGACCGGCGTGACCTTCCGCGACGGCGGCCGCCTCGCCGCCGCGCTCGTGGTCGACGCCACCGGCCGCACCTCCAAGGCCCCCGCCTGGCTGGCCGCCCTCGGCTACCCCGCCCCGGCGGTCACCCGCTACGACTCCCACCTCGGCTACTCCAGCCGCCCGTACGCCATCCCCAAGGCCGCCCTGGACGACCCGCGGCGCCGCTGGCACGCCATGTACGTACAGGGCCGCCCCGAGAGCCCGCGCGGGGGAGTGCTGGTGCCGCTGGAGGGGGACCGCTGGCTTGTCACCCTGATCGGCAACGGCGAGCACGCCCCGCCCACCAAGGACCCCGAGTTCCTCGGCTTCGCCCGCACCCTGCGCAGCCCCGCCCTCTACGACGCCATCCGCGACGCCGAACCGCTGGCCCCGCCCTCCGGCTTCCGGGCCACCGCCAACGAGTGGCGGCACTACGAGCGCATGGACCGCTGGCCGGAGGGCCTCCTCGTGGTCGGCGACGCGGCCTGCCGCTTCAACCCGGTCTACGGGCACGGCATGACCGTCGCCGCCATCACCGCCCAGGCCCTGGGCGACGCCGTCAGGGGCCTGGCCACCGCCCAGATCCCGGGACAGGCGCGCCGCGTCCAGCGGCACACCGTCACCGCGGCCAACGTCGCCTGGCAGATCGCCACCAGCGAGGACCTGCGCTACCCGGGCACCGAGGGCCCGGCGCCGGACCGCGCGACCCGCGTCCTCCAGGCGTACATGTCCCGCGTCATGGCAGGGGCCAACTCCGACCCCGCCCTTTCGGCCCCCTTCTTCGGTGTCCTCTCCCTCTCCACCCCGCCGAACACCCTGCTCACCCCGGGCACGGTGCTCCGCGTCCTGTCGAAGTGGCGCCTGCCGACCTCACCCCGCACGACGACGGCCTACCCGCCGCACCACGGCCCGGCCTAGTCCCGCACGGCCCGCTCGTACAGCTCCCGCACCCCGTCCCCGAAGTAACTGCTGTACGAAGTCACCTCGTCCCCGCCTCCATCGCGGCCGCCGATCACCCCGATCAGGGTCCCGGCCGCGGTCAGGACGGGGCCGCCGCTGGTCCCGTTGGGCACGTCCGCGCAGTCCAGCCGCAGCTGCGTGGACCCGGCGGCGACGGCTGTGTTGGCGCACCCCAACGGCTGCTCGGCGTCGTTGGGGTAGCCCACCAGCCGGGCGGGGGCGGGCAGCTGCTGCCCGAACCGCACGGGGTGCGCCCCGGTGACGTCCTCCAGCCGCTGCCCGGCATGCCCGGGCCGGCGCACCCGGATGAACGCCACGTCGTAATCCGGGTCCGCGTCCCGCACCCACCGCGGATCCACATCGATCCGCGTCGGCACCCACACCCCGAACGGCGCCTTCCCGTCGGCGTACCCGGGCACGAACGCCAGATTGGTCCGGAAGCCCCGCGCGTACACGCAATGCGCGGCGGTCACGACGAGATCCCCGCCCGCCGAATGCACCACGCTCCCGGAACAGTGATGCTCGTCGTCCCAGTCCACCCCGGGCGAGAACAAAGCCCCGATGGCCGCCTCAGGCTCGACGTCCACGGCTTCGAGCGGCTCGGACACCTTCCAGGCCCCCTCGCCTGCCACCCGCCGCTCCCCGCCCCCCTCGACAAGCCCCTCCAGAGCCTCGGCGGCGGTCTCGTCCCCCACCCGCTCGCCCTGCACGTAACTCCCGCGCCCGGCGTCCCCCACGGCAACGGTGCCGAACCGCCCCACCGCAAAGGCCACCCCGGCGACCACGAGCGCACAACAGACCCCGGCCAGCACACACACCCGCACGGCCCTGCCCGTCATGCCCCACTCCCGAAGATCGCCACCCCAGCGCAACGCCTGCGGCTCCCTGGCAGGTTCCCCACCGGAACGTGTCCGCCCTCACATGCTCCGGCCGTTCGTTCCTCTCTCGCGACCGCTCCTTACCTCCCCGGCAGTGGATGCTCGCAGAAACGCCCGGACCCGGGCTCTCCTGCCCTTGACTACCTCGCTCCACGTTCACACCGGTTATGCCTGAGGATTCCGAGCGCGCCCATGCGGAAGCCCCGCCAGGAAACACCTGACGGGGCTTCAATGCGCTCAGGAAAATCGACTGCAAGGCACTGATCTGGTTCGACTTGGAGTGGCAGAAGCGCTCAAGGCGGGTCCATCAGATCCAACCGTACTGGCCGTACGTGTCAGTCGCCTCCGTCATCAATAACGGTTGGCTGCACCCCCAGAATGAGATTGTTCAAAGCTTTCGGCATGAGCCCGAAGGATGCAAGCCACGTCTCCACGAGATACAACTCGCCCAGCTCGTCGATTCCGAGGAAGAATCTACCCTCGTCGTGCACGCCCACGGGGAAGATCGATTTATCGACCTCTTCGCCCCATTCCAAGAACCGATCCCCTTCGCCCACGCACAGCATGGGATCTAGCTCAAACGGTTCGCGTGCACGGCTGATCCCTGGGCCTGAGATATTTACGGCCAGCCCTCCGAATTCACGCAAGAAGACGTTGACCATCGCGTGCCGGCGAAGCCCCTCGGCTTCGAATGCCGTCAGCCATGGCTCTGCGTCAACTCGCCTCCCGGGCCGCCAGCCAGCCCCTCGCAGGACGCTGTCGACTTGGCCGGGAAAAACGTACATGTGGGTCACCTCGCGGTTACAAAAACAAGGTCGAAGGCATCTTCGAGTGCCACACAGCTATCACATGGACCGATTGGAAGCCCATGATCGGCATGCTCTCGCGATCCACGCACGATCACTGCCGCCGCCGAAGATCCTGTTGGATTGTGTCCATCTGTCAGTGCTCGGGACACGCAGACCGCCAGGCCGCAACGTCCGTGACCGCTACCACGCTCCGTCATGGGTATCGCGTCGAGTATGTCTTGCACGATCGGGTGGAGAGTCGGAGGCGTCCCCCGGATACTTGGACTTGAGTAGACCTGCCCGCCGGGCAATTCGAGGGCCTCGGCAACAGCAGGACGCGCCTTGGACGGCCTGACACTGGACGTGGTGTTGGCTTCGGCGCGAGCCGCAGCAGTTACATTGCAGTTGTGAACCAGGATTGGCGTGGCACCTGCCAGCACATAGTACGTGTGCAGGTCTGCGACGGTCAGGTTGTGGACTGCTGCCTGGGTGGTCCAGCGCCTGACGGCCTGGACTTGCACGTGGGTGCCGGCGCTGGTGCGGAGCCACTGGCCCGGCTGGAGGTCGGTGGCGTCCACCCACTTCGCCAGGTCGACCGCCCAGAAGGGGTGCTTGTCGGTGGCCGTGATGAGGTCCGTGGCCGTGCCGGCGTCGCCGTCGGTGTCGACCGTGACCTCGACGAGGTTCTTGCTGCCTTCGCCCAGGATGGTGGCCGTTACGTCCTTCGCCGCCGTTTCGCCCGTTTCCGGGTCGGTGGCGAGGACCTTGTCGCCCGGCTTCAGGTCGTCGATCGGCTTGGACGAGCCGTCGGCCATGACGACCAGGGTGCCTGCGGCGAAGCTGTTGCCGATGGGGCACGAACCGCCCTTGCCGCCGAACTTGGACATGGCCTGGCCCACGCCCTTGCCGATGGCTTTGCCCGCTGCGGCGAGGACCGGGCCGGCTGCTGCGCCCAAGGCTCCGCCTGCGGCGCCCCAAAGGGCGCCTGTTGCCATGTCCTTGAGGCTGCCCAGGATGCTGTGGTCAGCGTTCGGGTCCATGTAGTTGGCGACTGCTGCTCCCGCGGCGCCTGCGATCGCTCCGCAGCCGGCTGCCGCTGCGAAGCCCACTCCGCCCGTGGCGACACCTGCCGCTCCCGCAGCGGCGATGCAGGCGACTCCGACCACTATCTCGGTGGCGATGGAGACGATCGCGATCTTGTTCTCGTGCCAGAACTTCTTGCCGGTGTCGACGGCCTTGCGCATGGAGCAGAGGGAGAGCAGGCTGCAACTCGCCGCCTTCTTGGGCTTCGAGGACTTCGAGACCGAAGGTCCGGTGCCTGCCCTGGAGCCGTAGTAAGGCTTCGCGACCTTGTCCTGCTCCGTGTACGCGCTGTTGTAGTCGCCGCGGATGGGAGTGGGCCGGTTCGGGTGGCCCACCGGGAGGTTGTCGTCGCGGGGGTTGTAGTGGCCGCCGCAGTGGCCGTTCTTGCAGTCGGTCTCGATGAGGCCGGACGGGTCGCTCTTGTTGACCGGGTTGCCGCTGGCGTACGTGTACCCGTTCATCTGCGTCGGGTTGGTGATGTCGATGACCGGGTCGACGGAGATGAAGCGGCCGGTGGTGGCTTCGTATTCGCGGGCGCCGATGTGCGTCAGGCCGGTGTTGGTGTCGTCGATGCCGCTGCCGAGGAAGCCGCGGCTGCCAGTCCAGTTGGCAGGTTGGGTGCCGCGGGGGTTGCCGTACGGGTCGGACTTGCGGCGGCTGATCGCCTGCCCGGCGGTCTGCTCCACCGACGTGGTGGCGGTGCCGTGGTGGTCGGCGAGCTGGACGGTGAGCTGGTGGTTGTCGGCCTTGCCGCTGGTGCGGCGGACCGTGGTGGCGCCGGCGCCGCTGTAGTAGCGGACGGCGTCGACGGGCTGGCCGGCCTTGTTGACGGTGATCTCGGCTTCGCCGAGGTAGAGGGTGCGGGAGCTGCCGGTTTCCTCGATGAGGCGGTTGCCGCCGGCGTCGTAGACGTACGTGGTGGTGTTGTCGAAGGTGAACTGCTGGGGGCCGGTGGCGTTGCAGGGCCACAGCTGGAGGTCGGTGCCGTCGGCGGCGTTGTTGGGGACGTCGACGCACTGGTTGGTGGCCGGGTTGTTCAGGGACTTGTCGCCGGCTCGGTGGACGAACTTCTGCTTGTCGCTGCCGTCACAGGTGGCCAGAACCAGCTTGGTGCCGCTGGTGGTGAGGCACTTGTCCAGGGCGCGGACGGTGTCGCCGGTCAGGCGCCACTGCTGGGCCTTCGTTTCGTTGCAGGGGTGGATCTGGACGGGCGTGCCGTCGGCGGTCCCGCCGTACTCGACGTCCATGCATTTGCCGGAGGCGCCGATCACGGACACGGCTCCGATGCCGGGGCTGCCGGCCGAGGTGATCTTGTTGCGGCGGTCCCAGTTCAGGGTCTGGGTGTCACCGTCGATGCGCCGGCTCTTGGTGTTGCCGGAGGCGTCGTACTCGTAGGTGGACAGGGAGGTGACCGTGGAGCCCGGGTTGCGGGTGGTCTTCTCGGCCTTGGACAGGGCGTGGGGCTGGGTCTTCAGCGGCGGCTGGGCGCCGTTGGTGGCGATGGTGACGCCGTAGGTGTAGGTGGTCTCGTCGTCCAGCGCGCTGTTGGTCAGGTCCTTGTTGACCAGCTTGGTGCGGTTGCCGATCGCGTCGAACTGGTACTCCTGCCAGAACCCGTCACCGTCCGGACCGGGCGTGACGTCGGCCAGGCTGGGGCCCGTGCAGGACGCGGTCTTGCCCGTCCAGGCCTTGGTGAGCTGGCCCATCGGGTCGTACGCGTAGCACTGGCGGTCCTCCCGGCCGCCGGGCTGGGAATCGGTGATCGAGCTGATGTTCCCGGCCGGGTCGTACGCGTAGGAGACGTCGCTGACGCGGTTGGGGCCGCCGGTCTCCCGGTCGGTGATCTGGTTGGTGACCTGCCCGGAGTTCTGGTTGTACTGGGTCGTCGTCCACACCCGGTTCGGCGCGTTGCCGGTCGCGGTGCGCAGGACGTTCCCGAACGGGCCGTACTTGACGTCGGCGGTGTACCAGTTCAGCCCGGACAGGGTCTGGGGCAGGCCGTCCGCGTTGTAGCGGGTGACCAGCTTCTCGGCGGCCAGGCCGCCCGGAGTGGCCGGGAGGGTGGTCGACTGGACCTTGCCCGTCGGCGTGTAGGTGGTGCTGTAGGCGTAGGTGCCGGCCAGGCCCTTGGTCGCGGGGACGTTCGGGATCGTGATCTTCGAGCCGGTCGGGCGGTACTCGGCGTCGTAGCCGGTGACCTCGCTGGTGTACGCCGCACCGCCCTCGTAGCGGGTTGAGCCGACGGGCTGGCCCTTGGCACCGGGCAGGGTGTCGAAGGTGAAGGACGCGACGAGGGGCCCGTTGGGGGCGTCGTCACGCAGCTCGGTCGTGCGGCCGAGGACGTCGTACGTCGTGTACTGGGTGCGGCCGCTGGAGTCCTTCGCCCAGAGCTGCTGGTCGAGGTTGTCGTAGCCGAACTCCGAGCGTCCCGTGTCCGGGTCCTCGGACCACGTCTTGCGGCCGCGGACGTCGTAGCCGTAGGTCCACTTGTTGCCGGCCGCGTCGGTGACCTGCGACAGCTTGTTGCGGACGTCGTAGGCGTACGAGGTCTTGGTCCACGTGGTGAGGTCGGTCGACGTCGCGTATTCGATGGCCGACGTACGTCCCAGCGGGTCGGTCCACGTCTTCGTGGCACGGCTGCCCTTGAGGGGGCTGTTGCCGTCCGTGGACATGGCCGAGCGGGTGAGGGTGAAGTCCCCCTCGTACTGCGCGATGTCGGAGTACTGCGGCACGTCCGCGTGCAGCGTGGTGGTGCGGACCGCCCGGCCGAGGCCGTCGTACGCCGTCTCAGTGGAGTTCGGGACCTGGAAGACGCTCTCCGGAACGAAGATCTTGTTCGTCGGGGCGCCTTCGGCGTAGTAGCCGTTGTTCGTGCGCCGGACCGTGCCGTTCGCGCTGTACAGCGTGTCCGTGATGAGGCGGCCGCCTCCCACGGCCTCGCCCTGGCTCTGGCGCGGGCGCAGCAGGCCGTCGTAGATCGTGATGGCCTTGCTGTAGGTGCCGTCGTCCTGGAGGGTGTTGCTGGTGACGACCGGCGGCTCGTGCTCCGTGACCTGGTAGGAGAAGGTGAAGGCGGCCTTGTCGGTGCCGGGCTTCTGCGAGGGCGTCCACACGGCGGTGGAGCGGCCCAGGTTGTCGTAGGTCGTGGTGACCTTGCGGCCGTTGCCGTCGGAATCCTCCAGGGGAAGACCGCGGCCCGGGTCGCTCTTGCTGGTGGTCGTGTGCCCGAGTGCGTTGGTGCTGGTCACGGCGAAGGGCGTGCCGCTCGCCGGGCTGTAGGTGGTGGTGACGGCATTGCCCGCCCCGTCGAACACCTTGACCGGGCGGCCGAGGGCGTCGTACTCGGTACGGCCGGTCGTGATCCAGCCGGTGCCCGCGGCGTCGTTGGTGTCGACCTGCTGGACGAGGCCCTTCGAGGGGGCGGCGCCGAACGCGTTCAGCGCGTCGTAGGACGTGCGCGTGTCCGAGAGGAGCGCGCCACTGCCGGCCTGCGAGCAGTCACCCGCGGTGGTGCGGATCCGCTGGGGCAGACCGATGAGGTGCTTGTCGGTGTTGTGGACGTAGGTCGTGGTGGCGCAGGTCTGGTCGGTGGTCTTCCAGCCGCCCGTGCCGTTCGGACTGATCGCCTCGTTCTGCACCGTCTGGGTGAGCCCGTAGGTGGGATCGAAGGTGGTGCGGCTGCGGAGGGTCCTGGTCGCGCCGCCGCTCACCGTCTGGATGTTGTCCGAGCGGGACGTACCGGAACGGTAGGCGTCCAGTGGTGTGGTGCCGTCCCTCGGACGGGAGGCGGTCTTCTGGCTCCAGGGCCAGGTGAGCGACCGTGACACCACGCTGCCGCCGGTCTTGGAGTAGGTGATGGTCTCGGCGGCGCTCCCCTGGTACTGGGGAAGGTCCTCGCCGAGGTCCTCCGTGTTGGTGGAGTCCTTGACCGTGATCTTGGCCCGGCCCGCGTCGCCGGACATGCCGCGGAAGTAGCGGGTACGGGTCTGGGACTCTTCGGTCGCGTCGGACTTGCCCGTGGCGGCCGTGACACCCTTGTTCACGACGACACTGGCGTAGCCCCGCCATTGGCTGTAGGTGCGCAGTTCGGGCTTGGAGAATTCGTCGGTGTCCCTGCCCCAGGCGGCGTCGCCCTCGTAGGTGTAGCGAGTGGTGACGTCCGGCTGACGGGACACCCGGTCCTTCTCGGTGACCTTGTCGACCACGTACTTGTTGAACCACTCCAGCGGGGGCTTCTCCACCTCGCTGTCCGGTGACCAGTGCACCGGGTAGCAGCGGGTGGTGTTCTCCTCCGGCTTGGGGTGTGCCCCGCCGACGGGGCAGGGAGCGGAGTATCCGACGGAGACCTCGCCGCCCGTCTCCGTGCGGATGGTCTCCACGCGCAGACGGTCGAAGTCCGGGGTGGCGTCGGTGGCGCCCGTCGCGACGCGGTTTGGCATGTCGCGGACGTTCGGCAGGAAGGAGACGGCCGGCAGCGAGGTGCTGTCCTGTGTGCGGTCCGCCTTCGGGATGCCGTAGCCGGTACGGGTGATGGACTCCAGCCAGAGCGGCGGGTGGGTGTCCGTGCGCTGGCGGGGGAAGGACTGCGCCAGGTCCCAGCGGTCCACGAGGGACAGGGCCGTGGAGCCTTCGGTGCGCTGGGCGCTGGTGGTGACCGAGGTCAGGCGCTTACGGGTCCAGAAGGTCGGGGCGCCGGTGTAGCAGTCCTTGGCGGTCGCCTTGCAGTTCAGCGTGGACGGGGTGTCCCACCAGGGCTGCTTGGCACCGTAGTTGTTGCCCTCGAACTCGGCGTCCGAGCACTGGGTGACGCCTTCCTTGATGCAGCGCTCCGCGACGGTGAACTCGACCTTGGCCGCCGGGGGACCGGACAGGTTGTCGCTGCGCAGGCCGTAGCTGATCTGCGTCGGGTATCCGGCACGCACGTAGGAGACGGGCTGCTTGAACTTCTCGTTCTTCGCGTAGCGGTTGGTCTCCCTGGCCCAGTCGATGACCATCGCGTTGCCGTGGACGTCCTCGACGTAGTCGAGGTTCCAGCGCCAGCCCTGGTCGCAGGAGGAGGCGGCGAAGGAAGCCTGGTAGCAGGGCTCGCCGGGGTGGTTGCCGAAGACCGGCACGCTGAGGACCGAGTTGGTGACCGGACGGCTCCCCGCGCCATCGACGTCGTGACGGCCGAAGAAGTACCGGACCCCTTCACGAGTGGTGACGACCCAGTACTCGCCGTCCTTGGCCCCGTTGGCGATGCCGGCGTCCGTCTTGCGCTCGACCCGGGAGCCGTCGTCCGTGGCGGGGATCCACCGACCGGTCGCCGTGTCGTGTACGAGCTCGGTCGTGGATCCGCCGAGGGACATGACGACGTTGTCGCCCGCCCAGCACAGGTCGCTCTTCTTCTTGTCGGTGCTGTTGTCGTTGTTCGGCTTGCCCGGGGCGGCCTTGAGGTCGTCCGAGCAGGAACGGTAGCGGCGCTCGATGTAGCCGGGCTCGTAGTTCCAGCCGTCACCGACCCATGAAGCCTGGCCGTTGGCGACGGACGTCTTGCCGTCGACCGCCTGGGAGGAGTAGCCGAAGCCGACCTGCGGTGCCGGCCCGGCGGGCGGGGTGGGCATGGTCAGCGGGTACGACCAGGAGAAACCGCCGCCGCTGCCGCCGGCGGTCCAGGAACCGGACGGGGACAGGGAGGTGGCCTTGTACGTGCCGCCCGCGCCGGATGCGCCGTCCGAGGCCGCGAGAACCATCGCCCCACCGCTGCCGCCGGCCATGGTGCGCAGCCCCTGACCGGGTGCGGCGGCCGGGTCGACGGTGGCGCGCACGGTGCCGGTGGCGGGGTCGTTCGTGCTCGGGACGTCCTTCGCGACGGTGCACTCGGGGACGTCGGGGGTTTCCAGGAAGCACGCCGGCAGCTGCTTGAGTTCGAGGCGGGTGGCCCACTCGGTGCCGTAGAGGTCCTTGAACTTCGTGTAGTCGAGCTGGACGTCCACGGGCGTCGCGGCGTCGACCGGCGGGGTGACCTTGATCAGCGCGCCGTCGACGTTCGCCGCCTCGGTGGCGGTGCGCGTCTCGACCGCCACGGACCAGGTGCCGGAGGGCGTCGGCGGAGCCGGGTTCTCCGGGGTCGGGCTGGCCTTGCCGATGCTCACCGGCAGGGCGCCGGCCTTCACCAGCTGGTCACCGGCCAGTGTGACGGGTTCGGTACCGCCGGCCGGCGGCGTCACCTTCGACGGCTCGTATTCGGGCGGTGGCTGGACCGGAGCGCCGGACCAGCCTTCGAGTTTGGCCGCCTCCACCTTGTCGAGCTTGGCCTTCATGTCCTGCTGGAGCCCGGGCAGCTGGACACCACTGCGGTCTCCCGGCGGCGCGGCCCAGGCGTCGACGGGCAGCAGAGTCACCGCCAGGACGAAGGACAGCGTGATGCCGGTGCTGCCGGCAAGGCGTGCACGTCTGGCGCGCGCCTTTCTGTTTCCGGGCAGGCGGAAATTGTTCGCCGAAAACGGCGACATGTGGACCCCCCACGATCTGCCGCCGACGGCTATGGCGCGTGGGCGGCAGGCGACTGACAAATAGCCGCTGATTTTGCAGTGGGGAAGTGAACAAAATCCACTAACTCGGATTCGGTGTGTCCTTTGTCGCTTTACTTGGCGCGTAGCCGGGGGCAATCGACGCAAATCGGTTGCAAACGGTGCTTCGGCGGCCTGAATCAAGGGGTGACGGTGTCGGAGTGATGGTTCATGCTCTGCTCGCACAGCCATTTGCGTGAGGGTGAGTGGGGAGCGAACCCTTCGCATTTTGAGCCAGTGGCTTGAAATACATAACGCATGCCGAGGGTGGCTGAATTCGTGCACCCGAGGGGGGAAGGATTACCCGTGGATGTCCGTGAATCCGTGGATGAAAGTCCGCCGACCGCTGCTTCGGAAAGCAGGATCGCCCAGCCGCCGCCCCGTTGGTTCCGGCGTCGTAGAGCCGCCGGAGGCCTGGCCGTGCTGTTGGCGGTAGCCGTTGCGGTGCCGATCGTGATGCTCTCGACCGACGCGGACCGGCCACGGAGGCAGGCCAAGCCCGCTCCGGCTTCGAATGCACCCGTCGGTGCGCCCGAGGCGCGGCGACTGGCGAAGGAGAGCGGCAAGGAAGTCGAGGTCACGGCGGATCGCACCGCCCACACCAGCACGTTCGCCCAGCCGGGTGGACAGTTCAAGCTGCGGGTCCACAGCGCGGCCACGAGCGCCAAGGTCGGCAACGAGTGGAAGCCCATCGACACCACCCTCCAGAAGGTGGACGGCGGATTCGCGCCGAAGGCCGTGAACGGCAGCGTGGTGTTCAGCGCCGGAACCAGGAGCCAGCCGACCGGTGGCGGCGGAGGGGGTGGTGAACGGGCTTCGCGCGGAATGCCGAGGACGGCCCTCGTGCATCCCGCTGCCCTGAAGGCCGACACGCCCACACCTCAGTGGACCGACCTGGTACGGCTGAATCTCGACGGACACGAACTGGTGGTCGGCTGGCCGGGTACGCTTCCGGAGCCCGTCATCTCGGGGCCGCGGGCACTGTACGAGAACGTCCGCCCGGGCATCGACCTGGTGATGACCGCGCAGGACGGCGGATACACGCACGTGCTGGTCGTCAAGGACAAGAAGGCCGCCGCCGACCCGCTGCTCGGCCAGCTGAACTACCGGCTCTCCTCTCCGGACCTGACCTTCCACCTCGACGAGGTTTCGCACTCCGTCAGCGCCCGTGACGGCAAGGGCGAGGAGGTGGCCGGTTCCCCGACCCCCTTCATGTGGGACTCGGCAGGCAAGACCGCCGTGACGGAGGGCGAGCCGGCCGCCAAGCCTGCTCCCGAGGCCAAGGACCACCCGACCCTCGCCCTGTCGGGCCTCAATGGAGCCGAAGGCAACCACGCGATCTCCGCCGGTGCCGCACTGAGCCCCGAGAACGTCCTGACGGTGAAGCCGGACACCCGCCTCTTGGAGGACGCGGACACGGTCTACCCGGTCTTCATCGATCCCTCCTTCAAGGGGCACAAGCAGAACTGGACCCTCTTCTACAAGACCGAGGGCAAGTCCAGCTTCTGGAACGGCCAGAACTTCAACAGCGGCAGCGGCGCGCCCGAGGCGCGCGTCGGCTACGAGTCGACGACCAACGGAACATCACGGTCGGCCTTCATCTTCGACTTCGGCACGCAGATCCACGGGGCCCAGATCCGGTCGGCCAGACTCAGGATGCTGCAGACCTACTCGTGGAGCTGTGACCCGACGTCGTTCGACGTCTACCACACGCCTCTCATCACCAGTTCGAGCACCTGGGACAACACGAGCGACGGCAACTTCTGGGGCAAGCGGATCGCGAGCGCCTCCACCGCCTACGGCTACAAGAGCGGCTGCCCGGACAACTGGGTCGGCATCGACATCAAGCCGACCGTCGAAGAAGGCGCCCGCGGCGCCTGGCAGAACCTCACCCTCGGCCTGCGCTCGCCGAACGAGAGCAACCCGAGTCACTGGAAGAAGTTCCTCGCCAACGGTGAGAGCGCCCCGTACATCGAGGTCGAGTACGCCAAGTCTCCCGACACGCCGGTCCTGGCGAACATGAGCACCTCGCCCGGCGGTGGGTGCGTCACCGGGCAGCCGTACACCAAGATCGGCAAGGCCGATGTGGACTTCCGTGCCAAGGCCACGGACGGCGACGGCAATCTGCGTCGGCTGAGCTTCAGGATCTGGTCCGCCGACGGCTCCCCCGTCGCTGACGAGCTCCGCGACACCAACGGCGACGGAGCCGCGAACGTGACCGTCCCTTGGGAGAAGTTCACCCCGGGCAAGACGTACTTCTGGCTCGCCCAGGCCGTCGACTGGGACGGACAGTGGTCCGGCAGCGGCCCCATGGACTCCGGTGGTGGCGGCTGGTGCACCTTCACCGTCGACCACACCCAGCCCACACCGCCCACGATCCGCTCCGAAGACTTTCCCGCCCCCGGACCCGACGGCGCCGAGTGGAGCAAGAACCCCCTCGGGCCCGGGAAGATCACCGTGATCGCGGGCGGTACCAACCCGGCCGACATCCGGGAGTTCCAGTGGTCGCTGAACCACCCCGTCTACGACCAGAAGGCCGTCCCCGCCGCCGGCCAGGACACCGTCACCCTCGACGTGAACCCGGACAACGCCGGACCGAACCTCTTCTACGTCCGCATCGTCAACAAGGCCGGGAACCCCTCGACCCCCTTCACCTACACCTTCTACGTCCGTTCCCGCCCCGGCCTCGACGGCGCCGGAGACGTGACCGGCGACGGGAAGGCCGACGTACTGGCCGTGGACGGGGCCGGCGACCTGCGGGTCTACCCCGCCGACCGGGTCGGCGACGTCGACGCCTGGATGCCCGCCGCCACCGACAACGGCAAGCCGGCACCCGCCGGCTACTGGAAGGACGCGAGCGGCAAGTCCGCCCTCATCGCCCACTCCACCGACTGGTACCCCGGGGACGGCATCACGGACCTCGTCGCCCGCATGCCCGACGGCAAGCTGTACGTCTACCAGGGTGACGGCAACGGCCGCTTCGACATCAGCAGGCGCACCGAGATCCTGCTGCCGCCCGGAGCACCGGGCCCGGCCACCTTCAGCCAGATCGTGGTCGTCCAGGACGTGAACGGGGACAACACCGAGGAGATCTTCGCCACCGCCGGAGACGCCTTCTGGGTCCTGACCGGATACAGCGGTGCCACCATCACCGAAGCCCGTCAGCTCTCCGCGACCAGCTGGACGTCGCGCGACATCATCAACGTCCGCGACGTCACCGGCGACGGCGTGCCCGACCTGCTGTTCCGCGACGATTCCAGTTCCGAGCGGGGGCTGGCCCTGCGCCGGGGCAAGCCCGGAGCGGGCGGCGGAGTCGACATCAACTCCCTCGCGCTGGCCGTGAACTCGGCCGACGGCAAGGACCTCACCTACGCCACCACGGGCTGGGACAGCACCATGTGGCCCCTGCTGCGCGGCACCCCCGACGTCAATGACGACGGGATCCCCGACTTCTACGCCACCCGCAACGACGGCACCCTCCACCTCTTCTACGGAGGCCGGACCGCCATCGGCAACGGTTGGCGCGTCGAGGAGGACGACTGGAACACCGCCCGCGCGATCGGGTGAGTGGTGTGTGGTGAGAGATGAGTGACGAGCGCCCCGCCGGGAGGAAGGTCCGGCGGGGCGCTCGTGTGGGGGTGGGGTCAGGGGGAGGGGGTGAGTTGGAGGGTGGTGCGGGTGGGCGTTTCCTTGGTGATCTCGATGCGGGTGCCGGTGTCCGGGACCTTGACGCCGAGTTGGGGGAGGTCGGCGGTCCAGTACGTGTCGCGGTGGTCGTCGAAGACGCGGACGCCCGGGCGGGAGGGGACGGTCAGGGATGTGCCCGGCTTGTGGAGGGTGATGCGGTCCGTCGGGCGGGTCGAGAACGGGGCGTCGAAGGTCTGGGCGCGGGCGTTCAGGAGGCTGCCGTCCTGGAAGCGCAGGGGGGCCGGGCGGGCGTCGACCGGGAGGATGAGGCCGTTGCCCGGGTGGGCCTTGGTGGTGTTGTCGCTGTACGCGGTGTCCCAGAGCCAGAGCAGGACGCCCTGCTGGTAGGGGTAGAACTCCACCCGCTGGTCGGTGGAGGCGAAGTTGTAGGGGCCCGTCTTGAGGAAGGAGCCGTATCCGGTGTGGCGGCGGTTCTCGGCGAAGTAGGCGCGGGGGTGCTCCGTGGTGCCGGTGCGGCCTTCCGTGCGGGACCACTTGAGCGGGGTCCAGCCGTTGTCGCCCTGTTCGGCGCCGTCCTGGAGGAGGGTGCGGCCGTCGGCCGCCGTGATGCGGATGTCGTCGAGGGTGACGCCGCGGCCGTGGGTGTTGCCGTCCGAGGTGGTGCGGAGCCGGAGGTGGGTGGTGGACGCGGGGAGGGGGGTGGTGAGGGTGGTCCAGGACTGTGAGGTGCCCGAGATGCCCTTCGGGGGGATCGGGGTGCCGTCCAGAGTGGCGGGGAGGGGGGTCCAGGTCTTGCCGCCGTCCGCGGAGGCCTCCGCCGTGAGGAAGTCGAAGTCCTGTTCCAGGTCGTACCAGACGCGGGCCGTGAGGGTGGCCGGGCCGGCGGTGGGGTCCAGCGGGCGGGTCAGGGTGTTGTCCATGAAGTCGCCGGTGCCGCTCCACCACTGGCGGGCGCCCTCGTAGGGGTCGGTGAGCTCGGTGCGGGTGGTGGAGGGCGGGAGGTGGACCAGGAGGGCCTGGGGGTCGTCGGTGTGGTAGCCGGAGACGCCGAGGGTGGCGCGGGTCCTGCGGCCCGCGTCGGCTTCCGTGTAGTCCAGCCAGCCCAGCTGGAGCTTGCTCCACGGGTCCAGGTCGCCGGGGAACTGCCCCGTGGTGTTGGGGCCCTTGCCGAGGTAGGAGGCCGAGGACATCAGGGACCAGAAGTTGACGCTGTTGTCCCCGTCCGAGCTGTAGAGGTCGGGGAGGCCCAGGTCGTGGCCGAACTCGTGGGAGAAGAGGCCGGCTCCGCTGTTCTCGCCGCCGGTGAGGTAGTCGCCGGCCCAGATCCCGGTGTCACCGACCGGGGTGCCGCCGGCCTTGTTGCCCTCCGGGCCCGCGCTGCCGGCCTGGTTCCAGTACGCGAACCAGCGGTGCGCCCAGATCGCGTCCTTGCCCTGGGCGCCGCCGCCCCAGGTCTGGTCCTTGCCCGCATGGACGACGACCAGGTGGTCGAGGTAGCCGTCGGGTTCGTCGAAGTTCCCGTCGTGGTCGGCGTCGTAGCGGTCCCACACGTCGTACTGGGCCAGTTCGGACTTGATCTCGGCAGGGGTGCGGCCCTTCGCGCGCTCGGACTCGTACCAGGCGGTGGTGGAGTCGCGGACCAGGTCCCAGTTGGTGCGGCACTGGCCGGGCTCGGTGCACTGGTCGGTGCCGTAACGGGCTTCGTTGTAGGGGAGCTTGACCCAGTCCGTGACCTTGCCGTCGATGTCGTAGCGGCCGGAGGACTGGAGGTTGTAGTAGGCGCGCATGGACGCCGAGCCGGGCGTGGGGGAGAAGAACTGCTGCTGGTAGTAGCCCTTGTCGAAGTCCTTGCGCCAGAGGGTGTGGTTGTCGTCCGGGGCGGGCTTGCCGATGGTGTTGTGCAGGGGGCCGGGGGTGCCGCCGAAGCGGGGGTCGGCCTGGTCGCCGAACTCCGCGAGGATGACGAAGACCTTGTCCTTGCGCCGCTGGGCGAGTTCGACGTACTGGCTGCCGATCTTCGCGGTGCGGGGGAGCGGGCCGGCCGTACGGGCGGTGGCGTTGGCGGAGGGGGAGTCGCCGGAGTCGCCGGCCGCGATGCGCTCCAGGGCCTGGCGGCGCAGGGCCTGGCGCTGGAGTTCCGGCGGGGCGAGGGGCGGGGAGGCGGCCTGTTCGGCCTGGCCGGCCGGCGGGGCGGGCGGGGGAGCGGTCGCCGCCAGGGCGGCGGGGGAGGGCATGAGGGTGAGTGCGGCGAGGGATATCGCCGCTCCCGCCGAGGCGAGTGCGAGTCTGCGCAAAGGAGGTGCCCTTTCGGGGAGTTCGGTGCCGAGGGGTCGGGGAGAGCACGGGGTCGGGGGCTCGGAGCGCAGGTAATATTTCACATGTCACAGGTGATGGGTAGGGGGCTTGCGCCTGTAGTTCCGGGGTGCCCCGCCGTGTCCCCGGAGGGGTCGACGTCGTTGTGCCCCTGAGGGCTCGCCGGGGCGCCGGTCCGCCCCCGCCCCGGAACCCGAACGCACAGGGGGAGACGAGCGCATGAGCCTCGAACCGCCGTACCCCGCACTGCCCCTCGACGCCCCCTGGGAACGCCCCGGCATCGGCGCCGACGCCCCCGACGGGCCGCCGGGGCCCTGGCACCTGCCGTGGGACCGGCTCGCGCCCGCCGAGGCCGCCCGGATCCGCGAGCGGCTCGAAGGACGGGCGTACGCGTTCCAGGCCACCGACCCCGCCACCGGCGACCCCGTCCGGCGGATCTTCACCGGGGACCGGCTGCGCGCCGACGCCGAACAGACCGCCCGCCTGCTCGCCCCGTACGCGCCCGGTGCGATCGTCAGCTTCGCCCCGCCCCGGCACGCCTACGGGGCCGCCGCGACCGTGCTCCTCCCCGCCGTGACCGGGCTGCCCGTGTGGTTCTGGCCCGCCGGCGACTGCCCGCCGCCGGCCGTCCCCGCCCGGCGCATCGCCGTCGTCGCCATCCCCTCCGCCTTCCGCGCCCTCGCCCGCCACCCCCGCTGGACCGCCTCCTTCGAACAGCTCACCTTCCTGCACGGCGGCGCCGAACTCCCCCCGGAGGCGCGCCGGTTCGAAGCCGACCCGCGCGCCGTGCTGATCGAGCTGCTCGGCTCCACCGAGACCGGATCCGTCGCCCACCGCACCGGCTGGGACCCGGCCGGGCCCTGGACGCTGCTCGACGACGTCGCCTTCGCCGCACCCCGCACCGGCTCGGAGGGCCCGCTCACCGTCACCGGGCCCCGCCTGTCCGCCCTGCCCGACGGCAGCCCGCCCGACCGGCACGAGATGGACGACGTGGTCCGCCGCCTCGGCGACCGCCTCTTCCTCCGCCTCGGCCGCCGCGCCCAGCTGGTCCGCGTGGGCGGCGTCCGGTACGACCTGGGCGCCATCGCCGCCCGGCTGCGCGCCGCGCTCCCCGGAGCCGACGTCGCCTGCGTACGCGTCCCCGGACCGGCCGGCCCGCCGCACGAGGAGGCGTACGACCTGCTCGTCGCCGGAGGCGGCCCCCTGACGGCGGACGGCGTACGGGCCGCCGCGCGCGGCCTCGGCGCCGAACCCCGCCTGGTGCGCCTCGTGGACCGGATCCCGCGCGGCCCCCTCGGCAAGCCCCTGCCCGCACAGCTCACCCCGCCCGACTGACCCCGAGAGGACGTACCCCGTGAACCGGCAGCCCGAAGACGTGAAGACGGTCCCGCTCACCCCCGAGGTGTACGCGTACCTGCTCGCCCAGGCCGAGCCGCAGACCGAGGTCCAGCGGCGGCTCGTCGAGCGCACCCGCGCCCTCGGCGACCGGGCCGTGATGCAGATCCCGCACGAGCAGGGCGTCCTCCTCACCCTCCTCGCGAAACTGACCGGAGCCCGCCGGATCGTCGAGGTCGGCACCTTCACCGGCTACTCCACCCTCGCCCTCGCGGCCGGCCTGCTCCCCGGCGGACGGGTCCTCACCTGCGACCTCTCGGCGGAGTGGACCGCGATCGCGCAGGAGGCCTGGAAGGAGGCCGGGCTCGCCGACCGGATCGAGCTGAGGCTCGCCCCCGCCCTGGACACCCTGCGCGCCCTGCCTGCCGAACCCGTCGTCGACCTGGTCTTCCTGGACGCGAACAAGGACGGCTACCGGGACTACTGGGAGGAACTCGTGCCCCGCGTACGCCCCGGCGGGCTGCTCCTCGCCGACAACGCCCTCTTCGGCGGAGCGGCCGCGGACCCCGGGGCGCACGGCAACGGGCTGGCCGTCCGCGAGTTCAACGCCCACGTCCGCGCCGACGGCCGGGTGGAGTCGCTGGTCCTCCCGATCGCGGACGGGCTGCTCTTCGCGCGCAAGCTCTGAGCCTTCAGTCACCGTTTTCCTGAGCAGCCGTCAGTCGTCGTCCGCGACCGCGACGCCCAGGTCGTGGCGCATGGCGGTGCGCATCGTCCGCAGCAGCTCCCAGAGCGCGTACTGCTCGCCGGCCGCCGTGTTCATCGTCTCGCCCGGCGCGGGCTCGTCCCGTTCCAGCCGTTTGACCTGGCCGTAGACCTTGTTGAGGCCGTGGTTGAGGGCGCTCGCCGTCACGAGCACCGCGTCCGGGGCGATCATCTGCGCCTCGGAGTAGCGGTCGCGGTGCGCACCCTTCGCCGCGTCGAGCGCCTCCCGGTCGGCGTCCTCCACGGCGCGCTCCCGCATGACGTGCAGGTGGCGGTTGAGTGCGGTGACGAACTGGCGTGACTCCCGGTTGAGTTCGGCGTAGCAGGTGCGCCGCAGTGCGCGGCTCTCGCGGACCTCCTCCTGGGCGCGCACGAGTTCTATCTCCCGGCGCTTGGCCCGTTCCGCGCCCCGCTGGGTCAGCAGGGACCCGCCCAGCGTTCCGGCGACGCCCGCCACCGCGATGACCACCGAGTTGAGATCCACCCGCACGCTCCGTCAAGTCCCCCGGCCGAGTGCCCGACGCACACGCCCCGACCGCCCAGTGTGCCGTTCGGTACGCCGGGTCGCGCACTCGGCGCTATCGTGCCGGGCGGGGGAGAGCGACGAGGGGGCGGGGCGGTCATGCGGTTTCTGTTCGTTCACGGTACGGGGGTGCGGCGGGAGCGGCACGACGCGCTGTTCGCCCTGGTGCGGGAACGGCTCGGGGAGAGGTTCCCCGGGGCCGAGGTCGACTCCTGCTTCTGGGGCGAGCGGTTCGGCGCCGGGCTGAGCGCCGGCGGGCGCTCCGTACCCGGGACGCCGGAAGGCGCCGACGGGGACGAGGAGGCCGCCGAGTGGGGGCTGCTGCTCGCCGACCCGCTGTGCGAGCTGAGGGTCCTGGCCGAGGCCGGCTGGGCCGGGGAGGACCGGGAGGACGACCCCTTCGCGATGCCCGGCTTACGCCCCGCCGGGGAAGGGGTGCTGGAGCTGCTGCACCGGCTCGCCGGAGCCCCCGGCGCGGACGGCCCGGGCGAGCTGCGCAACCTGCTCGACGGCACCGGCCTCGCCGCCGGCTTCCGGCCCGCCCTGGAGGCCGCCGCCGGCTCCGCCGAAGCGGCCCGGGGGGGGGGGGGGGGGACCCCCCCCCCCCCCCCCCCCCACACCCCACACCCCCCCCCCCTCCCCACCGCCACACCAGAACCCAACCACCCCCGGGAATAAGCCAACCCCACACACCACCACAACAA
>NZ_JBWKEZ010000105.1:0-20948 GCF_056434525.1 Streptomyces sp. NPDC044002
GTATAGCCCCGCCGGCGTTTGAGGCGCGGGGGTCTGGGGGCGGAGCCCCCAGAAGGGGTCCGGGCGCAGCCCGGGGCCCTTCCAGCCCCGCCGGCGTCTGAGGCGAGAACGGTTGAAGGGCGGGTAGGGGACAGCCCCGCAGGGCCACGGCCCCGCCCGGCACGGCACGGCCCGGCTCGGCACGGCCCCGCCCGGGAGAGCGGCAGGGGACACGGACAGGCCCGGCCAGGGCAGGGGCACGGGGACCACCCCGTCGCGGGACACGGACACGCCCGGCCAGGGCAACGGCAAGGCCACCGAACCACCCAGGAGGGGACCCGCATGCTCGACCACCTCATCCGCGGAGCGACCGTCGTCGACGGCACCGGCGCCCCGGCGTACACCGCGGACATCGGGATCAAGGACGGCCGCATAGCCGTCATCGCCGAGCCGGGCGGCCCGGCGCAGCCGGCCCGGACGACCGAGGACGCCACCGGCCTCGTCCTCACCCCCGGCTTCATCGACCCGCACACCCACTACGACGCCCAGCTCTTCTGGGACCCCTACGCCACCCCCTCCATGAACCACGGCGTCACCACCGTCGCCGGCGGCAACTGCGGTTTCACCCTCGCGCCCCTCAACCCCGGCCGCCCCGAGGACGCCGACTACACCCGCCGCATGATGAGCAAGGTCGAGGGCATGGCCCTCGCCGCCCTCGAAGAGGGCGTCGACTGGTCCTGGTCCACCTTCGGCGAGTACCTCGACGCCCTCGAAGGCCGCATCGCCGTCAACGCCGGGTTCATGGTCGGCCACTGCGCCCTGCGCCGGCACGTCATGGGCGAGGACGCCGTCGGCGGGCAGCCCACCCCCGCCCAGCTGGAGCAGATGCTGGAGCTCCTCCACGAGGCCATGGACGCCGGGGCCTGGGGGCTGTCCACCACCCAGTCCTCCACCCACTCCGACGGCGCCGGCGCCCCCGTCGCCTCCCGCCACGCGAAGCCCGCCGAGCTCCTCGCGCTGTCCCGCGCCGTCGGCGAACACGAGGGCACCCAGCTCGAAGCCATCGTCGCCGGCTGCCTCGACCAGTTCTCCGACGAAGAGATCGACCTCTTCGTCGAGATGAGCGCCGCCGCCGGCCGCCCCCTCAACTGGAACGTGCTCACCATCGACGCGGCCGTCCCCGAACGCGTCCCCCGCCAGCTCGTCCCCAGCGAACGCGCCCGCAAGTCCGGCGGCCGGATCGTCGCGCTGACCATGCCGATCCTCACCCCCATGAACATGTCCCTCGGCACGTTCTGCGCCCTCAACCTGATCCCCGGCTGGGGCGAGGTCCTCGCCCTCCCCGTCCCCGAGCGGATCGCGAAGCTCCGCGACGCGGGCGTGCGTGCCGAGATGCTGCGCCGCGCCGACAGCAAGGAGGCCGGGATCTTCCGCCGCCTCGCGAACTTCGGCCGCTACGTCATCGGCGACACCTACAGCAAGGAGAACGAGGGGCTCAGCGGCCGCGTCGTCGACGACATCGCCGCCGAACGCGGCCAGGACGCCTTCCACTGCCTCGTCGAGATCTGCGCCAACGACGACCTGCGCACCGTCCTGTGGCCCATGCCCACCGACAACGACCCCGCCACCTGGGCGCTGCGCGCCGAGACCTGGCAGCACGAGGACGTCATGCTCGGCGGTTCCGACGCCGGCGCGCACCTGGACCGGATGTGCGGGGCCCCGTACACGACCCGGTTCCTCGGCGACTGCCTGCGCGGCCGCCGGCTCGTCCCGCTGGAGCAGGCGGTACGGATGCTCACCGACGACCCGGCCCGGCTGTTCGGGCTGCGCGAGCGCGGCCGGATCGCCGAGGGCTTCCACGCCGACCTGGTCCTCTTCGACCCCGAGCGCATCGACGCGGGCCCGGCGACCCTGGTCCACGACCTGCCCGGCGACAGCCCCCGGCTGGACGCGCGGGCGATCGGGGTGGTCTCCGTACGCGTCAACGGCGTCGAGACGATCCGCGACGACGAGGTGACCGGCGCGGTGCCGGGCCTCGTGCTCCGCTCCGGCCGCGACACGAGGACGGTGAGCACGCGATGACGGCACGCCTCTACATCGGCGGCGAGTGGGTCGAGCCCGACGGCGGCCACTACGAGGTGGTGAACCCGGCCGACGAGTCCGTCGTCGGCCTGGCCCCCGAGGCCTCCCGCGCCCAGGTCGAGGAGGCGTGCCGGGCCGCCGCCGAGGCCTTCGGCGCGTGGTCCCGTACGTCCCCGGAGGAGCGCGCGGCCGTCCTCGACCGGGCCGCGGACGTCATCCAGCGGGAGTTCGAACCGTGGGTGGCCCTCGCGCAGGCCGAGACGGGCGCGCCGACGGGCATCGCCCGCGGGATGCAGGTCGGCGTCGGCGTGTCCCGCTTCCGGCGGTACGCGAAGGGCGCCCTGGAGCCGGTGGAGAAGGGGCTCCCGCCGCAGGTCACCGAGGCCGGCCCGATGGGGAAGGCGTCCGTCCTGGGCGCGCTGGAGGTCCGCCAGCCGGTCGGCGTGGTCACCTGCGTCACCTCGTACAACAACCCGTGGGCGAACCCGGCCGGCAAGGTGGCCCCGGCGCTCGCCATGGGCAACACGGTGGTGGTGAAGCCGGCCCCGCAGGACCCGCTGTCGGTGTTCCGGATGGCCGAGGCGCTGCACGAGGCGGGTGTGCCGGCCGGGGTGGTGAACGTGGTCTCCGGTGCCTCGGTGGAGGTCGGCGAGGCGGCGGTGGACTCCCCGTACGTGGACATGGTGTCCTTCACCGGCTCCACGGGCGTCGGGCAGCGCATCGCCGAGGTGTGCGGGCGGTCCATGAAGCGGCAGCTGATGGAGCTGGGCGGCAAGGGCGCGGCGATCGTGTTCGAGGACGCGGACCTGGACGCGGCGGTGATGGGGATCGGCACGACCTTCTCCTTCTACAGCGGCCAGATCTGCACCGCCCCCACCCGGGTGATCGTCCACCGGTCGGTGTACGAGCCGCTGGTGGAGAAGCTGCGGGGCTACCTGGCCTTCATGAAGGTCGGCGACCCGGGTGAGCGGGGCACGGTCGTCGGCCCGGTGATCTCGGCCGCGCACCGCGACCGGGTGGAGTCGTACGTGGAGCTGGGCCGCAAGGAGGGCGCGAGGATCGCGTACGGCGGCGAGCGCCCGGTGGTCGGCGACGGCCGGGGCTTCTACGTGGCGCCGACGCTGCTGGTGGACTGCACGAACGACATGCGGGTGGTGCGGGAGGAGATCTTCGGCCCGGTGGTGGTCGTGGTCCCGTTCGAGGGGGACGAGGAGGAGGCGGTCCGGCTGGCGAACGACAGCGACTTCGGGCTGATCAGCTACGTGTGGTCCGGGGACTCGGCCCGTGCCTTCCGGGTGGCGCGCCGGCTGCGGTCGGGCGGGGTGGGGGTCAACACGATCGGCCGGAACATGGAGGCCCCGTTCGGCGGGTTCAAGCGGTCGGGGGTCGGGCGGGACGTGGGCTCGTACGCGCTGCACGCGTACAGCGAGGTGCAGTCGCTGGTCTGGACGACCTGAGGGTGGGGAGAAGGGGGAGGGCCCCGGGGCGGACACCACCGCCCTGGGGCCCTCCCCCTTCTTACGGCTGCGGCCAGGCGTAGCCGAGGGACTCGGCGAGCTCCCGGCTTCCGCCGATCACGCCGGCGTACGTCTTCGGGTCGGCGCTCTCCAGGCGTTCCACCGCCGCCGCGGCCTGCACCTCGGGCGGGCGGCCGTCGTCGGGCAGCTGCCATTCGAAGATCAGGCCCGGGCCGGGGTCCTCGCCCGGTTCCGGCGGGGTGGCCGGGGCGGGCCGGTGGCCGAAGTGCACGTTCACGGTGTCCGGGTCCTGCCAGTCCGTGGCGGCCCGGATCCACCCGAGTTCCCAGCGGGTGCGCAGCTGCGGCCGCTGCCGCAGGGCCGCGGTGATCCGCCGGGCGGTGCGCCGGGCCGGCCAGGCCCAGGACTCGTCGTCCTGGGCGCGCCGGACCTCGGCCCCGTAGGCGGCCGCGTCGAAGCGGAGCTGCGGCGGGGGCGGGCCGGCCGCCCCGCGCCAGCCGTCCCAGACGACCTCGTCGCCGTCGCGGCGGACGGTGACGTGGAGGGCGCCGCAGCAGCCCTCGGTGCAGTCCGCCTCGGCGAGCTGCACCTCGCGGGGTTCGGGGCCGGGGAGGAGGTCGCCGGTGTCGAGGAGGTGCTCGGGCGGGTGGGCCGGGCCGTTGCCGAAGAGGGCCCGTACGAGGGGCCGGCCGTCGATCAGGATCCGCGTCTCGACGGTGGGGTGGCCGTCGGGGTCGCCCGCGACCACCTCGATGCGCAGGGGCGGGTGCGGTGCGGGGTGCCGGAAGGGGCGGGTGCGGTTGCGGGCGAGCCAGGCGGCGCGCCGGTCGTGGGGTCCGGGCGGGGGTTCGGTGCCCAGGTGCCGTCGGAGGAGGTCGAGCAGGGCCTCCCGTTCGCCGGGCGGCCAGTCGAGCAGTGCGCCCGCGCCGCTGTGCAGGTCCTGGGCGAGGGAGAGCAGGAGCGCCTGGTGGTCGAGGGCCGGGCCGGGCAGGCCCGCCCGCCGGGCCACGGTGCGGTACGCCTCCGCGGCCGGGCCGTAGTCGAGGAGGTCGGCGCGGGTGTTGTGCTGGGCGGCCATGGCGTGCAGCAGCCGTCCGGCGGCGGTGACGAGCGCGGCGTCGTCCGGGTGGGCGCGCAGGAGGGCGTCGAGCCGGGCGGCCTCGGCGACCCGGCGGGCCTGCCAGTGGACGGTGGTGATCCAGTCGGGTGCGGTGACGAGGGCGACGAGGGCGTCCCGGACGGAGCGGTTGCCGCCTTCGGCGTCGTCGTGGGAGCCCGCCCCGGCCGCGTCGATCAGCCGGGTCAGGGTCCGGTCGCGGTCGGTGCAGGTCAGCAGGAGCAGGGCGGCCGCCTGCCGGTCGAGGGGGTCGAGGGCGGCCGCGGCCGGCCGGGCCAGTCCGCGGAGCAGCCCGAGGGCCTTGAGGCAGGGCACGTCCTCGGGCTCCCCGAGGCGGATCAGGAGGGCGACGCCGACGCCGACGGCGCCGAGGGAGGTGCCGGTCCGGGTCAGCAGGCGGGCGGTGGCCCGGGCGGCGGTCTCGTCGTCCAGCGGCATCCGGGTGGCCACCGCGCGGACGGTGCGGTCCGGCAGCCGGAGCAGGCCGGTGGCGCGGTGGACTGCCTCGGCGGCCCGGACGGGGTCCGGGTCGGCCAGCGGGCCGGCGAGGGCGGCGGTGACTTCCCGCTGCGTCCGGTCCCAGGCGAGCCGGGGCCGGGCGGGCGGGGCGGGCGGTGGATCCGCCGGGCCGTCGGGCCCGTCGGGGACCGGGTAGCCGCGGGGCGGGACGGGTGCGGCGGGGTCGACGCCCCGGCGGAACAGGACGTAGTCGTACAGGGAGGCTCCGGGGATGAGCGGCGTCCGCTCGTCGCGGGCGCTCACCGGGCGGGGTGGGACTCGATTCCGTAGGTCATGCCGGGAGCCTGTCAGGGGTGGTCACGGGCCGTCCAGTGGTTTTCACGCGGCGCAGTCGTTTAAGGGGCGTTCGGGGGTCTGGGGCGGATTCCGGGGGCTCCGAAAATTGGCACGGGAAAGTTTTGAAACGGACATATGGGGCACTCCTGCGGTTTCCGCATTCCGGAACCCTTGTCTCGGTGCCTCGCGAACCGTGGATGGTCGCCTCAGTGAACCTTGTATTGCGAGTTCGTGAACGGATTCGATCTTCGTAATCCAAGGAATTTAGGCTTGTGGATTACTGGACTTAAGTCTTCCGGATCAGGAAACCGCAGCATCTACCGTCCTGACCCATGACACAGCTGGACATGCGGCCTCCGGTCGGAGACACGGTAAGCGGCGTCGCCGAGGGCGGCGCCGGGAACACGACCGGGACCGGGAACGAGGGCAACGTCCGGGGCAAGGGCCTCGGCAAGGGCTCCGTGGGCCTCCTGGGCAGCGCCGTCATCGGCATCTCCACCGTCGCCCCCGTCTACTGCCTGACCTCCACCCTCGGCTCCACCGCCGGCGAGGTCGGGGTCCAGATGCCGGCGGTCTTCCTGGCCGGCTTCATCCCGATGCTCCTGGTGGCCTTCGCCTACCGCGAGCTCAACAAGGCCGTGCCGGACTGCGGCACCTCGTTCACCTGGACCGTCAAGGCCTTCGGCCCGCGGATCGGCTGGATGTGCGGCTGGGGCCTGGTCATCGCCACGATCATCGTGCTGTCGAACCTCGCGGGCGTCGCCACCTCGTACTTCTGGCTGCTGGCCGGCGAGATCACCGGCAACCCGTCGATCGCCGCCCTCGACGACAACAAGCTCGCCCACATCGCCACCTGCCTGACGCTGATCGCCGTCGCGACCGCCATCAGCTACCGCGGCATGACCGCCACCAAGGGCGTCCAGTACACCCTCGTCGGCCTCCAGCTCGTCGTCCTCGCGGTCTTCGTCGCCATGGCCCTCCAGAAGGCCTCCGCCGGCACCTTCGACACCGGCATGTACTTCTCCTGGGAGTGGATGAACCCCTTCGCGGTCGAGTCCATGGGCGCCTTCACCGCCGGACTCTCCCTCTCGATCTTCATGTACTGGGGCTGGGACGCCTGCCTGGCCACCAACGAGGAGACCACCGGCTCCGCCAAGACCCCCGGCCGCGCCTCCCTCATCGCCATGATCGTCCTCGTCGGCTCCTACCTGGCCACCGGCATCGCCGCCCAGATGGCCGTCGGCTCCGGCACCGAAGGCCTCGGCCTCGGCAACGCCGAGACCTCCGGCAACGTCTTCGCCGCCCTCGCCGGCCCCGTCATGGGTCCCGCCCTCGGCATCCTGCTCTTCGTCGCGGTCCTGGCCTCCGCCGCCGCCTCCCTGCAGACCACCTTCATCCCGGTGGCGCGCACCGTGCTGGCCATGTCCACCTACGAGGCCCTGCCGCCCTCGTACGCCAAGGTCCACCCCAAGTTCAAGACCCCCGGCCGCGCCACCGTCATGGCGGGCATCGCGACCGGCGCCTTCTACACGGTGATGACCCTGGTCAGCGAGAACGTCCTCACCGACACGATCTTCGCGCTCGGCCTGATGATCTGCTTCTACTACTCGCTGACCGCCTTCGCCTGCGCCTGGTACTTCCGCGGCGACCTGCGCCGGTCCGCCCGCGACCTGTTCTTCAAGGGCGTCTTCCCGGTCCTGGGCGGCCTGCTGCTCGCCGCGGTCTTCTTCAAGACCCTGACGGACGCCTGGGACCCCTCCTACGGCTCCGGGTCCGACGTCCTCGGCGTCGGCAGCGTCTTCGTCATCGGCGTCGGCCTGCTCGCCCTCGGCCTGGTCGTCATGTTCGTCACCGGCCGCCGCAGCCCCGCCTTCTTCCGCGGCGAGGTCCTGACGAAGTCCACCCCGGCGCTGGTGGTCGAGGACTGACCGCCCACCCCCCTGTGCCCGCCGTGTCATGACCCGCGGCCCCGGACCGATCCCCCGGTCCGGGGCCGTCGGCGTACGCGGACCCGGGTCATCCGATGCGCGGAACGGCGGGGGCAGGCGGTGACCCGGGACGCGGGGAGGTCGTTGGGCGGGGCATGAAGGCAATGAAGCGCACCCTCACCGCCCTCGCCCTCACCGGCGGAGCCGCACTCGCACTCACACCCCTCACCGCCCACGCCGCCGAAGGGGGCGAGGGAGCCAGCCTCGGCGGGCAGCCCCCGGTCAAGCGCGTCGTCGGCATCGTCAACCACCCCGGCCAGGCCGTGGACGACACCCGCACCGCCGTGGCCATCACCGGCGCGGCCGTCGGCAGCGCGGCCAACTCCACCAACAGCTCCCTCGCGGGCGCCGGCGGCGCCCTGGACGCCGGCGTCCCGGACGCCCCGAAGGTGAAGGGCTAACCCGAGTGGCGGACGCTCAGCCCCAGGTGCGGGAGCAGAGCACGAGCCGGTAGCCGTCGGGGTCCTCGAACGTGACGCCGTACTCGTCCCAGTACGGGTTGTGCGAGGGGACCCGCGTCCCGCCGCACTCGGTGAGCCGGCGCACGAGCTCCTCGTCGGGGGCCTCGCCGAGGTAGACGACGAACAGGTCGTCCACGGTGGGGGAGGGCGCGATCGGGTTGTCGGGGTCGAGCGTCAGCTCGAAGTGCCACCCGCCCCCGGCCGGCCCGACCATCAGCAGGTCGTGCTCCCCGGGCACGCGCTCCGTGCTCCGCCACACGACGTCGAGCCCGAGCCCGTCGACGTAGAACCGCTCGGCGGCCCCCAGATCCCGGGACGGCCGGGCAACACGGATGTGGGTCTGTGAATTGATCATGGGGGGAGCGTAGTTGCCCTCTGGTGGGGGCCCGCCGTCTCCCCCCGACCCCACCTGATCCGGGCCCAGGGGCTGCCGCCCCCGGTACCCCGCGCATAATCGGCGGGTGATCAAGCCCGAGAACGTACGTACCGGCCGGCTGGACCTCGTGCCCCTGCGGGTCGAGGACGCCGAGGAGATGGCCCTCGTGCTGGGGGATCCCGCCCTGCACGTCT
This sequence comes from Streptomyces sp. NPDC044002, assembly GCF_056434525.1. Classification (NCBI taxonomy): domain Bacteria; kingdom Bacillati; phylum Actinomycetota; class Actinomycetes; order Kitasatosporales; family Streptomycetaceae; genus Streptomyces; species Streptomyces sp. NPDC044002. The sequence goes on from NZ_JBWKEZ010000105.1 coordinate 8,471, forward strand.
TCATCGGCGGTGAGCCCGAGACCGTCGAGGAGCTGCGTGCCCGTTACGTGCGGTGGGGTGCCGGGTCGCCGGATCCGGCCGTTGCCTGGTGCAACTGGGTGGTGCGGCTGCGTGCGGAGGGGTGCCTGGTCGGGACCGTTCAGGCGACCGTCGGGGGCGGCAGCGCCGAGGTGTCCTGGGTGGTGGGAACGCCCTGGCAGGGCCGGGGGATTGCCGCCGAGGCGGCCGGGGGGCTCGTCGGCTGGTTGCGGGCGCAGGGGGTGGGGGAGGTCGTCGCGCACGTCCACCCCGACCACGCGGCGTCGGCGGCCGTCGCCGCCGCAGCCGGCCTCGCCCCCACCGGCCGGTGGCTGGACGGCGAGGTCCGGTGGGAGCGGGCGTGGGGCCGGGACCCGGTCAGCGGGGGGTGAGCAGGCAGAACTCGTTGCCCTCGGGGTCCGTCAGGACCTTCCAGTGGATCGCGGCCGGGTCGAAGCCGGCGTCGGTGGCGCCCCGGGCGCCCAGCTCGCGCAGGCGTGCGGCCTCCGCCTCCAGGTCGTCGCCCTTGTAGGGGGCGACGTCGATGTGGACGCGGTTCCACCCGCTCTTGGGGTCGGGGGTGCGGATGAACTCCAGGTAGGGGCCCACGCCCTTGGCGGAACGCAGGGTCGCCTGGGTGTCGTTGGCCTCGTGCACCGTCCAGTCCGTCGCCCGGCTCCAGAAGCGGGCCATTTCCCGGGGGTCGGCGCAGTCGACCACCACCGCGGCGATCGGCCCGGTGTCCCCGTAGACCTCGCGGGGCTCCAGGACGCAGAACTCGTTGCCCTCCGGGTCGGCCATGACCGTCCAGGGGACGTCGCCCTGGCCCACGTCGGCGAGCGTCGCACCGAGTTCCTTCAGGCGGGCGACCAGTTCCGCCTGGTGGGCGGCCGAGGTGGTGGCCAGGTCGAGGTGCACCCGGTTCTTGACCGTCTTGGGTTCCGGGCGGGCGATGATGTCGACGTAGACGAACGCGGGGTCGGGGTAGGTGAATCCGACGGGTTCGAGGTTGGTGACGCCGGGTCCCTCGCTGTCGATGCCCCAGCCGAGGGCCTCCGCCCAGAACCGGCCGAGCGCGGAGTCGTCGTGGGCCTTCATGTTGATCTGCACGAGTCTCGTCGTCATGCGGCAGATCCTAGGAGTTGCCGCCGGTCAGGGCCGCCCCGAGCCCCCTTCGCCCACCCGGGTGCCCGGCGGCACCCGTAGGTGTCGTCCGGCGCGACACCGCTCCCGGGCGGTGCGCAGGATGGAGCTCCCGGCGGGACGGGGAGGCACAGGGTGGTCCCGGCCAGAGATGAGGGAGCACCCATGCCCGGTCCCGGTTCCGGTCGCCTCGCGCGCGCCACCGTACCGATCGGCCTCGTCGCCGCCGCGCTGTGCCTGACCGCACCCGCGACGGCGGCCGCGACGACAACCGCGCCGGCGGCCCGGCTGGCCGTCGTCCACAGCCGCATCGTCCAGCTCCCGCTGGACGGCACCTTCGAGGAGGACGGTGCCGAGCCGATCCACCTCACCGGCAGCATCCGCGTCCGGGTCGTCACCCGGACCACCGCCGGCGTCGGGGGCACCGCGCAGATCACCAGCACCCTCATCGGCACCACCGGCATCGGTGAGGACACAGGCGCCCGCTACCGCTTCGCCGGTACCGACATCGCCCTGCGCGCCCTGCCCCCCAACCCGGTCACCCCGGTCGAAGTCACGCCCCGCTTCCTCAAGTTCTATCCGCCGGACCCGGTCCTGCCGCCGAATCCGGTCCTCCCGCCGCACCCGGTCCGGCCGGTGCTCGTGCGGGCCGCCGTCGCCGCCGACGGCACGGTCGGGGCCGTCACCGCGGAGGTCGTCGGGGAGGCGCCGGACCCCAATCCGTGACGGGTCAGGCCCCGGCCCGTTCGGCGGCGCTGCGTTCCACGCAGAACTCGTTGCCCGCCGGGTCCGTCATGGTGACCCAGCCCGTGCCGTCCGGGTTGCGGTGGTCGCCGGTGATGGCGGCGCCGAGGGCGGCCAGGCGTTCCACTTCCTCGTCGCGGGTGCGGTCCTGCGGCTGGACGTCGAGGTGGATCCGGTTCTTCACGCTCTTGCCCTCGGGGACGCGGATGAACAGCAGGCCGGCGCCCGCCGTCTCGACCAGTACCTCGTCGTCGCCGGGCTGGTCGCCGTCGCCGAGCTTGCCGTCGAGGGCGGCGATCCAGAACTGCGCCAGGGCGTAGGGGTCGGAGCAGTCGAAGGTCGCGTGTCGCACTAGAGATGCCATGGCGGCACTATCGATCAGGCTCCGGCCCCTGTCCATCAGATATGCGCGCGGACGTCACTTCCGCCAGAACAGGTGGTGGATGACGCTGCCGCCCGGGCTGGGGACGACGTCCAGGTGGAAGCGGTCGAGGAGTTCGTCCGGTGACTTCCACAGCCGTGCCCCGGAGCCGATCTCGATGCCGGGGGAGACGGCCACGTGGAGGGTGTCGACGAGGTCGGCGTCGAGGAACTCGCGGATGGTGGTGGCTCCGCCGCCGAGGCGTACGTCCTTGCCGTCCGCGGCTTCCTTCGCCTGTGCGAGGACGGTGGCCGGGTCGGCGCCGGTGAAGTGGAAGGTGGTGTCGGAGAGGGTGAACGAGGGCCGCTCGTGGTGGGTCATCACGAAGACGGGGGTGTGGAAGGGCGGTTCGTCGCCCCACCAGCCCTGCCACTCGTGGTCCTGCCAGGGGCCCCGCTGGGGGCCGAACTTGTTGCGGCCCATGATCTCGGCGCCGATGTTGTTGTGGAAGTCCCGGGTGAAGTAGTCGTCGAGGCCGCGGCTGCCGCCGGGGTCGGTGCGGTTGGGCCACCCGGCGGTGGCGCCGGCCCAGGCGAACATGGTGCCGGGGTCGGCGTCGCCGAAGGGCCGTTCCAGGCTCTGGTTCTCGCCGGCGCCGAACCCGTCCTGCGAGACGTTGAAGTTCTGCACCCTCAGCAGCTGCTGCCGTGCCATGGTCTGTCTCCTCCTCGGTGGTACTCCGTGTGCGGACGAGGATTGAGACTGCACGCGTCGGCGGAACTCATCGCCCGCCGACACGCTGGTTTTCCTTCTACGGGGTCTGCTCCGGCTTGGTGTGGAGGATTTCGCGGGCCTGGTCGGCGGCGCGGACGATGCTCTCGGAGACGAAGTCGACGAAGCGGCCGATGTTCTCCAGGCGGGTGGCGGCCGGGGTGTTGCGGCCGAGGACGCTGACCCCCTTGCGCGCGGTTTCGGCGAGCAGGGCGGTGGAGCGGGCGCTGGCCAGCATCGACTCGTACCAGACGTCGTCGTCGACGATGTAGCGCTCGCGGCGGCGTTCGTCGCGTTCCCGGCGGATGAGGCCCTGGCCTTCGAGCAGCGCGACCGCCTTGGAGATCGAGCCGGGGCTCACCTGGAGGCGCTGGACGAGTTCGGACGCGGTGAGGGTGCCGGAGTCGGCTATGTAGAGGGCGACGAGGACCTTGGCCGTCATCTTGGGCAGGCCCGACTGGATCAGGACGGTCGCGAACATCTCCTCGTACTCGGCCACCGCCTCCGGGTCGCGTCCGTGCGCGGGCGCGGGTGCCTGGGGGCCGCGGGGCGCGGCCTGCTTGCGGCGGTGGGTGCGGTGTTCCGTGGCGCGCTGGGCGAGGTCGGCGCGGTAGCCGGCGGGGCCGCCGTTGCGCATGACCTCGCGGGTGACCGTCGAGGTGGGGCGGTCGAGGCGCCTGGCGATCTCCGCGTAGGCGAGGCCGTCGGCCACTCCCAGGGCGATCTGCTGGCGTTCCTGCGGGGTGAGCCTGCCTCCCGGCATGTGCGGTCTCCTTCGTGTTGCCGTCTACGGCCCCAGCGTAGCGTTCAAATCCGATCTGTTGCAACGGATTCGGAGCTGTCGTTGCGTTAGATTTAGGCGTGGTGCAACGATCTTATGGGTCTGACCTGGGGTTATGTGCATTCTTCGCAACGAAGTTGTTGCTCGACATGTGAACGCGACGTAGCGTTCAGGTCATCGGAAACAGCGAGCTACACAAGCCCGAAGGAAGAGAAACCATGCAGAACTTCGCCACCACCACCGCGATCACCACCATCCTCGACGTCCCCGCCGGCGCCATCCGCTTCATCGCCACCGACCGCGCCGACACCACCGTCGAGGTCCTCCCGGCCAACGCCGGCAAGAGCCGCGACGTGAAGGCCGCAGAGGAGACCACCGTCGAGCTCCGGGACGGCGTCCTGTACATCAACACCCCGCACAAGAACGAGGCGTTCGGCGCCTCCGGCTCCGTCAGTGTCACCGTCCAGCTGCCCGCCGGGTCCGGCGTCGAGGCGAAGACGGCCTCGGCCGAGTTCGCCACCACCGGCCGCCTCGGCGACGTCTCCCTGGAGAGCGCCCACGGCACCGTCAAGCTCGACGAGGCCGCCCGCGTCCGCCTCGCCCTCGCCGCCGGCGACATCACCGTCGGCCGCCTCACCGGCTCCGCCGACATCCGCACCCAGAAGGGCAACCTGACGATCGGTGAGGCCACCACCGGCACCGTCACCCTGCGCACCGAGCACGGCGACATCACCGTCGGCGCCGCCCGCGGCACCTCCGCCACCCTCGACGCCGGCACCTCCTACGGCCGCATCAGCAACGGCCTCCAGAACGCGGGCGGCGAGAACACCCTCACCATCCACGCCACCACCGCCGCCGGCGACATCACCGCCCGCACCGTCTGACCCCGCCCGCCCGCACACACACCCCGCAGCCACGCACACCCACCCGAAGGAGCACGCCACCATGTCCGTCACGCCGAACAACGACCGTCCGGAACTGCAGAAGGCCATCGAGGAGATCGCCGCGGCCGAGGCCTGGGCCGGGGTCCTGGTGCGGGTGAACGACGAGCGGGGCGAATGGACCGGCGCAGCCGGCGTACGCAAGCTCGGCGAGAGCGCCGCCCCGCAGGCCGACGGCCACTTCCGGATCGGCAGCAACACCAAGACCTTCACCGCGACCCTCGTCCTCCAGCTGGTCGCCGACGGGCGGATATCCCTCGACGGCACGGTCGACGACCACCTCCCCGAGTACGGGCTCGACCGCCGCATCACCGTCCGGATGCTCCTCCAGCACACCAGCGGCCTCTTCAACTTCACCGGCGAGTACTACGAGGACGGCACCATCGCCCCGGGCATCGACTGGCAGGGCCAGGAATGGGTGGACAAGCTCCTCCACACCTACCGGCCGGAGGAACTCGTCCGCTTCGCCCTCGCCAAGCCCGCCCGCTTCGAGCCGGGCACGGACTGGAGCTACGCCAACACCAACTACGTCCTCCTGCGGCTCCTGGTCGAGAAGGTCGCCGGCCGCCCCTTCGCCGAGGAGATGCAGGCGCGGATCCTGACCCCGCTGGGCCTGACCGGCACCTTCCTCCCCGAGGCCTCGCCCGAGATCGCCGAGCCGCACGCCCACGGCTACTACACCTACCAGGACGGCGAGGAGTGGAAGACGACCGACGTCACCCGCGCCAACCCCTCCTGGATCTCCGCCGCCGGCGACATGATCTCCACCACCAAGGACCTGCACACCTTCTTCTCCGCCCTGATGAGCGGCGAGCTCCTGCCCGCCGAACTCCTCGGCCAGATGCGCGACCCGCACACCAAGTTCGCCTACGGCCTCGGCCTGATCGTCCAGGAGACCGAGCACGGCACCCTCTACACCCACAACGGCGGCTTCTGGGGCTGGGGCGCCCTGATGTACAGCTCGCCGGACGGAAAGACGACGCTGACCGCCTCGCTCACCTCCAGCGACGCCCGGCTCGACCTCATGAAGACGGCGGAGGCCTTCACCAAGGTCCAGGGCACGCTCATCGACGCGGTGTTCGGCGCCTGAGCGCCGGGAAAAGCAGGTGCGGCGGCCCTCAGGGGCCGCCTAGCTTGATCCGGATGAGCAGCGACTATCCATTCGCGGACGGGTACAACCTCGTCTGGGACCTGACCGGATTCGGTGACGCGGACGAAGAGATAGTCGAGTCCGTGTCCCTCACCCGGGACCAGTTCCTCAAGATCCGGCACCTCTTCGTGCTGGGGGACGACCCCTGGATGGTGAGCGGCGAATACCGCGTGGCGCCGAGCATCTGGGCGCACGTACGCAGCGCCGTGCCGGGTGTCCGGTTCCAGCGCGATGCCGACTACTTCCTCGGCGCCCGTCAGGCCCTGCCTGACGGGCGCTTCTGGCGTCCGGCGCCCGGCGTGGCGGCGCCGGGCCCGATCCCGCCGCCCTAGCCCAGGCGAGGGGCCCGGGAGGGGCCTTCACGGAAACATCGCTGCTTCGGGTGAACGTTGACGGCGCGTCAGTTTGGCGGCCACCGATCTGATCAAGATGCCGATCGATCGGCATTCGTTCATAGAGAAGGTGGTTCCGAATGACCAGTGACCAGACTCCTTCCGTAACCGAAGCGACCCTCACCGACATCGCCACCAACGGCATCTGGGGCCCGGGCCACAGCGTCAGCCAGGCCGTCGTCGACGTGTCCAGGGCGCTGCTCGCCTCCCTCCAGGGCGAGGAGGGCCTCGAACTCCCGCCGGAGCTGTCGGAGCTGGTGGCCGAGGTGCAGCGGATCGCCACGATCACGCTCCCCCGCATCACCACGCACGACGGCTTCCAGCTGTCGTCCTTCAGCATCAGGCTGAACGACGCCGCCCCGCACCCGGTGGTGATCGTGCCCGCCGGCTGGAACCCGTACGGCTGGCTGCCCTTCATGTACGCCTACCTCAAGCTGGCGCAGCGCGGCTACCACGTGCTCGCCTACTCCCCGCGCGGCATCGGCATCGAGGGCTGGGTGTCGACCTCCGAGGGCTTCGTCGACGTGGCCGGTCCCAACGACTGGGCCGACGGCTCGTCCGTGATCGACCACGCGCAGCAGACCCTCGAACCCAGCCGGATCGGCTTCCTCGGCGAGTCCTACGGCTCCGGGATCAGCCAGCTGGTCGCCGCGCACGACCCGACCGGCCGGGTCGACGCCGTGGCCGCGCTGAGCACCTGGGGGAACCTCGCCACCAGCCTGTACAACAACGACACCCGGCACCTGGAGGCCGTGCGGGCGCTGATCGCCTTCACCGGCGGCCCGATGGAGGACAAGTTCGACGAAGAGGTCCAGGAGCTCCTCAAGGACTTCCTGAGCGGCCGGAACCTCGACCGGCTGGTCGAGTGGGGCACCGACCGCTCCCCGGAGAAGTACGTCGACCGGACGAACGAGCTGGGCATCCCGACCTTCATCTCGAACACCTGGCACGAGACGCTCTTCCCGGTCAACCCGGTGCTCGACCTCTTCGAGCGGCTCACCGTGCCGAAGCGGCTGAACCTGTGGATCGGCGACCACGGCGCCCCCGAGGGCCCCGGCCTGGCCGGGCTGGTGACCGGCGTGCCCTTCCCCGGGCTGGCGGTGCCGACGCGGGAGGCCTACGAGTGGCTGGACCACCACCTGCTCGGCATCGCCAACGACGTGCCGAACTGGGCGACGGTGAGCAGTCAGAGCATGTTCACCTACCAGACGGTGGCCATTCCGGGCGGCACCAACCTGATCACCGTCCCGGCCCGCCGCGAGCCGCACGCGTCCTGGCACGAGGCCACCACCGGCAGCGAGACCTGGTACCTCACCGGTGCCGGCGACACCGGTGACGGCGCGCTGACCGACAAGCCGGCCACCGGGTGGTCGCGGGACTTCGAGGCCGGCGCCCTGACCTCCTCCCTCGCCGGCGAGCTGCTCAAGGCCGGGCAGCGGGAGTGGTTCGGCAACCCCAATACGTACAAGTTCGCCGAGTTCGAGCGCGACCAGCTGCTGGTCTGGACGACCGACCCGCTGAACGGCCCCGGTGAGGTGGCCCGCCGGATCCGGGGCACCGCCACCGTGCAGCTGGCCGTGCGCAGCAGCGTCGGTGCCGCCACCGTGATCGCGTACCTGTACGACGTCGCCCCGGACGGCACCGCCCGGATCATCACCCACGAGCCGTACACGGCCACCGGCCTGACCCCGGAGACCGACACCACCCTCGTCTGGTCCCTCCAGGCCGCCTCCTACGACCTCCCGGTCGGGCACCGCCTCGCCCTGGTGGTCAACAGCCGCGACCCGCTGTACTCCTACGCGGGCTCGGACCTCCCCGCCCTCACCACCACCACGATCGGCTCGGTGAGCGGGAGCGAGGCCAGGCTGGAGCTTCCGCTGGGCTGACGGTCCGCACAGGAGCCCGCCGCTAGGTCCACGGCGGGCTCCTTCGCGGGCCTAGGCGGTGACGCCGCCGAGGAACGCGGTCCAGCTGGCGGGGCTGACCGCCAGCTCGGGGCTGGCGCTGAGCTTCGAGTCCCGGACGTGGACGGTGTCGGCGCAGGTGGCGACCTCGACGCAGCTGTCGCCCTCGCTACCGCTGTAGCTGCTCTTGAACCACTGGAGCTGGGAGCTGTTCACAGGGATCCTCGCAATCGCATCAACAGGCCCGCACTGTCCATGGGATTGAGGGCCTGGATGCGAAGTTTGGCATACCGCTGGTGAAGGCCGCTTACGGCTTTCTGGTCGGAGATGACCCGGCCAGTCTTCTGTCCCTCGCTGTAGCCCCACCACTCGTTCTCCTGGGTTTCGAGGAGCTGGAAGGGGCCGTCGGTGCCCGAGTGTTCCGGGCTGATTGTCGGCATGATCTGGACGTCCACGTTGGGCAGCCGGGCGCATCCGAGCAGGTGGTCGATCAGCTCAAGGCTCACCGCCGGCCCGCCCGTCTGCCGCTCGATGACTCCCTGCTCGATGATGAAGCTGAAGGATGCATAGGGGGTCCGGGTGAGCAGCTCCTGCCGCTCCATGCGTCGTGCTATCCGGTCGTTCGCCTCCTGGGCCGTAGGCATCGGTGGCACGTTCTGGATCTGGGCCCTCGCGTAGGACTCCGTCTGGAGCAGCCCCGGGACCACCCTGCACTCGTACGTATTGAGCGCGACCGCCGTCTCCTCCAGCTCCGCCCACCGCCGGAACCACGACGCGATCCCGCGCCTCCGCGTCAGCTGTTTCGCCGCGATCTGGATCACCCCGAAGGCGTCCAGTACCTCCTCCGCCTTGTTCACGAACTTCACGGACGGATGCCGTCGCCCCTGCTCCACGGACGCCACGTACTGCACCGAGTAGCCGACCTTTGGGCCGAACTGCTCCTGAGTCAGGCCGGCGCGTTTGCGCGACGCCTTGAGCACCTCACCGAAGTTCCGCAGGTCGGGATCCGGCTCCACCTGGTTGTCACCGTTGCTGCCCTCGCCAGCCGTCATCACGGTCACCTCCCGATCAATCATGCTCACGGTCGGTGACTGTGCCTGTCCAGACACTGGACTACTACTCTTCAACAGTAGTAGTCCCATTGCTGGGAACTCCCCAGCCCACACGGGACGTTCTAGCCATGACGGCAACCTCGGGCCACCCCCAGGCCCTCGTACGCGTGTTCACTCAGCGTTTCAGCTGCACCCCCCGCGGCGCCCGCCTCGCCCGGCAGCTGGCCCTCGTCTCGCTGCACGACTGGGGTGTCCCCGAAGGGACCCCGCTCTCCGCCGACGCCGGGCTCCTCGTCGCGGAGCTCGCCTCCAACGCCGTCACCCACGGCCGCGTCATCGGGCGGGACTTCGAGCTGCGCATGACGCTGCTGGAGGGCGTGCTCCGCCTGGAGGTGTCCGACCCGCGCAGGGACCGGCGCCCCGCCGTGCGGCCCCACGCCTACCAGGCGGAGTCCGGGTACGGGCTGCGCATCGTGGACGCCCTCGCGACCGACTGGGGGGTGATGGACCGGATCATCGGCAAGACCGTCTGGGCGGAGCTGGCCCGCCGCCCGGCCCCCTAGGGGCGCTGTCACAGCGGGCGGCTACCGTGCTCAGGCACGTGCAAGGGCGCAAGGGCAGGGAGCAGTCATGGTCGTCGAGGTGGCGTACGCGCAGGCGTGGGACCCGGAGTCCCGTGCGGTCTGGCGGCCGCTGTCCGCCGGGGAGGCCCGGGAGCGGGACGCGGCCGGGCTGCCGTACGTGGTGGTGTACCGGGCGGCGGGCCGGGAGGCGCCGCTGGAGGTCCGGCTCGTCTCCTGGCGGGACCACCACGTCGGGGTGTGGGCGTACGACGGCCATGGCCGCCGCACCCACGACCTGGACCTGCGGCTGCTCGACGACCCGGCGCGGCTCTTCCACCGGTACTCCGTCGCCTGGAACTACCCGGACCCGGAGACGGCGGAGTTCGACCCGAAGTGCCCGCGCGTCGTCTTGGACCTCCTTCCGGACGGGAGGGGGCAGCGGATCGAGCAGCCTCGGGGTTACTACACCTCGGCGGGTCTCACCGAGGAGCAGCGCTGGACGGCCCGGCCCGCCTTCGGGGAGTGGCCGCTGCTCTCGGCGCAGGTGCACGGGTTCACGGAGCCGCCGGTCTTCGAGGCGGCCGAGGTCCCCGACGGGGACGCCGGAGAGGCGCCCGCCGGGTGCTGGCGGGCGCCGCGTGCCGCGCGGCCGGGGCCGATCGGGGAGCTGTTCCGGCCCGGGGTGCGGGTCACCGACGGGTACCACCCGGTGCAGACCGTCGTGGAGCCGCACCGGGTCGGCACCCTGCGCGTGCCCAGTGGGCTGCTGGCGGTGGCCGGTCCGGACAACTGCGAGGACGTGCCGGAGATCACGGTGCCCGTCCCGCCCGGGGAGTACGTGCTCGACGAGGCGCGGGTCGGCTACAGCTACCACTGCGAGTGGCGGAACGCCCAGGTCGAAACCACGGACGCCACCGCCGTCCGCGTCCTCGTCAGCGAGACCCCCGCCGCGTCGTGGGAGATGGCCCTCGGCGCGGACGACGACCCCCGGCTGTTCATCGAGGACCAGATAGCCGGCTTCGCCACCGACGGGGCGGCGGGCTGCTTCGCCGACGCCGGGGCGTTCGGGGCGTTGGTGGGGCTCTTCGAGCGGGGGCTGATCAAGGGCGAGCCGGACCTCGACGGGTACGAGGACCTCGCCGACGGGTCGATGTTCATGCACCGCACCAGGGACGCGGCCACCGGCGGCGAGCTGATGGCCTTCGCGACGACCGGGGACGGCACCTACCCCGTGTGGCTGGGGCGGTCCGAGGCCGGCGAACTGGTCAGCGTCGTGGTGCTGGTCGAGGGGATGCCCGAGCTCCTCCCGGAGCGGGACGGGGTCAGAGCCGATGCCTGAGCCGGTGTACGTGACGTACGAGGAGTCCTGGCACACGGCGCACCGCACCGGCGGGCGCGAGCTGACCCCCGACGAGGCGCGAGCGCGGGACGCGGAGGGGCTGCCGTACGCGGTGGTGTACCGGACCCCGGGGCGTGAGATGCCGCTCGGGGTGCGGATGGTGGCGTGGCGGGCCGGGACCGTCGACGCCTGGGCGTACGACGAGCAGGGCCGCCGGACCGTTGAGGCGGAGCTGCGGCTGCGGGACGACGCGGGGCGGCTGCTGGTGCGGCGGCTGCTCGTGCGGCGGTTCCCGGACGCCCGGACGGCCGAGTTCGACCCGGACTGCCCCCGCACGGCGGTGGAGCTGTCGGCGTCCGGCACGGCCCGGATCTCGCACCAGCCCGGGGGGATGCGGGGCGACTCCCTGGAGGCCGAGGTGGCGGTGGCCGACGTGGACCTGTGGACGGTCCGGCCGGGCTTCGACGACTGGGCGGGGCTGCCCGTGGCGGACGTGCTCCCGGAGTGGGTCGGCGCGCTGCCGGACGCGGAGGTGCCCGGCTGGCGGCGGGAGCCTTCGCGGCTGCGCGGGCCCGCCGACTTCGACCGGGTGTTCCGGGCCGGGACGGAGATCCCCGGGCTGGAGGTCCTGGACCCGGTGCCGTGCGGGAGCGTGCGCGTGCCGAGCGGGGTGCTGGCGGTGGCCTGCCCGGACACGGGGGAGGGGCTGTCCCGGATCACGGTGGACGTGTCGCCGGGCGCGTACCCGATGGAGGCGGCCCTGGTCCGGGTGGCGGAGGAGCACTGGGGGCCGTACGACGAGGTGGCGGCCGTCCGGCTGCGGATCGGCGACGACCCGGTGGCGGTCTGGGAGATGGCTCTCGGGCCCGGTGACGACACGATCCGGCTCCGCGAGGGCGAGGCCTTCGGGTTCGGCACGGACGCGGCCAGCGGTGGCTTCGGCGACGCCGAGGCCTGGCCGGACCTGTGCGACCTGCTGGAGCGGGCGCGGTGGCAGGGGTCACCGGAGCACGACCGGCTCTCCGATTCCCTGGCCGGCATGAACCTGGACGGCGGGAGCCTCGGCGCGGACCTGGCGGTGTTCTGCACCGGCGGCGACGGGGTCTACCCGGTGTGGGTGGGCCGGTCGGCGTCCGGTGAGGTCGTACGGGTGGCCGTGCAGACGGCCTGGCTCGACCTCGAAGCCTGACCGGGCCGGGGGGGCTCCCCCGGGGGGGGGGGGGGGGGGACGCGCGCACCACTAAATCGGGGGGGGCGGGGGGGGGGGGGGGGTTTCCCTGTCCGTTTTTCTTGAGGTGTTTTTGTCCGTGCCCCCCCCC
>NZ_JBWKEZ010000106.1:0-19793 GCF_056434525.1 Streptomyces sp. NPDC044002
TCAAACGCCGGCGAGGCTATGGACAGCCCCGCCGGCGTTTGAGGCGCGGGCGCGCAGCGCCCGTACGGGGTCAGGGGCGGAGCCCCTGGGAACGGTGGAAGGGCGGGTAGGGGACCAGCCCCGCGCAGCGGCAGCCCCCGGCCAAGCACCGGCCCGGGAACGGGCGAGGCCCGCCACCCCACCAGGGGTAGCGGGCCTCGGGGCCGGGGCCGGCCGGGGTCAGAGGACCTCGGCGGCGATGTTCTCCGCGACGCGCTCCAGCAGGGGACCGGCGTTCGGGATGGACTTCGCCGGGTCCGGCTCCAGGTCCGTCAGCGGGTACGCCTTGCGGATGCCCGCCGCCTCCAGGGCCTCCTGCCCCAGCAGCAGCCGCCCGCACACCGCCACGACCGGCTTGCCCGCCGCCCGCGCCGCCGCCGCGACACCGGCCGGGGCCTTGCCGTGCAGGGTCTGCTCGTCCAGGGAGCCCTCGCCCGTGATGACCAGCGTGGCCCGCTCCAGCGCCGGGGCGAAGCCGAGCACGTCGAGCATCAGCTCGATGCCGGGGCGGAAGCTCGCGCCCAGCAGCAGCGCGCCGTAGCCGATGCCGCCCGCGCCGCCCGCGCCCGGGGAGGCGGCGAGCTCGGCCGCCTTCGAGCCGATCGACTTCTCCAGCACCACCGCGAAGTGCGCCAGCGCCGCGTCGAGCGTCGCCACGTCCTCGGGCGAGGCGCCCTTCTGCGGGCCGTACACCGCCGCGCAGCCCTTCGGGCCGGTCAGCGGGTTGTCCACGTCGCTGGCGAGGACGAACTCCACCTCCGCGAAGCGGGGGTCGACCCCGGACAGGTCCGCCGACGCCAGCTGCGCCAGCGCGCCGCCGCCCGGACCGACCGGTTCGCCGTTCGCGTCCAGGAACACCGCGCCCAGCGCGGCCAGCATGCCCGCGCCGCCGTCGGTGGTGGCACTGCCGCCCACACCGAAGACGATCGAGCGCGCGCCCGCGTCCAGCGCGGCCTTCAGCACCTCGCCGGAGCCGTACGTGGTCGCCGTCAGCGGGGCGAAGGTGCCCGCCGGCAGCAGCTGGAGCCCGGAGGCCTCCGCCATCTCGACCACGGCGGTGCCGTCGCGCAGGGCGAAAGCGGCCGTGACCTGGTCGCCGAGGGGTCCGGTGACCCGTACCTCCCGGCGTTCGAAACCGGCCGCCACGGCGGCCGCGACCGTGCCGTCGCCGCCGTCCGCGACGGGGAGGGTCTCGACCTCCACGCCCGGTACGGCCTTGCGAAGGCCGGCCGTCACCCGCTCGGCGACCTGAACGGCCGTGAGCGAGCCCTTGAATTTGTCCGCGGCGATGAGCACGCGCGCGGCCTCAGTTACTGCTCCGTCCGTCACCTTGCTATCCCTTGCTATCGAACAGTGCAGTCGCGCCACCATGAGCTTATCCGGAGGATCCTCCTATGCCCATGAGTGGCCTGGGCCACACGCGGCGCGCCATGCGCGTAAATAGGGATATATCTCCGCATAGTGTGGCCCCATGAGCGCGGAATCACTGGAACAAGCACGTCCGGATGCCCCCGGAACGGGGTCCGGGGGCCCGCCGGACGACTCTCCCGACCTCGGGGTCGTCACCGTCGGAGTGATCGCCGTGCTCGCCGTCGTCGGCTGGGCCGCCCTCGGCAAGGACTCCTTCGACACCGCCTCCTCCGCCGCCCTGGCCTGGGTGCTGGCCAACTTCGCCTGGCTCTTCGTGATCGCCGCCGACGTCTTCCTCGTCATGTGCGTCGTCCTCGCGATCAGCCGCTTCGGCCGGATCCGGCTCGGCGCCGACGACTCCGAGCCCGAGTTCGGCAACCTCGCGTGGATCGCGATGATGTTCAGCGCCGGCATGGGCATCGGCCTGATGTTCTACGGGGTCGGGGAGCCGCTCACCCACTACCTCAACCCGCCCCCCGCCAGCGGAGCGGCCCCCGGCACCGGAGCCGCCGCCCGCGCCGCCCTGGACTACTCGTTCTTCCACTGGACCCTCACCCCCTGGGCGATCTACGGCATCGCCGGCCTAGCCCTGGCCTACGCGACCTTCCGCAAGGGCCGCGGCAACCGCCTCAGCTCCGCCTTCGTCCCCCTCATGGGCGAGGAACGGGCGAACGGCCGCCCCGGCAAGGCCGTCGACCTGCTCGCTGTCTTCGCCACCGTCTTCGGCACCGCCACCAGCCTCGGCCTCGGCGCCCTCCAGGTCTCCAAGGGCCTGAACATCACCACCGGCATCGAGGACTCCACCGGCGTCGAGCTGGTCATCATCGCCTCGCTCTCCGCCGCCTTCGTGCTGTCCGCCTTCTCCGGACTGCACAAGGGGGTCAAATGGCTCAGCACCATCAACATCGTGCTCGCCGCCGCCCTGATGCTCTTCGTCTTCGTCCTCGGCCCGACCGTCTACGTCCTCGACGTCATCCCGGCCGGCGTCGGCAGCTACCTGCACGAACTGCTGCCCATGGCCTCCCGCACCGGCGCCTTCACCGACAGCGCCTGGCTCGGCGCGTGGACCATCTTCTACTGGGCCTGGTGGCTCTCCTGGGCGCCCTTCGTCGGCACCTTCATCGCCCGCATCTCCCGCGGCCGCACCATCCGCGAGTTCCTCGTCGGCGTCCTGCTCGTCCCCAGCGGCGCCACCGTCGTCTGGTTCTGCGTCATGGGCGGCACCGCCATCCGCCTCGACTCCACCGGCGCCGCCGACCTCGCCTCCAAGGTCAAGGAGGGTGCCGAGGCCTCCCTCTTCGCGATGCTCGACGCCCTCCCGCTCGGCACCCTCACCTCCTGGGTGGCCATGCTCCTGGTCATGACGTACTTCGTCACCAGCGCCGACTCGGCCTCCCTGGTCATGGGCTCGCTCACCAGCCGCGGCTCCCTCCACCCGCCCACCTGGCTCGTCGTCACCTGGGGCGTCCTGATGGCCGCGGTGGCCGCCGTCCTGCTCGTCGCGGGCGGCCTGAAGTCCCTGCAGACGGCCACCATCCTGGTCGCCCTGCCCTTCGTGATCGTCATGCTGCTGCTGTGCTGGGCGCTGCTGAAGGAACTGCGCGAGGACCCCGGCGCGGGACCCGCCCGCCACCCCGCCCTCCACGGCCTGAGGGACGCCGTCAAGGCCATGGTCGGCGACGCCATCACCGAGCAGGGCCAGACCCGCCACCCCCGGCTCCGCCGCGCCGCCGAATCCCGCGCACGCGACCGCGAGGACGGCGACGCCACCTGAACGGGTTCCGCGCGGGCCCGCCCTGCCCGGCGGCCCGTACCGCCGGTTAGGGTGGCCGCGTGACCACCACGGATGACTTCGCCACCTACATCGCGAGCCTGCCCCGGGTGCTGGCCGGAGCCGCCGCCCTCTTCCGCGACGAACGGGGCCGGGTCCTGCTCGTCGAGCCCAACTACCGCGAGGGCTGGGCCCTGCCGGGCGGAACGGTCGAATCGGACAGCGGCGAGTCACCCCGTACGGCCGCCCGGCGCGAGAGCGCCGAGGAGATCGGCATCGACGTCCCGCTCGGCCGGCTCCTCGCCGTCGACTGGAGCCTCGGCGCCGGCCGCCCGCCGCTCGTCGCCTACCTCTACGACGGCGGCGTGCTCGACGCCGCACAGCTCGACTCCATCAAGCTCCAGGAGGAGGAACTGCTCTCCTGGAAGCTCGTCGAGCCCGCCGAACTCACCGGCCACCTCCTCGGATCGCTCGGCCTGCGCACCCAGGAGGCGTACCGCGCCCTGGAGACGGGCGAGGGCACCGTGGAACTGGAGAACGGCCGCCGGCCGGTCAACCCCTGAACCACCCCGCGTACTTGGACTCCTCCGACCAGGGCAGAATCAACAGATGATCACGATGTACGCCTGGCCGAGCACGGCCGACGGGCCCGACGCCCTCCCCATGGTCCACTTCACCACCGACGAGCAGTCGGGCGGCGAGGTCTCCGAAGAGGGGATGCCGATCTGGCTGTTCGACACCGCGATACGCGAGGGCGGCTGGTCCGCCTTCGAGGACTTCGAGGGCTGGTCCGCGCCCGCCGAGGGCTGGCAGGCCTTCTACCGCCGCGAGGACGACGTCCTCGCCGTCACCGGCCCCGGAGCCTGCGAGGGCTGGTACCAGGGCCGGCTCGGCGCCGACGACGACTGGATCAAGGCGGCCGCCACGCAGAACAGCGTGGTCCTGCTCGCCGCCCCCGTCCAGCACCCGTCCCTCTACGCCTACGCCGTCGAAGCCGGCGCCGGCTTCGCCCTGCTCGCCCCGCTCGTGGTGATCTGACCTATCGGGCCGCCCCGCTCTCGAACTCCAGCAGCCGCACCTTGCGCTCGATGCCGCCGCCGTACCCCGTCATCGAGCCCGAGGCGCCGATCACCCGGTGGCAGGGCACGATGATGCCGACCGGGTTCTTCCCGTTCGCCAGGCCGACCGCACGCGAGGCGCTCGGCTTGCCGAGCTCCGCCGCGAGCTGCCCGTACGACCACGTCTGCCCGTAGGGGATCCGGACGAGCTGCTCCCAGACGCTGCGCTGGAACGCGGTGCCCTCCAGTCGCACCGGCACGGTGAACTCCGTCAGCTCCCCGGCGAAGTACGCGGCCAGCTGCCGCCGCACCTCGGGGAACGGCTCCTCGGAGTCCGCCACCCGCTCGCCGAAGGACTCCTCGGCCGGCCGGTGGCGCTGTCCGGTCATGTACAGCCCGCAGAGCACCCCGTCGGCGGCGACCAGGGTGAGCGGCCCGTACGGGCTGTCGACGACGGTGTGGATCTTGTTGCTGACGCTGCTCACGGTGCTGCTCACGACGGTGCTCCTTGCGCTACGGGCAGATGGTTGATCGGGTGGTCGTCGGTGGCCCACAGGTACTGGACGGCGTACGCGCGCCAGGGCCGCCAGCCGGCCGCCCGGGCGGTCAGGGCGGCGGGCGTGGACGGCAGGCCCAGCGCCCGGGCGGCCTTGCGGACCCCCAGGTCGGACGGGAGGAAGGCATCGGGGTCGCCCAGCGCCCGCATCGCGATGACCTCGGTGGTCCAGGGCCCGAAGCCGGGCAGCGCGGACAGCCGGGCGCGGGCCGCCTCCCAGTCGCTGTCGATGCCGAGCGGCAGCGAGCCGTCCGCCAGGGCCGTGACCAGGGTGGTGAGGGTCGTGCGGCGGCTGCGCGGCATCGACAGCGACTCGGGGTCGACGCCGGCCAGCGCGGCGGGCGAGGGGAACAGGTGGGTCAGCCCGCCCTGCGGGTCCTCCACGGGCTCCCCGTACGCGGCCACCAGCCGGGCCGCGTGCGTACGGGCCGCAGCGGTGGACACCTGCTGCCCGAGGACCGCCCGTACGGCGAACTCCGCCGCGTCGACGGTACGCGGGACCCGGCGGCCGGGGGCCTTGTCCACGAGCGGGGCCAGCAGCGGATCCGTGCGCAGCTGGTCGTCGACCGCCTCCGGGTCGGCGTCCAGGTCCAGCATCCAGCGGCAGCGGCTGATGGCGATGGTCAGATCCCGCAGGTCGGTCAGCGCGAGCCGGCAGCCGATGTGGTCGGGGCCGGGCGTCAGCGCGACCACCCCGGAGCCGTACGGGAGCCGCAGCGTCCGCCGGTAGGCCCCGTCACGCCACTCCTCCACCCCGGGGACGGCGGTCGCGGCCAGGTGCCCGAAGAGGTTGTCGGGGTTGAGCGGGGCCCGGTACGGCAGCCGCAGGCTTATCGTCCCCGGGATCCGCGGCTCGCCCCGCCCGCCGGCCCTCCGGCCCGCCCGCAGCCGCAGCTCGCCGGGGGTGAGGGCGAAGACCTCCCGGACGGTCTCGTTGAAGTTCCGGATCGAGGAGAACCCGGCGGCGAAGGCCACGTCCCCCATCGGGAGCTCGGAGGTCTCGATGAGCAGCCGGGCGGTCTGGGCGCGCTGCGCCCGGGCCAGGGCCAGCGGCCCGGCGCCGAGCTCGGCGTTCAGCTGCCGCTCGACCTGCCGGGTCGAATACCCGAGCCGCAGCGCCAGCCCCGGCACGCCCTCGCGGTCCACCACCCCGTCCTGGATCAGCCGCATCGCGCGTGCGACGGCGTCGGCGCGGGCGTTCCACTCGGGGGAGCCGGGGCTGGTGTCGGGCCGGCACCGCTTGCAGGCCCGGTACCCGGCCTGCTGGCAGGCGGCGGCGCTGGGCAGGAAGCTCATGTTCTCGACCTTGGGCGGCACGGCCGGGCAACTGGGCCGGCAGTAGATGCCGGTCGTCCGGACCGCGGTGAAGAACCACCCGTCGAACCGGGCGTCCTTCGACTGCACGGCCCGCACGCAGCGGTCGGTGTCGGTGTACATGGCTCCAGCATCCCGGTCGCAGCCTGGGGAGGGCTGGCGGTTTTCCGACATCAAGCGTAGTGGGCCGGGGCGGGGCCGGGGATGGAGCCATGGCAATATGGGCGACCGATTTCGGCCACCGATTCCGCCCGTGGCCTGAAACGGCCCCATCCCGACCCCGGAAACGAGCCGAAAGGACCCGCGCGTGAGACCCGAGGCCGTCATCTGGACCGTTGTCTGTCTCCTGTTCCTGGGAGCCTCCTCCGTACTGCTGCGCCGGCACTGGAGCGGCGGCATCGCGAGCCGGCCGAATGCGGACTGGGTGTCCTGGTGCCTGCCCTGGTGGTTCTCC
Organism: Streptomyces sp. NPDC044002; assembly: GCF_056434525.1. Taxonomy (NCBI): domain Bacteria; kingdom Bacillati; phylum Actinomycetota; class Actinomycetes; order Kitasatosporales; family Streptomycetaceae; genus Streptomyces; species Streptomyces sp. NPDC044002. Next base: position 6,603 of record NZ_JBWKEZ010000106.1, read on the forward strand.
GCCGGCCCGGCGCTGCGGCGGGGGCTCAACCGGGCCCTGCCCATCGTCCTCGGGGGCGTCTGGGTCCTCGCCCTCGGCATGGGCGTGCGCGGGGTGCTGCCGATGCTCGGGGTGGAGCCGGGGGACGCGGCGAACATCGGGATCCCGGTGGCCACCCTGGGGCTATTGGCGTTCGGGACGGTGGTGCTCGTACCGGCGGTCGTCCTGTTCAACCGGCCCCGGCCGCTGGTGGCGCCCGGCCTCCGCGGGCAACCCGGGCTGCTGGCCGAGCGGCGCGCCGACCGGCGGCGGCGGGCCGAGGAGTCCGCGGCGGCGGTGGCGCGCGGCCGCCGGCCCCGCCGCCGCGCACAGGGCGGCACGGCCGCCGCCACCTTTCTGCTGGGCCTGGCCGCCTTCGCGACCCTGGGCACCCTGTACGCGGCCGACTGGTGGCGTGCCGCCGCCCTGCACTGGCCGGGCGGCGGCCACGCCTTCGCCGCCTGCCTCGGCCTCGCCGTGCCCCTGCTCGCCACCGGGGCGTACCTCGCCGGAGCCCGGGCGGCCGACGAGCCCGGGCTCCGCGCCGTCCCGTACTGGCTGCTGACCGGCGCGACGGCCGCCCCGCTCGCCGTCACCCTGATGCTGGCCTTCCACACGCTGCCCGGCCGGCGGGAGCGTACCCGCGGCTGCCGCGACCGCTGCTGGCTCCTGTACTCATACCCGAACGCCGTGGCATGGCAGATCACCGGCTTCGTCCTGGGCCTGGCACTCACCGCCCTGCTCGTCTTCGCCCTCCTGCGCCTGCGCGCCCGCCGCACCGCCCCCGCCCAGGCCCTGACGGCCTGATCCCGGCCCAGGCCCGCCCCGGCCCGGTGGCCCGGCCCTGCGGCCGCATGACAGAAGGGCCCCGGGTGCCAATGGCACCCGGGGCCCTTCTTCGTACGAGCCGAGCGGCAGCGTTACGGCAGCTGCGCCGCCCGCGCCTCCCGCCGGTTGTGGCGGAACGTGTTCGCGCGACGGGTCGTCGCGAACAGCGGGATGGTCGCCGCCAGGGCGATCTGGAGCGCACAGCCGGTCTGGAGCAGCAGCTGGCCGCCCGGGGCGTCGAACGCCCAGGCCGCCAGGAGGCCCATGGCCCCGACGATCCAGCTCAGCATCGCCGCCGCGAGGACACCCCGCGGCTTCGGGTACTCGACCCGGCTCACCATGAGCCACGCCACCCCGATGATCGCCAGCAGCGTCGGGACGAACGGCAGCTCCAGCAGCACGATCGAGACGACCGTCAGCGCACCGAAGGGGCTCGGCATGCCCTGGAACATGCCGTCCTTCATCGTCACGCAGCTGAATCTCGCGAGCCGCAGCACGACCGCCAGCAGGACCACGATCGCCGCGAGCGCCGACATCTTCTGGTGCGCGTCGTCGGCGACCATGCCGTAGACCAGCACGAAGTACGCCGGCGCCAGCCCGAAGCTGATCAGGTCGGACAGGTTGTCCAGCTCCGCGCCCATCGGCGAGCTGCGCAGCTTGCGGGCCACGATGCCGTCGAAGAGGTCGAAGACCGCCGCGAGGAGCATCAGTATCACCGCGGTCGCCGCGCTGTGCCGGGCCATGCCCGACTCGCCGCTGCCGGTGAGGTGCGGGATGAGGATCCCGGTGGTGGTGAAGTACACCGCCATGAATCCGCACGTGGCGTTACCGAGGGTGAGCGTGTCCGCTATCGACAGCCGCAGCGAGAGCGGCATGTCGTCCTCGGCGGACTCCTCCTCGGCGGATTCGGGAACCCAGCCGGTGGCAGGAGTCTCGGGGTCAGTCACGGTCAATTCGGGTCACCCCCGCGGTGGTGGCCTGACCGACCTCGACCGCGACCTCGACGCCCTCCGGGAGGTAGATGTCGACGCGGGAGCCGAAGCGGATCAGACCGATGCGTTCGCCCTGCTCCACCTTGGTTCCGGCCGGCAGGTACGGGACGATGCGACGCGCGACGGCGCCGGCGATCTGAACCATCTCGATGTCGCCGAGCTCGGTGTCGAAGTGCCAGACAACGCGCTCGTTGTTCTCGCTCTCCTTGTTGAACGCCGGGACGAACCCGCCGGGGATGTGCTCCACGGACGTCACCGTGCCCGCCAGGGGCGCGCGGTTGACGTGGACGTTCAGCGGGCTCATGAAGATCGCGACGCGGGTGCGCCCGTCCTTCCACGGCATGATGCTCTGCACCACGCCGTCGGCGGGCGAGATGACGCGGCCCTGGGCGATCTCGCGCTCGGGGTCGCGGAAGAACCACAGCATGCCCGCCGCGAGAGCGGTGGCGGGCACGGCCGCCGCGGCCCAGCGTCCGGACTTGCGGGCCCGGGTGAGGCTGAGCGCCGCGGTGGCGACGGTCGGCAGAAGCCACGGCGATGCTCCGCGCGCGAGGCGTACGCCGGAGAGGCTGTCGCGGTGTGCAGAGGTTTGGCTGTGGGGCATGGATGACCTTCGTAGCGGGTGATTGCCGCGCCGCAAACGGGGGGACGGGACGGCGGCTTTACTGGAATGCTATCGGTTGCGCGCAACAACTGGGCAAGCCAGAAGCCGAGTCGATGGCCGTCGGCCAGTGACTGCTGGTGACTCTTCTGCGGTGGATCATCGGATGATCCACCGCAAAAGGGACATTCAGCCCTGGAGTCGGTACTCCTCGAGCAGGCGTCGCCCGATGATCATTTTCTGGATCTCGGCGGTTCCTTCACCGATCAGAAGCATCGGCGCTTCACGGTAAAGGCGCTCGATCTCGTACTCCTTCGAGAACCCGTAGCCGCCGTGGATACGGAAGGCATCCTCGACGACCTCCTTGCAGTATTCGGAGGCGAGGTACTTCGCCATCCCGGCTTCGAGGTCGTTTCGTTCCCCGGAGTCCTTTTTGCGTGCCGCGTTCACCATCATGGCATGGGCGGCCTCGACCTTGGTAGCCATCTCGGCCAGCTTGAACTGGATGGCCTGGTGCTCGGCGATCGCCTTGCCGAAAGTGTGACGTTGCTGGGCATAGGAGACACCCAGTTCGAAAGCACGCTGCGCGACGCCGCAGCCACGCGCCGCCACGTTGACGCGGCCGACCTCGACGCCGTCCATCATTTGGTAAAACCCTCGGCCCGTCTGGCCTCCGAGGACCCGATTGGCCGGAATGCGCAGTCCGTCCATGATGAGCTCGGTCGTGTCGACGCCCTTGTAGCCCATCTTGTCGATCTTGCCCGGGATGGTCAGGCCCGGACGGACCTCCCCGAAGCCGGGCTCCTTCTCCACGAGGAAGGTGGTCATCGACTTGTGGGGCGCGGTGCCCTCGGGGTGTCCTTCGTCACTCCGGACCAGGACCGCGACCAGGGTGGAGCTGCCGCCGTTCGTCAGCCACATCTTCTGGCCGTTCAGGACGTACTCGTCGCCGTCCTTCACCGCCTTGGACGTGATGGCCGACACATCGGAGCCCAGCCCCGGCTCCGACATCGAGAACGCGCCGCGCACCTCGCCCAGCGCCATCCGCGGGAGGAAGTGGTCCTTCTGCTCCTGCGTGCCGTGCTGCTTGAGCATGTACGCCACGATGAAGTGCGTGTTGATGATGCCCGAGACGGACATCCAGCCGCGGGCTATCTCCTCGACGCACAGCGCGTAGGTGAGCAGCGACTCACCCAGGCCGCCGTACTCCTCCGGGATCATCAGGCCGAAGAGGCCCAGCTCCTTGAGGCCGTCGACGATCTGCTGCGGGTACTCGTCGCGGTGTTCCAGCTCGGTCGCGACCGGGATGATCTCCTTGTCGACGAACTCCCGGACGGTCTTGAGGATCTCCTGCTGGACGTCCGTGAGCCCGGCGGTCTGGGCGAGTCGTGCCATGGCTACTTCCCCTGTTCCTTCAGCTGAGGCCGGCCGGGCTGCTCGCCGCCGCGCGCCTTGATGTACGTCTCGGTCGGGACCATCACCTTGCGCCGGAAGACGCAGACGAGGGTGCCGTCCTGCTTGTAGCCCTTGGTCTCCACGTAGACGATGCCGCGGTCGTCCTTGGACTTGGACGGGGTCTTGTCCAGGACCGTGGTCTCGCCGTAGATCGTGTCGCCGTGGAAGGTCGGCGCCACGTGCCGCAGGGACTCGATCTCCAGGTTGGCGATGGCCTTCCCGGAGACGTCCGGCACGGACATGCCGAGCAGCAGCGAGTAGATGTAGTTGCCGACCACCACGTTCTTGCCGAAGTCGGTCGTGTTCTCGGCGTAGTTCACGTCCATGTGGAGCGGGTGGTGGTTCATGGTGAGCAGACAGAAGAGGTGGTCGTCGTACTCCGTGACCGTCTTCCCGGGCCAGTGCTTGTAGACCGCGCCGATCTCGAACTCTTCGTAAGTGCGTCCGAACTGCATGGCCCTACGCCTCCGGGATCTCGAACTTGGTGGTGCGCTCCATGCCGGCGGCCCGGCCCTTGCCGGCGATGACCAGGGCCATCTTGCGGCTGGCCTCGTCGATCATCTCGTCGCCGAGCATCGCGGAGCCCTTCTTGCCGCCCGCCTCGGAGGTGCACCAGTCGTAGGCGTCGAGGATCAGCTCGGCGTGGTCGTAGTCCTCCTGGGAGGGCGAGAAGACCTCGTTGGCCGCGTCGACCTGGCCCGGGTGCAGCACCCACTTGCCGTCGAAGCCCAGGGCGGCGGCGCGTCCGGCGACCTCGCGGTAGGCGTCCACGTCGCGGATCTGGAGGAAGGGGCCGTCGATGGCCTGGAGGTTGTGCGTACGGGCCGCCATCAGGATCCGCATCAGGATGTAGTGGTAGGCGTCCGCCGGGTAGCCGGGCGGCTGCATGCCCACGACCAGGGACTTCATGTTGATCGAGGCCATGAAGTCGGCCGGGCCGAAGATGATGGTCTCCAGGCGCGGCGAGGCGGCGGCGATCTCGTCGACGTTGACCAGGCCCTTGGCGTTCTCGATCTGCGCCTCGATGCCGATCTTGCCGACCTCGAAGCCCATGGTCTTCTCGATCTGGGTCAGGAGGAGGTCGAGGGCCACGACCTGCTGCGCGTCCTGGACCTTGGGCAGCATGATGCAGTCGAGGTTCTGGCCGGCGCCCTCGACGACGGTGATGACGTCGCGGTAGGTCCAGTGGGTGGTCCAGTCGTTGACGCGGACCACGCGGGTCTTGCCGGTCCAGTCGCCGTTGTTCAGCGCGTCCACGATGGTGTGGCGGGCGCCTTCCTTGGCGAGCGGGGCGCAGGCGTCCTCCAGGTCCAGGAAGACCTGGTCGGCGGGCAGGCCCTGGGCCTTCTCCAGGAACCGCGGGTTGGAGCCCGGGACCGCGAGGCAGGAGCGGCGCGGACGCAGCCGGTTCACGGGGGAGAGGGGCGTGGTCATGCGGGGACCTCCGTGCTTTCAGCGATGTTGAGAGGGTGGAGCTTGTTGGCCTTGCGGATCTCGTCGACGATACGGCCGATGATCTCCGTGATGCCGAAGTCCTTCGGGGTGAACACGGCGGCCACCCCGGCGGCCTTCAGCGTGACGGCGTCGGCGTTCGGAATGATGCCCCCGACGATGACGGGGATGTCGCCCGCCCCCGCCGTGCGCAGTCGTTCCAGGACGTCCGGGACCAGTGCGCTGTGCGAACCGGACAGGATGGACAGTCCCACGCAGTGCACGTCCTCGGCCAGGGCTGCCGAGGAGATCTCCTCGGGAGTCAGCCGGATGCCCTGGTAGACCACCTCGAACCCGGCGTCGCGGGCCCGTACGGCGATCTGCTCGGCACCGTTGGAGTGACCGTCCAGGCCGGGCTTGCCGACCAGCAGGCGCAGCCGGCCGGAGCCCAGCTCGTCGGCGGTCCGGGAGACCTTCTCGCGGACCAGGGCCAGCGGGGTGCCCTCCTCGGCGGTGACGGCGACCGGGGCCGAGGAGACCCCGGTCGGGGCGCGGAACTCGCCGAAGACCTCGCGCAGGGCGTTCGCCCACTCGCCGGTGGTGACACCGGCGCGGGCGCACTCCAGGGTGGCCTCCATCAGGTTCTCGGTCCCGGCGGCGGCCTCCTTCAGCCGGTCCAGGGCCTGCCCGGCGGTCGGGAAGACGAACGGGTCGCCGTTCCCCTGCCGGTCCGAGGACTCCTGCCGCTCGGCACGCCAGCGGGCGATCCGCTCGACGGTGAACGCCTCCACCGCGGGGTCGACGGTCATGATGGCCCCGTCGAGGTCGGAGGTGAGCGGGTTCTCCTCGGTCTGCTGGAAGCAGTTCACGCCGACGATCTTGTCCTCGCCGGCCTCGATCCGGGCGCGCCGCTCGGCGTGCGAGGAGACCAGCTGGGACTTCAGGTAACCGGACTCGACGGCCGCCATCGCGCCGCCCATCTCCTGGATCCGGTCGATCTCGGCCAGGCAGTCGGCGACCAGGGAGTCGACCTTGGCCTCGATGACGTGGGAGCCGGCGAAGATGTCCTCGTACTCCAGCAGGTCGCTCTCGTGGGCCAGGACCTGCTGGATGCGCAGCGACCACTGCTGGTCCCAGGGCCGGGGCAGGCCCAGCGCCTCGTTCCAGGCGGGCAGCTGCACCGCGCGGGCGCGGGCGTCCTTGGAGAGGGTGACCGCGAGCATCTCCAGGACGATGCGCTGGACGTTGTTCTCGGGCTGGGCCTCGGTCAGGCCCAGCGAGTTCACCTGGACGCCGTAGCGGAACCGGCGATGCTTGGCGTTCTCGATGCCGTAGCGCTCCTTGGTGACCTTGTCCCAGATCCGGCTGAAGGCGCGCATCTTGCACATCTCCTCGATGAAGCGGACGCCCGCGTTCACGAAGAAGGAGATGCGGGCGACCACCTCGCCGAAGCGCTCCTCGGGCACCTGGCCCGAGTCGCGCACCGAGTCCAGGACGGCGATCGCGGTGGACATCGCGTACGAGATCTCCTGGACCGGCGTGGCCCCGGCCTCCTGCAGGTGGTAGCTGCAGATGTTGATCGGGTTCCACTTCGGGATGTGGCTGACCGTGTACGCGATCATGTCCGTCGTCAGGCGGAGCGAGGGCCCGGGCGGGAAGACGTGCGTCCCGCGCGAGAGGTACTCCTTGACGATGTCGTTCTGGGTGGTGCCCTGGAGCTGGGAGATGTCCGCGCCCTGCTCCTCGGCGGCCACCTGGTAGAGCGCCAGCAGCCACATGGCGGTGGCGTTGATCGTCATCGAGGTGTTCATCTGCTCCAGGGGTATGTCCTGGAACAGCCGCCGCATGTCGCCGAGGTGGGAGACCGGGACCCCGACCCGGCCGACCTCGCCGCGGGCGAGGACGTGGTCGGGGTCGTAGCCGGTCTGCGTCGGGAGGTCGAACGCGACCGACAGGCCGGTCTGGCCCTTGGCGAGGTTGCGGCGGTACAGCTCGTTGGACGCCTCGGCCGTGGAGTGGCCGGCGTACGTCCGCATGAGCCACGGACGGTCCTTCTGGCGCTCTGTCATCTCAGGCGTTCCTTATGGCCTTTGAGCGGACTCAGACGTTGCGGAAGCGGTTGATCGCGTCGAGGTGCTCGGCGCGCATCTCGTGGTCGCGGACGCCCAGGCCCTCCTGGGGGGCGAGGGCGAGGACGCCGACCTTGCCCTGGTGGAGGTTGCGGTGGACGTCGTAGGCCGCCTGGCCGGTCTCCTCCAGGGAGTAGACCTTCGAGAGGGTGGGGTGGATCTTGCCCTTGGCGATCAGGCGGTTGGCTTCCCACGCCTCGCGGTAGTTCGCGAAGTGCGAGCCGATGATCTTCTTGAGGGACATCCACAGGTAGCGGTTGTCGTACTCGTGCATGTAGCCCGAGGTCGAGGCGCAAGTGGTGATCGTGCCGCCCTTGCGGGTGACGTAGACGGAGGCGCCGAAGGTCTCGCGGCCCGGGTGCTCGAAGACGATGTCGATGTCCTCGCCGCCGGTGAGCTCGCGGATCTTCGAGCCGAAGCGCTTCCACTCGCGGGGGTCCTGGGTGCGCTCGTCCTTCCAGAACTTGTAGCCCTCGGCGTTGCGGTCGATGACGGCCGTGGCGCCCATCTTCCGGCAGATCTCGGCCTTCTCCGGGGAGGAGACGACGCAGATCGGGTTGGCGCCGCCGGCCAGGGCGAACTGGGTGGCGTAGGAGCCGAGGCCGCCGCTGGCGCCCCAGATCAGGACGTTGTCGCCCTGCTTCATGCCGGCGCCGTTGCGGGAGACCAGCTGGCGGTAGGCGGTGGAGTTGACCAGGCCGGGGGAGGCGGCCTCCTCCCAGCTGAGGTGGCCGGGCTTGGGCATCAGCTGGTTGGACTTGACGAGGGCGATCTCCGCCAGGCCGCCGAAGTTGGTCTCGAAGCCCCAGATGCGCTGCTCGGGGTCGAGCATCGTGTCGTTGTGGCCGTCCGAGGACTCCAGCTCGACCGAGAGGCAGTGCGCGACGACCTCGTCGCCCGGCTTCCAGGAGTTGACGCCGGGGCCGGTGCGCAGCACGACGCCCGCGAGGTCGGAGCCGATGACGTGGTACGGGAGGTCGTGGCGCTTGGTGAGCTCCGACAGGCGCCCGTAGCGCTCCAGGAAGTTGAAGGTGGAAACCGGCTCGAAGATCGAGGTCCACACCGAGTTGTAGTTGACCGAGGAGGCCATGACGGCCACCAGGGCCTCGCCCGGGCCGAGTTCCGGAACCGGGACCTGGTCCAGGTGCAGGGACTTGCGCGGGTCCTTCTCGCGGGTGGTGAGCCCCGCGAACATCTCCGCCTCGTCCTTGTGCACGGTGATCGCGCGGTACGAGTCGGGGAGCGGCAGTGCGGCGAAGTCTGCGGCGGTGGCGGACTGCGACTGAATCGCGTCCAGGATGTCCTTCACGGTATTGCCTCCGGCGAGCGCTATGAGGGTGCGCTGAGGGATACGCGGGTGCGCGGTTACGTGTGGTGTGGTGCTGCGAGGTGCCGTCGGGTCCTGGGAGTCCCCCCCCGGCCGAAGGCTGGGGGAGGAGCAGTGGTGCTGCTGTGCTGTCGCGCCTGTGGTGAGGGCGGAGCGGGGCCTGGTGACGCAGGCATCCGGGGCGCGTTCCGTACCGAGTGGGTGTGGGCCGCGGGGACATCCGGACGGGATTCAACGTATGGCACCCCGTGTCACTCGGCAAGGCACTCGGTGCCAAAAATTTCTCTCACTTGCCGATTGACCTGCGCAGATGAGCGATGATCGATCAGAGTTACCCGCGAGTAGGGGCAACTCGGACAAAGGAAAGCGGCCGCCCCCGGAATGGGAGCGGCCGCTGTGACGAGAGTGACTATTTGTTTCTGAGTGCTTCTTCGATGGTCCGCATGACCTCGTCGAGCGGAGCGTCCGTGCGCGCCACCGCGACCAGGACCTCGCCCTCCGTGCGCACCGCCGCCTGCGGGGCCTCGGCCGGCACGCCCTGCGTCCGGCCGGCTCCGATGCCGGACCCGAAGGTCTTGCGGACGATCGCGAAGGCGTGGTCCAGCTGCGCCTCCACGTCACCCTGGCCCCCCGCCCGCAGCCAGCGCCGCAGCACGTGGTTGTGCGCGGTCACCACCGCGGAGGCGGCCACCTCGGCCAGCAGCGGGTCGTCGTTGCCGTCGTGGTGGTCGGTCTCGTCGAAGTGGGCGAGCAGGTAGCGGGTGAACAGCCGCTCGTAGCGGGCGACCGAGGCGATCTCCCGCTCCCGCAGCGCCGGCACCTCGCGGGTCAGCCGGTAGCGCTCCACCGACACCGCCGGCGAGGCGGCGTACATCTTCATGACTTCCTTGATCCCCCGGCACACCGTGTCGAGCGGGTGCTCGTGCGCCGGAGCCACGTCCAGGACGGCCTCGGCGCGGATCAGGGTGTCGTCGTGGTCCGGGAAGATCGCCTCTTCCTTGGACCGGAAGTGCCGGAAGAAGGTCCGGCGCGCCACCCCGGCGGTCGCGGCGATCTCGTCGACCGTCGTGGCCTCGTACCCCTTGGTCGCGAAGAGCTCCATCGCCGCGGCGGCGAGCTCTCGGCGCATCTTGAGCCGCTGGGCGGCCGCCCGGGTGCCGGCCGCGCTCTCCTGGGAGTCGGCGGCCGACGCGGCGCGGGGTGAGGTCTTGGCGGGCTGGGACATAGAGCGAAAGTACTTCATTCGCGCAGGCGCGCGCGCCGGAGGGGGGTGAGAGGGGGGTGGATGCGGGGGAGGGCCCGCACTGGGCTCGGGAGGGTATGTCCGCCGTGAGGGTCCGGCGGACCCGAGCAGCCCTCCCCACGCATCCTGATCGGGGCCCGGCCGGGGGTCAGGGGGTGTCCCCCTACCGGCGGGCGTACTCACGGAATCCGCGGCCGGTCTTCCGGCCCAGGCAGCCCGCCGCCACCAGGTGCTCCAGCAGCGGGGACGGCGCCAGGGCGGGGTCGCGGAACTCCTGGTACAGGACCTTCTCGATGGCGAGCGACACGTCCAGGCCGACCACGTCGAGGAGCTCGAAGGGCCCCATCGGGTACCCGCCGCCCAGCTTCATCGCGGCGTCGATGTCGTCGATGCCCGCGTAGTGCTGCTCGACCATCTTGATGGCGTTGTTCAAGTACGGGAACAGCAGCGCGTTCACGATGAACCCGGCCCGGTCCCCGCAGTCCACCGGGTGCTTGCGCACCTTGGCGCAGACCTCGCGGACCGTGGCGTGCACGTCGTCGGCCGTCAGGACCGTCCGGACCACCTCGACCAGCTTCATGGCCGGAGCCGGGTTGAAGAAGTGCATGCCGATCACGTCCTGCGGACGCGAGGTGGCCCGCGCGACCGCGATCACCGGCAGCGAGGAGGTGGTGGTGGCCAGCACCGCGCCCGGCTTGCAGACCTTGTCCAGGCCCGCGAAGAGCTGCTGCTTGACCTCCAGGTCCTCGGCGACCGCCTCGACCGCCAGGTCCACGTCCGCGAACGCCTCCAGCGACCCGGCCGGGGTGATCCGGTCCAGGGTCTGCGCGGCGGCCTCCTCGGTCAGTCGGCCCTTGGACACCGCACGGCCCAGGGACTTCCCGATCGCGGCCTTCGCGGCCTCGGCCTTCTCCTCGCTGCGGGCGGCCAGCACCACGTCGTAGCCGGCCTGCGCGAAGACCTGCGCGATGCCGCTCGCCATGGTCCCGGAGCCGGCCACGCCGACCGAGGAGACCGGACGGCCCGCGCCCAGCAGGGACCCGTCCAGCGGGGTCTGCAGGTCGCGGACGACCACCGGGCTGCCCGGGGCCTCGTACGTGTAGAAGCCGCGCCCGGCCTTCTGCCCGGTCAGTCCCGCCTCGACGAGGTGGCCCAGGATCGGCGCCGGGGCGTGCAGCCGGTCGCCCGAGGAGGCGTACATGGCCTCCAGCACGGTGCGCGCGGTGTCCACGCCGACCAGGTCGAGCAGGGCGAGGGGGCCCATCGGCAGGCCGCAGCCCAGCTTCATCGCCGCGTCGATGTCCTCACGGGAGGCGTACTTGGCCTCGTACATCGCGGCGGCCTGGTTGAGGTAGCCGAAGAGCAGGCCGTCGGCGACGAAGCCGGGCCGGTCGCCGACCGCGACGGGCTGCTTGCCCAGCTCCACCGCCAGCTCGGTGACCGCCGCGACGGCCGTCGGCGCGGTCAGCACGCTGGAGACGATCTCCACGAGCTTCATCGCCGGCGCCGGGTTGAAGAAGTGCATGCCCAGCACCCGCTCGGGGTGCCGCGACTCGGCGGCGAGCCGGGTCACGGACAGCGCGTTGGTGCCGGTGGCCAGCACGGTGTCGGGCCGGACGACCGCGTCGAGCTCGCCGATGATCCGGTGCTTGAGGTCGTAGTCCTCCGGGACCACCTCGATGACGAGGTCGGCCTCGGCGGCGGCCCCGAGGTCCGTGAAGGTGCGGAAGCGGGCCAGGACCGCCTCGCGCTCCTGCTCGGTGAGCTTGTACTTGGCCACCGAGCGGGCCGTGGCGGCCGCGAGGGCCCCGGCGGCGCGGCGGGTGGCGGCCTCGCTGACGTCGATGCCGATGACCTCGCGGCCGGCCCGGGCGAGCACCTCGGCGATGCCGGTGCCCATCGTGCCGAGGCCGACGACGGCGACGGTGCGGAGGGAGGACTGACTGGACGTGGACGGAAGGTCCATCGCGGGACTCCAGTGGAAGAGGGTGACGACTGAGGGAGCGCGCGGCGCACGGCGCGCGCGGATGCCGTACGGAAGAGCCGTGCGGAGCGGACCCGGCGGTGCGCCCGGAGAGGGATGGGGGCGCGGCGGGTGGAGACGGCGGAACCCTGTCCCGGGGTCCAGCCGTACGGGTGAAACGGTCGAGCGAACGGACCGACTGGTACGGGGCGGCTGCGTCACCAGGCCGCGTCCGTACGTGTTGGGAAGGACATTAACCGGCCGGTAACTGGTCCGCCAGAGCGCGGAGATGTGACCTGTACCGCCCAAATGTACCGATCATCGATCATCGATCAGCGGGCTCCGCGGAACGCCGCCTACCGGGGGTCACGGGGCCCTAGGGTGGCCGCGTGAACGACGTGCTGGAACGCCTGAGGGCGGAGGCCGACGACTCGGCCGCGTACGCGGAACTGCTCACGGCGGCGCCGGACGCCCTGGCCGCCTCCCTGACCTCCGCCGGGCTGCCCCTGTGGGCCCGCGAACTGGCCGCGTACCGGCTCGGGATGGCCGGGGACCGGCGGGCCTTCGAGCCGCTGGTCCTGCTGCTCAACCACCGGGACCCGGCCCGCTGCGCCGCCGCCGCGCAGGCGCTCGGCGTCCTCGGCGACCCGCGCACCGCACGCGCGGCGGCGGCCCTGGCGACGAACTCCCTGCGCACGGCCTACGCCCTGCACCCGGTCCGGCTGCTGACCGCCCTGCGGGCACCCGAGTCGGCCCCGGCCCTGATCAAGACCCTGTCCCGGCTGCTGGCCCCGCACGACCCGTACTGGCGGGTGGCCCTGGCCTGCGTCGAAGGCCTGGGCGCCCTCGCCGACGCCCGGGCCCGCGACGTCCTGGTCCGCGCCCAGGCCCACCCCCGGCTGGCGCTGGCCGCCACCGAAGCCCTGGCCGGGCTGATGGCGGGGCACCCCGACGCGTAAGCCCTGGCCGGGCGGGGGCGGGAGTGCCGCTGCGCGGGCTTCTCCCCGCCCCGCCCTTCGCCCGTTCCCCGGGGCTGCGCCCCGGACCCCCTGGGGGCTCCGCCCCCAGACCCCCGCGCCTCAAACGCCGGCGGGGCTGAGATGTGCCGGCGGGGCTGGATTTCGCGCAGCGAAATTCCAGCCCGCGCGGCGATTGAGCGCACCGGGCGCGCAGCGCCCGGTATCGGGGTCAGGGGCGGAGCCCC
>NZ_JBWKEZ010000107.1:0-7151 GCF_056434525.1 Streptomyces sp. NPDC044002
GCCGGCGGGGCGATGTACAGCCCCGCCGGCGTTTGAGGCGCGGGGGTCTGGGGGCGGAGCCCCCTGGGGGCACCTCCCAGCGGTAGCTGGGGGAGGAACGGTGGAAGGGCGGGTAGGGGACCGGCCCCGCAGGGAGCCCGCAGTCGGCGCTCGCCGGGCCGCGCGGGCGGGGCCGCTGGGGCCCGGGGGCCGCAAGCCCGGCCCGGGTGGGCGGGGCCGCGGAGGCCCGGCCCCGCAGGGTTACGCGGCGGGGGCCAGCTGGTCCGCCAGCCAGGTCGGGATGCCGCCCAGGAGGTGGAACAGGCGGCGGGCCTCCGCGCGGAGCCGGGCGGCCTCCGGTTCCGGCTCGACCTCCGCCAGCGCCGCCAGCGCCGGCGCGGTGCCGACCAGGAAGCCCAGGTCCTCCCGGATCCGCAGGGACTCCGCGAAGCCCTTGCGGGCCTCGGCGACCTCGCCGTCCCGCAGCGCCAGCGCGGCCAGGTGCCGCCAGGTGAACGACAGCAGCAGGGTGTCCCCGTGGGTCACCGCCCCCGCGTGCGCGCGGTGGTACGCCGGCCGGGCCGCCTGCGGGGCGTCCGCCAGGTGCTCGGCGACCAGGCCCCGCCGGAAGTCCAGCAGCGGGCGCGTCCGCGACCCCGGGGACAGCAGCGCGGCCGCGCGGCCCAGCGCCGAGCGGGCCTCGTCGGCCCGGTCCCGCACCCCGAGCACGGTCGCCGCGTACGCCAGCTGGCCCCGCTCGCAGGCCGCCGCGCCCCGTTCGTCGTCGTCCCGGGCCACGGCCTCGGCCGCCCGCAGCGCGTCCTCCGCCTCCGGCCAGCCCTGGCCGGTGAACAGGCACCGCTCCACCAGGAGCGCGGTGCGCTGCACCGCCGCCCCCGCGTCGTGCGCGTGCGGCGTCAGCAGGGCCGCCGCGTCCGTCCAACAGCCGCGCGAGCGCAGCCGCCATATCGCCCGCTGGAGGGGGTCGTCGCCCCCCGTTGATCCCGCACCGGACATGGCGGTATCCGCCACATTGCCCTCCCCGAAGCAACCAAGCAGCACGTCGTTGAGCCCTGGGGCGAAATGAGAGCACGGATCGGCTGCCTCGGCCAAGGGGTCGGGTGAACTCTTTCACAAAGTCCGGACGGCTCGTCAGCCGCCCCTGCCCGGCCCCTCCGAGGGGAGTGCGCAGATGGGAGGGCCCGGGGGTCAGCTCATGCGCAGTGCCAGGAAGAAGTCCAGCTTGTCCTCCAGGCGCGAAAGGTCGCGCGCCGTCAGCTGCTCGATTCGCCCGACCCGGTAGCGCAGCGTGTTGACGTGGAGGTGCAGCCGGGTCGCGCAACGGGTCCAGGAGCCGTCGCAGTCCAGGAACGCCTCCAGGGTCGGGATGAGCTCCGCCCGGTGCCGGCGGTCGTAGTCGCGCAGCGGGTCCAGCAGGCGGGCCGTGAAGGCGCGGCGGACGTCGTCCGGCACGAACGGCAGCAGCAGCACGTGCGAGGCCAGCTCGTGGTGGCCGGCCGCGCAGACCCGGCCGGGGCGGGCGGCGGCGACCCGGCGGGCGTGCCGGGCCTCCTCCAGCGCCCCGCGCAGCCCCTCGGCGGAGTGCACGGCCGCGCTGACGCCGAGGGTGAGCCGGCCGTCGTCGGCCAGACCGGCCGCCAGCGGCTCCCGTACGGCCGCCAGGAGCGCGTCGGCGTGCAGCGCGGAGTCCGGGCCCTTGTCCTCCCCGGCGTCGCCGGAGAGCGCGGGCAGCGGCACCAGCGCGATGGCCTCGTCGCCGGCGTGGGCCACCGCGATCCGGTCGGACGGCTCCGGTCCGGACATCGACGGGTCGACCAGGATCTCCTCCAGCAGCGACTGGGCCACCGGGCCGCCGGGGATGTCCCCGCCGTCCCAGTCCACCCGCGCCACCACGACCTGCCAGTGAGGGGCCGCGCCCAGTCCGGGCAGCAGCACCGGGGCCGCCACCCGCAGACGGGCGGCGATCTCGGCGGGCGGGGCGCCCGTCTGGACCAGCTCCAGCACCTCCTGCGCCAGCCGGCGGCGCACCGTGCGGGCCGCGTCGCGGCGGTCCCGCTCGACCGCGATGAGCTGGGTGACGCCCTGGAGCAGGTCCAGGCGCTCGGCGGGCCAGTCGCCCGCGTCCGCCTCGACGGCCAGCAGCCAGTCCGACAGCACGCTCTCGCGCACGTCGCGCGTGGCCTGACCAGGGCCGCGACCGTGTCCCCTGATCGGGAAGAGGGAGTACGTAATACCCTGGAGGGACAGCCGGTGCGGGCCCCTGCGGCCCGTCCGGACCGCCGCGAGGTGTTCGCTCGCCAGCGTCGCGCAGATCCCCGGCGCCAGCGGCTCGCCCGCTCCGGCGATCTGCCGGCCGGTGGGGGAGAGCACCCAGGCCCGCAGATCGAGGTCCGTGGTGAGCAGATCCAGCACCACATCGGGTCCGCCGCCCGCGGGGCCCGAGGTCATCAGGCGCCGGTGGCGGTCCACGACCGCCGCGAGGTCGCCGGCGCGCTCTCCGGAGACCTGCCGCACCACGTACTCCGTGATGGTGGCGAATGCAACGTCCTCGTTCACCGCGAAGAGCGGCAGCCGGTTGCGGACGCAGGCCGAAACCAGATCATCGGGGATGTCGCCCAGTTCCGCTTCGCCGGCCGCGAGGCCCGCCACTCCCGCGCTCGCGAGGATTCGTACGAATGGCTCGGAGTCGGCTGAATTTCTTCGCCATGCCAGGCCCGTGAGGACAAGTTCTCCCCCGGTCAGGTATCGGCTGGGATCCCTCAGGTCGGTCGTCATGACCCCGCGGACCGTCCGGTCGAGTTCTTCCTCGCCGCCCAGCAGCCGCAGCCCCAGCGCCTCGGTTTCCAGCAGTGCGCGCAGCCGCATGATGTCGCCGCCGATCTGTCTCGAATGTTGCCGTTGGAAATCGGGCAGGTCGTCGCATCCTGCCTTTCATACGAATCTACAAGACGAAGGAGGCCGCCAGCCAACTCCTTCATGGTTTCGGTGACTGCACCCGAGGGACACCGGGCTTGTGTACTGACTCCACACCGCGTTAACAGCACGTGAACGACCAGTCGAGGGCCTTCGGCCTCCTGGCTTGAAGTGAACGACACGATGAAGAAGAAGAGAGCCGCACATGGACTTCCTTCGCCCCGCCAGCTGGGAGGAGGCGCTCGCCGCTAAGGCCGAGTACCCCACAGCTGTGCCGATTGCGGGTGGCACCGACATCATGGTCGAGATCAATTTCGACCACCGCCGTCCGGAATACCTCCTGGACCTCAACCGCATCGAACTGCTGCGGGAGTGGGAGGTCGGCGAGGAGGTCACCAAGCTCGGCGCCTCCGTCCCGTACACCCAGATCATGGAGAACCTGCGCGCGACGCTGCCGGGTCTCGCGCTCGCCTCGCACACGGTCGCGTCCCCGCAGATCCGCAACCGCGGCGGCGTCGGCGGCAACCTCGGTTGCGCCTCGCCCGCCGGTGACTCCCACCCCGCCCTGCTCGCCGCCGACTGCCACGTCGAGGTCGAGTCGGTGCGCGGCTCCCGCCTGATCCCGATCGACGAGTTCTACACCGGCGTGAAGCGCAACGCGCTCGCCGCCGACGAGCTCATCAAGACGATCCACATCAAGAACGCCACGGGCCCGCAGCAGTACTCCAAGGTCGGCACCCGCAACGCGATGGTCATCGCCGTCTGCGGCTTCGGCATCGCGCTGCACCCCGACACCCGCACCGTGCGTACGGGTATCGCCTCGGCCGCCCCGACCCCGATCCGGGCGAAGGCCGCCGAGGAGTTCCTGAACGCCGCGCTCGAAGAGGGCGGTTTCTGGGACAACGGCAAGGTCATCACCCCGTCGATCGCCAAGCAGTTCGGTGAGCTCGCGTCCGCCTCGTGCAACCCGATCGACGACGTCCGCGGCACGGCGAAGTACCGCCGTCACGCGGTCGGCATCCTTGCTCGCCGCCAGCTCGTCTGGACCTGGGAGCAGTACCGCGGCACCAACGGCCGCTCGCTTGAAGGGGCTGCGTAACCATGCGCGTCAATTTCACTGTCAACGGTCGTCCGCAGGAAGCCGACGACGTCTGGGAGGGCGAGTCCCTCCTCTACGTCCTGCGTGAGCGCCTGGGCCTGCCCGGCTCCAAGAACGCCTGTGAGCAGGGCGAGTGCGGTTCCTGCACCGTCCGCCTCGACGGCGTGCCGGTCTGTTCCTGCCTGGTCGCGGCCGGTCAGGTCGAGGGCCGCGACGTCGTGACCGTCGAGGGCCTGGCGGACTTCGCCAAGCAGCGCGACGAGCACGGCCACGCCTGCGGCACCGGCGCGTGCGGCGGCGGCAAGGGCGTCTCCACGGACGAGGCCAAGCAGTGGTCCGCCAAGGGCACCGACTCCCAGACCGGTGAGGGCGGCGAGCTCTCCAACATCCAGCAGGCGTTCATCGACGCCGGCGCGGTCCAGTGCGGTTTCTGCACCCCGGGTCTGCTGGTCCAGGCCGACGCTCTCCTGGAGCAGAACGCCGACCCGTCCGACCAGGACATCCGTGAGGCCCTGTCCGGCAACCTCTGCCGCTGCACGGGCTACGAGAAGATCCTCGACGCGGTCCGCCTCGCGGCCGCCCGTCAGGGAGAGGCGGTCTGATCATGGCTCAGGACACCCGCACCGTCGGCACGCCGAAGAACGTCACCCAGAACCACACCAAGGGCGGCATCGGCGAGTCCACGCTCCGCCCGGACGGCACCCTCAAGGTCACCGGTGAGTTCGCGTACTCCTCGGACATGTGGCACGAGGACATGCTGTGGGGCCAGACCCTGCGCAGCACCGTCGCCCACGCCGAGATCGTCTCCATCGACATCTCCGAGGCCCTGGCCATGCCGGGCGTCTACTCGGTCCTGACGTACGACGACCTGCCGGCCGAGATGAAGAACTACGGCCTCGAGATCCAGGACACCCCCGTCCTGGCCAACGGCCGGGTACGTCACCACGGTGAGCCGGTCGCCCTCGTGGCCGCCGACCACCCGGAGACCGCCCGCCGCGCGGCCGCCAAGATCAAGATCGACTACAAGGAGCTGCCGCTCGTCACGGACGAGGCCTCCGCCCTCGCCGCCGACGCGCCGCTGATCCACCCGGGCCGCGACGACCACCACTCCGGTCACGTCCCGCACCCGAACATCGTGCACCGCCAGCCGATCATCCGCGGCAACGTGGAGGAGGCCCGCAAGCGGGCCGACGTGATCGTCGAGGGCGAGTACACCTTCGGCATGCAGGACCAGGCCTTCCTCGGCCCGGAGTCCGGTCTCGCCGTGCCCTCCGAGGACGGCGGTGTCGACCTCTACGTCGCCACCCAGTGGCTGCACTCGGACCTCCAGCAGATCGCCCCGGTCCTCGGCCTCCCGCCGGAGAAGGTCCGCATGACGCTCTCGGGCGTCGGCGGTGCCTTCGGCGGCCGCGAGGACATCTCGATGCAGATCCACGCCTGCCTCCTGGCCCTGGCCACGAACAAGCCGGTCAAGATCGTCTACAACCGCTTCGAGTCCTTCTTCGGCCACGTGCACCGCCACCCGGCGAAGCTGTACTACGAGCACGGCGCCACCAAGGACGGCAAGATCACGCACATGAAGTGCAAGATCGTGCTCGACGGCGGTGCCTACGCGTCGGCCTCCCCGGCCGTCGTCGGCAACGCGTCCTCCCTCTCGGTTGGCCCGTACGTCATCGACGACGTGGACATCGAGGCGATCGCGCTCTACACGAACAACCCGCCCTGCGGCGCGATGCGCGGCTTCGGCGCCGTCCAGGCCTGCTTCGCGTACGAGGCCCAGATGGACAAGCTCGCGGCGAAGCTGGGCATGGACCCGGTCGAGTTCCGCCAGCTGAACGCCATGGAGATGGGCACGATCATGCCCACCGGCCAGGTCGTGGACTCCCCGGCCCCGGTCGCCGAGCTGCTGCGCCGGGTCAAGGCCCGCCCGCTGCCGCCGGAGCGCCAGTGGGAGACCGCCGGCGAGAGCGCGGACGTCCGCGCGCTGCCCGGTGGCCTCTCGAACACCACCCACGGTGAGGGCGTCGTCCGCGGCGTCGGCTACGCGGTCGGCATCAAGAACGTCGGCTTCTCCGAGGGCTTCGACGACTACTCCACCGCCCGCGTGCGCCTGGAGGTCATCAACGGCCAGCCCGTCGCGATGGTCCACACGGCCATGGCGGAGGTCGGCCAGGGCGGTGTCACCGTCCACGCGCAGATCGCCCGTACCGAGCTGGGCGTCACGCAGGTGACCATCCACCCGGCCGACACGCAGGTCGGCTCCGCCGGTTCCACGTCCGCCTCCCGGCAGACGTACATGACCGGTGGCGCGGTGAAGAACACCTGTGAGGCCGTCCGCGAGAAGGTCCTGGAGATCGGCCGCCGCAAGAACGGCTCCTACCACCCGGCGTGGGCGACCGCCGAGCTGCTCCTGGAGGGCGGCAAGGTCGTCACCGACGGCGGCGAGGTGCTCGCGGACCTGGCGGACATCCTGGAGGGCGAGGACGCGATCGACCTCGAACTCGAGTTCCGTCACCGCCCGACGGTCGCCTTCGACCTGAAGACCGGCCAGGGCGACGGCCACGTCCAGTACACCTTCGCCGCGCACCGCGCGGTCGTCGAGGTGGACACCGAGCTCGGCCTCGTCAAGGTCGTCGAGCTGGCGACCGCCCAGGACGTCGGCAAGGCGCTGAACATGCTCTCCGTGGTGGGCCAGATCCAGGGTGGTACCACCCAGGGTCTCGGCGTGGCGGTCATGGAAGAGATCATCGTGGACCCGCAGACCGCGAAGGTGCGCAACCCCTCCTTCACGGACTACCTGATCCCGACCATCCTGGACACCCCGACCATCCCGGTCGACGTCCTGGAGCTGGCCGACCCGAACGCGCCGTACGGCCTTCGCGGTCTCGGCGAGGCCCCGACCCTGTCGTCCACCCCGGCCGTCCTCGCGGCGATCCGGCAGGCGACCGGTCTGGAGCTCAACAAGACGCCGATCCGTCCGGAAGCCCTTACCGGGACCCTCTAGGACGCAGTGGTGGGGGGGGGGGGGGGGGGGGGGGGGGGGGGGCGGCGGGGGGGGGGGGGGGGGGGGGGGGCGTGGCGAGCTTGAATGGAGTACCGGTTAGTGAAAGTAGGCAAGGCGGCGTCATGAACGTGGCTG
>NZ_JBWKEZ010000107.1:7161-19583 GCF_056434525.1 Streptomyces sp. NPDC044002
CGCCTTCCCCGGCGCCGGCTTCTGCGCCCCCTCTCCGCACTGGTCGCGCCCCCCCCCCCCCCCCCCCCCCCCCCCCCGCACCCCTCGGATTTCCGGGCGGTGTGACTCGGGAACGTCACACTTCACGCCGCACCGCCCGGAGCACGCAGTACGCGGTACCGCACCGCTCGCGGTCCCCGTCACTTGGCAGAACCCCTGCAAAACCCCCACGTAGTACCAGCGGTCACCCCCGCACTACCCGCAGTACACGCAGTGCACATTTCGCGTCGCCTCGGGCCGTCACCCCGGGTCGTGCAGCCAACGCAGTTTCCCAAATCCCGCGTCTCCAATCTCCATGCGGGTGCCCCTTTGAACCTTGGGAGTTAGGCACCATGACCCAGTCGTCTGTGGAGCCCAAGACCACCGCGGAAGAGGCCGGCGACGGCACTCTGAACCCCGCTGGGCGTTCTTGGCTCGACCGTTACTTTCACATCACCCACAGAGGGTCGAACGTAGGCAATGAAATTCGTGGCGGCGTCACGACCTTCATGGCCATGGCGTACATCCTCCTGCTCAACCCGCTGATCCTCTCCGGCAAGGACGTCGCCGGGGACACGATGAGCCAGAAGGCCCTGATCACGGCCACCGCCTTCGCCGCGGCCCTGACCACCCTCCTGATGGGCTTCATCGGCAAGGTCCCGCTGGTCCTCGCCGCCGGCCTGTCCGTCTCCGGCGTCCTGGCCTCCCAGGTCGCCCCGCAGATGACCTGGCCGCAGGCCATGGGCATGTGCGTCATGTACGGCGTCGTGATCTGTCTCCTGGTCGTCACCGGCCTCCGCGAGATGATCATGAACGCGATCCCCCTCGCGCTCAAGCACGCGATCACCATGGGCATCGGCATGTTCGTCGCCCTGATCGGTCTCGTGAAGGCCGGCTTCGTCGGCAAGGGCCCCGAGTTCGGTCCCCCGGTCCAGCTCGGTTCGGTCGGCGAGCTCGCCGGCTGGCCGGTCCTGCTCTTCTGCGTCACCCTGCTGGGCATCTTCATGCTCCAGGCCCGCAAGATCCCCGGCGCCATCCTGATCGGCATCGTCGGCGGCACCGTCCTCGCGGCGATCCTGAACGCCGTCATGGACATCGACCCGAAGGCCTGGAAGAACGGTCCGCCGACCCTCGAGGGCTCCGCGATCTCGATGCCGGACTTCTCGCTCTTCGGCAAGGTCGAGTTCGGCGGCTGGGGCGACGTCGGCGTCATGACCGTCGGCATGATCGTCTTCACCCTGGTGCTCGCCGGCTTCTTCGACGCGATGGCCACCATCATCGGCGTCGGCACCGAGGCCAAGCTGGCCGACGACAAGGGCCGCATGCCGGGCCTGTCCAAGGCGCTGTTCATCGACGGTGCCGGTGGCGCCATCGGCGGCATCGCCGGCGGCTCCGGCCAGACGGTCTTCGTCGAGTCCGCGACCGGCGTCGGCGAGGGTGCCCGCACGGGTCTCGCCTCCGTCGTCAGCGGTCTGCTCTTCGCCGCCTGCCTCTTCTTCACCCCGATCACCCAGATCGTCCCGGGTGAGGTCGCCTCCGCGGCCCTGGTGATCATCGGCGCGATGATGATGCAGAACGCCCGCCACGTGGACTGGGCCGACGCCGCGACCGCCATCCCGGTCTTCCTGACCGTGGTGATCATGCCCTTCACCTACTCGATCACCCCCGGTGTCGCCGCCGGTGTGATCTCCTACGTGGCCATCAAGGTCGCGCAGGGCAAGGCCCGCGAGATCGGCGCCTTCATGTGGGTCCTGACCGGTGTCTTCCTGGTCTTCTTCGCCCTCCACCCCATCGAGGCGTGGCTCGGCGTCAAGTAAGGCAAGGCCCGTGGGCACCACCTGACCCTCCACGCATCCGATACTGGAATCCGAAACCTCTCCGAGGAGGCCGCACATGCTGGACATCGCCGAGGAACTGAACCGGTGGGTCGAGCAGGGACGTGACTTCGCCGTCGCCACCGTGGTGGCGGTCGGCGGGAGCGCTCCCCGGCAGCCCGGGGCCGCGCTCGCCGTCGACGGCGAGGGCACGGCCATCGGATCGGTCTCCGGCGGATGCGTGGAGGGCGCGGTGTACGAGCTGTGCCGGCAGGCGATCGAGGACGGCGAGACCGTCCAGGAACGTTTCGGCTACAGCGACGACGATGCCTTCGCCGTGGGTCTGACCTGCGGCGGGATCATCGACATCCTGGTGACCCCGGTCCCCGTGGGCTCCCCCCTGCGGGAGGTGCTCGCCACCGCGCTGCGTGCCGCGGCGCAGGGCGAGGCCGCCGCGGTGGCCCGGATCGCCGAAGGCCCGGCCGAGCTGACGGGCCGCGCCCTCGTGGTCCGCCCCGACGGCTCCTTCGAGGGCGGCTTCGGCGGCCACCCCGAGCTGGACCGCACCCTCGCCGAAGAGGCCCGCGCCATGCTCGACGCCGGAAAGACCGGCGTGCTGGAGATCGGCGCCGACGGCCGGCTCTGCGGAGAGCCGCTCAAGGTCCTGGTCGAGTCGAGCGTCCCGCCCCCGCGGATGATCGTCTTCGGTGCCATCGACTTCGCGTCCGCCCTGGTGCGGATCGGCAAGTTCCTCGGCTACCACGTGACGCTGTGCGACGCCCGGCCCGTCTTCGCGACGAAGAAGCGTTTCCCCGAGGCCGACGAGATCGTGGTCGACTGGCCGCACCGCTACCTGGAGACCGCCCAGGTCGACGGCCGGACCGTGCTCTGCGTCCTCACCCACGACGCCAAGTTCGACGTACCGCTCCTCGAAATGGCCCTCAAGCTCCCCGTCGCCTACGTCGGCGCCATGGGCTCCCGCCGCACCCACGAGGACCGCAACAAGCGGCTCCGCGAGGTCGGCGTGACCGAGCTCGAACTGGCCCGGCTGCGCTCCCCGATCGGCCTGGACCTCGGCGCCCGCTCCCCGGAGGAGACCGCGCTGTCCATCGCCGCCGAGATCGTCGCGAACCGCCGCGGCGGCAGCGGCGCCGCCCTCACCGGCGCGCACATCCCGATCCACCACGACACCTCGAACACGGTGATCGGCAGGATCGGTTCGGTCGCCTGAAGGGGCGACCCCCTGACATGAGCGAAGGCGCGACCCTCCCGGGGGTTGCGCCTTCTGCGTGTCCCGCCTATTTTACCGGCCGGTAACAGCGCTTCCCCGTATCGGAGTTGAGCGGATGTCCCGGACCCGTCCCACCCCCGCACGCGCCCTCCGCCTGACGTGCGCCCTGGCGCTGGCGGGCCTCGCGGCCACCCTCGGCCCCGCCTCGCGGGCGGCGACCCCGCCGGACGGCGGCCTGCGCGAGGTGCTCTTCGTGGGCAACAACTGGGAGGGCACCGCCGACGTCCTCGCCTCCACCGGCGACCTCGCCCGCGTCGGCCGGATCAACGTCGTCCCCGACAAGGAGGAACGGCTCCGCGAGATCTGGCTCAACCCCGTCAGGCTCGGCTTCTTCCTCGGCATCCGCGCCACGGCCGGCGAGGGCCACGACCAGTTCGCCGACGACATGTACACCACCCCCGACGGCTCCGCCGTCGTGGTCTCCCGCCCCAGCTTCGCCGACGTCGTCTCCATCGACGTCCGCACCGGCCGGATCAACTGGCGCTTCCCGGTCGCCGGTTACCGCTCCGACCACATGGCCGTCTCACCCGACGGCACCCGCGTCGCCGTCTCCGCCTCCACCGCGAACACCGTCCACGTCCTCGACATCGCCACCGGTCGGCAGACCGGATCCTTCACCACCGGCGACAAACCCCACGAGAACACCTTCACCGACGGCGGCCGGTACCTCTGGAACAGCGCCATCGGCGACGTCACCTCCGCCCTCGACGCGCCCTGGCTCGACTGGACCAAGGGCGACCGGAAGATCACCGTCGTCGACACCGGGACCTTCCGCACCGTCCGCGTCATCGACATGCGCGAACGCCTCGACGCCTTCGGCCGGGGGGACCTCTCCGACGCCGTACGGCCGGTCTCCTTCAGCCCCGACGGGACCAAGTTCTACTTCCAGGTCTCCTTCTTCAACGGCTTCGTCGAGTACGACGTCCCCTCCGACCGGATCACCCGCGTCAAGACCCTCCCCGAGAACCCCGCCACCCCCGCCGACCGCACCAAGTGGGTCAACGACTCCCGCCACCACGGCATGTCCATGAGCCCCGACGGGAGCAAGCTCTGCATCGCCGGCACCATGGACGACTACGCCACCGTCGTCGACCGCGCCACCCTCGCCGAAGGACCGCTCGTCCCCGCCGACAAGCCCTACTGGGCCACCGTCAACGGCGACGGCACCGCCTGCGTCATCTCCGAGAGCGGCGCCGACCGGGTTACCGCCATCGACTTCGCCACCGGCACCCCACGCGTCTCCGTCCCCGTCGGCGACCACCCCCAACGGGTACGAATCGGTCACGTCCCGGCCGGCTGGAGCGGCCCCGCCACCCGCTGAGGACCCCTGCCGACAAGCCCGGACACCGGCCGGACCCGGCATCGGGACCGGCCGGACGGGCAGATCCGGCCAATATGGTGTGAGCGGTCCGCGATGACCGATTAGTCTCCGGATCATGGTGGACATCCGCGAGGTACCCGAAGCCGACATCGACCGCGCTCAGGAGCTCGCCTACCTGGTCTTCCACGACCGCCCGGAAGAGGAGACACGCGAACGGCACCACTCCCTGCTCGCCCGCTGCGCCCGCCTCGGCGCCTACGACGGCGACGCACTGGTCGGCTTCATGGCCGCCCACCCCTTCCGCCTCTCCGTACCCGGCGGCACCGACCTCGCCAGCCCCGGCCTCACCTTCGTCTCCGTCGCCCCCACCCACCGCCGCCGGGGCGTCCTGACCGCCCTCATGGACGAACAGCTGCGCCGCGCCGGCGCCGAAGGCAGCCCCCTCGTCGTCCTGTGGGCCTCCGAAGCCGCCATCTACGGCCGCTTCGGCTACGGCGCCGCCACCCAGGGCGCCACCATCGAGATCGACTCCACCCGGCCCCTCGCCCTGCGCATCGACCCCGACCCGCGCCCGCTGCGGCTGGTCGGCCCCGACGAGGTCCCCACCGTCATCGCCCCCTTCCACGAGGCCGCCCGCCGGACCCGGGCCGGCAGGCCGAGCCGGAGCGAGCGGCGCTGGGCCGAGGAATGGCTCTGCGAACAGGACGAGGAGGACGAGGAACTGGGCCCGCCCAGGATCATCGCCCTCGGGGAACCGGGTGAACCCGTGGCGGGCTACGTCCTCTACCGCACGAAGCACGAGGACGACGGGGCGCCGCCCGCCCGCAGCCAGGGCCTCGTCCGCGTCGACGAACTGGAGGCCGAGACCCCCGCCGTCGCCGCCGCGCTGTGGCAGTGCCTGGCCTCCCTCGACCTGACCGGCAAGGTGTCCGCGTGGGGCCGCCCCCCGGACGACCCGCTGCTGCACTTCGCCGCCGACCGGGACCAGGTCAGGGTCACCGCCCAGTACCCGGCACTGTGGCTGCGGCTCGTCGACGTACGGGCGGCGCTGACCGGGCGGTCGTGGGCCGCGCCCGTGGAACTCGTCCTGGACCTGTCCGACGCCCGGCTCCCCGCGAACGCGGGCCGGTTCCGGCTCAAGGCCGGACCCGGCGGGGCGACGTACGAGACCGCCCGCGCGGAACCCGACCTGTCCCTGGACGTACGGGAGCTGGCCGCCTGCTACCTGGGCGGCACCCGGGCCTGGGACCTCGTCGCCGCCGGGCTGGTCGCCGAACACCGGCCCGGCGCGGCGGCCGCCCTCGACGCGGCGCTGCGCACCGGGCCGCTGCCGCACACGTCCGACGAGTTCTGACGTCTTCTCGCGCCGTCTCGCGTCGTCTCGCGTCTTCTAGCGTCCCGGAATCCGGGCCGCCGCCATGCCGAAGCCACTGCTCAGGACGAGCGTGGACAAGGCGTCGACCGGCGGCCGCAGGTCCTCGTCCCGGTAGCGGCGGGTCGTCTCGTGCCAGTGCAGGACCCCGGCGAGCCAGTCCCGGAGCCCGCCGACGTACGCGTCGAGCCCGGCCCGCGCCGCGGCGTCGAGCCGCCGGTCTTCGCAGAGGACGGGCAGCTGATCGGCGGCGATGTGCTCGAACTCCTCGACGCGCCGCGCCAGCAGGGAGTGGCAGATGTGCAGGGCCTCGGGGTAGCCGATGTCGAAGAAGTTCCGCGTGACGAGGACGTGGTTGTGCACCTCGCCCTCGAACTCGACCTCCTTCCGGTAGGAGAAGATGTCGTTCACGAGGCAGCCGGCGTCGGCCGCCGCGTTCTCCAGCGACCGGATGGTGCCCGACCGGTAGACCTCGTCGGGGATGCCCCGGCCCTCCTGCCCCAGCCGGCACATGTACATGGTCATCCGGGAGCCGAAGGTGAGGCGGCGCATCTCGGCGTAGTCCACCGGGTCCGGGACGCGGCGGTGGAACCGGTTCTCCACCTCCCACACCCAGCTCTCCAGCATCTCCACCATCGTCGCCCGGAACTCGGCGCGGCCGGCCGCGCCCATGCCGGGGGCGGTCCGCTCCCACAGGTCGGCGAGGGACCGTTCCAGCACGGTCACCGGCGCCGGCACGGCATCCCCGGCCGCCAGCGGCATCATCGCGACCAGCCGCGCGGTGGCGGCCTTGGCCGCCGCGATGTCGCCGGTCCGCCCGAACACCACGGGGTAGTAGTCGTCCGCGTACGTCCCCCAGGCCAGCCAGCACGCGTTGAGCAGCAGCGCGTCGGCGGTCGCGGCGGGCGCGATGGCGGCCGAGCAGAGCGCGAAGTCGTAGCCGCGCACCTTCTGTTCGTCCCAGATCGCCGAGCCCGGGTCCCCGGGCTGGGCCTCCAGCAGCCCCATCCGCCGCGACCACGACAGCGAACCCTCGCGGGCGTGTTCCAGGTGCGGGCTCAGGCGCAGCTCGTAGGGCATGCGGATGTCGGGGAGGAGCAGCGGGCCGGTCTTCTGGTGCGGGACGTGGGCGAAGGAGCGGTGGCGCAGCTCCATCGAGCGGCGGGTGAAGGCGGAGCGCAGGTCGAAGGTGCTGGTGCCGGGCTCCGAGGGGAGGAGGGGCGCGGCCGGCCGGCGGGCGGCGGCGGCCTCCTCGTTCATGTAGCGGCTGGAGGCCATGTGCCATTCGTGGCCGCCGGACTGCCAGTCCTGCAGGCCCTTGGCGTAGGCGAGCACGGCGGCGGTCTCGGCGGGGGCCAGGGCGTGTTCGGCGAAGAGGCGGGGGAGTTCGGTGAGCGCGGTCTGCTCGAACTGCTGGAGCCGGGAGGTGATCAGGTCGTTGGAGATCTCCGCGGCCTGCTGGGTGGTGCAGCCGAGGAAGGTCTCCAGAACCAGGACCGCGTTGGAGAGTTCGCCCTCGTCCTCCACCTCGCGCTGGTAGGAGAAGAGGTCGTTCCTGATGTGCACGGCGTCGGAGAAGGCGTCGCGCAGGACGCCCAGCGGCCGCGAGTGCGCCACCCGCGCCGGCACCTCGGCGGCCACGTACTCGACCAGGCCGGCGGACCAGGGCGCCCCGCCGACCTTGCGGCGCATCTCGATGTACTCCAGGGGGTTCGCGACCCGGCCGATGCCGATGTTGGCGAGCTCCCACATGGACTCGTCGAGCAGGTTCTTCGTGGAGAGGGAGAACCGTTCCCGCCAGTCGGCCGACATGGCCGGGACCGTACGCGCCCACAGGTCGGCGAGCCCGGCCTCGACGGGGTTGGCGGCCTCGGGGAAACCTTCCGCCAGGTCCATCGGCATGAAGGCGGGCAGCCGGTCCAGGTAGGCCTTCGCGCCGGCCCGGTCCCGGGAGCGCTTGAACATCTCCAGGAAGTGGTCGTCGAAGAAGAACACCCACACGTACCAGTCGGTGACCAGGGACAGCGCGTCGGCGTCGCAGTCGGGGTGCGTGTACGAGCACAGCAGCGCGTAGTCGTGCGAGTCGAGGTCCGGCTCCTCCCACACGCCGGAGCCCTCCAGCATCCCGAAGGACCGCGCCCACCGCTTGCTGTGGGCCCTGGCCTCCTCCAGGTGGGGGTTGAGGCGCGCCGGATACGGCACGTAGAACTCCGGCAGTCGGAACGGCTGCGTCACTGCGGGGCCGGCCTTTCGTCAAGGTGCGGGGGCAGGCGCTCCGGCCCCCGCACGAGATCAGCACTGCCCTACCCGCGGCGTCGCCCGGACAAGGGGGAGTTCACCGCTTCAGGTGACGGTCGCACGCGTGTGCGCCGAGGGTGGGGAACGGGCGACGGCCCGGCCCCCGCCCCCCTCGGACGAGAGGGTGCGGGGGCCGGGCCGTCCGGTGTTCCGGGGAGGGCCGCCTACTCGGCGTCGCCCTCCAGGTTGCCCTCCGTGTCCAGGTAGACCTGGCGCAGCGCTTCGAGGACCTGCGGGTCCGGCTTCTCCCACATGCCGCGGGACTCGGCCTCCAGGAGGCGTTCCGCGATGCCGTGGAGGGCCCACGGGTTGGCCTGCTCCAGGAAGGCGCGGTTCGTGGGGTCGAGGACGTACGTCTCCGTCAGCTTGTCGTACATCCAGTCCGCGACCACGCCCGTCGTGGCGTCGTAGCCGAAGAGGTAGTCGACCGTCGCCGCCAGCTCGAAGGCGCCCTTGTAGCCGTGGCGGCGCATCGCCTCGATCCACTTGGGGTTGACCACGCGGGCGCGGAAGACGCGGGAGGTCTCCTCGACCAGGGTGCGGGTCTTGACCGTCTCCGGGCGGGTCGAGTCGCCGATGTACGCCTCGGGGGCCGTGCCGCGCAGGGCGCGGACGGTGGCCACCATGCCGCCGTGGTACTGGAAGTAGTCGTCGGAGTCGGCGATGTCGTGCTCGCGGGTGTCCGTGTTCTTCGCCGCGACGGTGATGCGCTTGTACGCCGTCTCCATCTCGGTGCGCGCCGGACGGCCCTCCAGGCCCCGGCCGTACGCGTAGCCGCCCCAGACCGTGTAGACCTCCGCCAGGTCGGCGTCCGTACGCCAGTCGCGGGAGTCGATCAGCTGGAGGATGCCGGCGCCGTAGGTGCCGGGGCGGGAGCCGAAGATGCGGGTGGTGGCCCTGCGCTCGTCGCCGTGGGCGGCCAGGTCGGCCTGGGCGTGGGCCCGGACGAAGTTCGAACCGGCGGGCTCGTCCAGCGAGGCCGCCAGCCGGACCGCGTCGTCCAGGAGGCCGATGACGTGCGGGAACGCGTCACGGAAGAAGCCCGAGATGCGCAGGGTCACGTCGATGCGGGGGCGGCCGAGTTCGTCCAGGGGGATCGCCTCGATGCCGGTGACACGGCGCGAGGCCTCGTCCCAGACCGGGCGGACACCGAGCAGGGCGAGGGCCTCGGCGACGTCGTCGCCGGCCGTGCGCATCGCGCTCGTGCCCCAGAGGGAGAGCCCGACGGAGGCCGGCCACTCGCCGTCGTGGTCGGTGCGGTAGCGGGTGAGGAGCGATTCCGCGAGGGCCTGGCCCGTCTCCCACGCCAGCCGGGAGGGCACGGCCTTCGGGTCGACCGAGTAGAAGTTGCGGCCCGTCGGCAGGACGTTGACCAGGCCGCGCAGCGGGGAGCCCGACGGGCCGGCCGGGACGAAGCCGCCGTCCAGGGCCCGCACGACGTGGGCGATCTCGTCCGTGGTGCCGGCCAGGCGCGGGACGACCTCGTTCGCCGCGAAGGTCAGGACGTCGGCGACGGCGGCGGGGTGGCCGGCCGCGACCGTGGCGACCGCGTCCCGGGACCAGGCCGCGTCCTCCATCGCCTGGACCAGCCCGCGGGCCGTCTCCTCGACGGTGTCCGCCGCGGTGCGGGTCGCCGCCGACTCGTCGAGGCCGAGGGCCTCGCGCAGGCCGGGCAGGGCGGAGGTGCCGCCCCAGATCTGACGGGCCCGCAGGATGGACAGGACCAGGTTGACCCGGGCCTCACCGGCCGGGGCGCCGCCGAGGACGTGCAGGCCGTCGCGGATCTGGGCGTCCTTGACCTCGCACAGCCAGCCGTCGACGTGCAGCAGGAAGTCGTCGAAGCCGTCGTCGTCCGGGCGCTCCTCCAGACCCAGGTCGTGGTCCAGCTTCGCCGCCTGGATCAGCGTCCAGATCTGGGCGCGGATCGCCGGCAGCTTCGACGGGTCCATGGAGCTGATCTGCGCGTACTCGTCCAGGTGCTGCTCCAGGCGCGCGATGTCGCCGTACGACTCGGCGCGGGCCATCGGCGGCACCAGGTGGTCGACCAGGGTGGCGTGCACGCGGCGCTTGGCCTGCGTGCCCTCGCCCGGGTCGTTCACCAGGAACGGGTACACGAGGGGCAGGTCGCCGAGGGCCGCGTCCGGGGCGCAGGACGCCGACAGGCCGGCGTTCTTGCCCGGCAGCCACTCCAGGTTGCCGTGCTTGCCCAGGTGGATCATCGCGTCGGCGCCGAAGCCGCCGTCCTCCGCCGCCGCCTGGATCCAGCGGTACGCGGCCAGGTAGTGGTGCGAGGGCGGCAGGTCCGGGTCGTGGTAGATCGCGATCGGGTTCTCGCCGAAGCCGCGCGGCGGCTGGATGAGGACCAGCAGGTTCCCGCGGCGCAGGGCCGCCAGGACGATGTCGCCGTCCGGGTTCGAGGAGCGGTCCACGAACATGTTGCCCGGGGCCTCGCCCCAGTGCTCCTCGACGCTCTCGCGGAGGTCCGCGGGCAGCTCGGCGAACCAGCGCCGGTAGTCGGCGGCCGGGATGCGGACGGGGTTGCGGGCCAGCTGCTCCTCGGTCAGCCAGTCCTGGTCGTGGCCGCCCGCCTCGATCAGCGCGCGGATCAGCTCGTCGCCGTCGCCGGAGACCAGACCGGGGATCTCGGCCGCGGGGCCGAAGTCGTAGCCGTGCGAGATGAGGGTGCGCAGCAGCTCCACGGCGCTGGCCGGGGTGTCCAGGCCGACGGCGTTGCCGATGCGGGAGTGCTTCGTCGGGTACGCGGAGAGGACGAGGGCGATCTTCTTGTCGCGGCGCTCGATGTGCCGCAGGCGGGCGTGGCGCACCGCGATGCCGGCGACGCGTGCGGCCCGCTCGGCGTCGGCCACGTACGCGGGCAGGCCGTCCTCGTCGATCTCCTTGAAGGAGAACGGGACGGTGATCAGACGGCCGTCGAACTCGGGGACGGCGACCTGGGTGGCGGCGTCGAGCGGGGACAGGCCCTCGTCGTTCTCCTCCCAGTTGTCACGGGACCCCGTCAGGCACAGGGCCTGCAGGATCGGCACGTTCAGCGAGGCGAGCGCGCCCGCGTCCCAGGACTCGTCGTCCCCGCCGGCGGAGGCCGTCGCGGGGCGGGTGCCGCCGGCCGCGAGGACGGTGGTGACGACCGCGTCGGCGGAGGACAGGGCCTGGAGGAGCTCCGGCTCCGGGGTGCGCAGCGAGGAGACGTACAGGGGGAGCGGCTGCCCGCCCTTGGCCTCGATGGCGTCGCACAGGGCGTGCACGAACGCGGTGTTCCCGCTCATCTGGTGCGCGCGGTAGTACAGCACCGCGACCTGCGGGCCGGCGGCCTGCGAGGGGGTGCGCTCCAGGGCGCCCCAGGTGGGGGAGGCGGCGGCGGGCTCGAAGCCGTGCCCGGTGAGCAGCACGGTGTCGGAGAGGAAGCGGGCCAGCTGTCCGAGGTTGGCCGGGCCGCCGTGCGCGAGGTAGCGGTGCGCCTCGGCGGCGATGCCGATCGGGACCGTGGAGGCCTCCATCAGCTGCGCGTCGGGGGCCTGTTCGCCGGTCAGCACGACCACAGGGCGGGTCTGGCCGGCGGCGAGGAGGACGTCCAGGCCCTCCTGCCAGGCGCGGAGGCCGCCGAGGAGGCGTACGACGACCAGCCCGACCCCGTCGAGCAGACCGGGCAGGTCGTCCAAGGGGAGGCGGGAGGGGTTCGCGAACCGGTACGGCACGGGGCCGCCGGCGACGTTCGCGGCGCGGGCGCTGAGCAGATCGGTGTCGGACGTCGACAGCAGCAGGATCATGCG
Organism: Streptomyces sp. NPDC044002; assembly: GCF_056434525.1. NCBI lineage: Bacteria > Bacillati > Actinomycetota > Actinomycetes > Kitasatosporales > Streptomycetaceae > Streptomyces > Streptomyces sp. NPDC044002. The sequence goes on from NZ_JBWKEZ010000107.1 coordinate 19,064, forward strand.
GCGGCAGGCCTTCCTCGGGGTTTCCGCGCCCCGGGCAGTGAGGACGGCAGGAGTTCCTGACTCACCCGGCCGATCGCTCCGCGGGGTTCACAGTGGCGGGACCGCGCCGGAATCGCACCGGGCTTCCTCCCATGTCGCCGTCCTCGGCGATGACGGGCCGAACGGTCCGTCGGAAGGTCATCTTAGGCGGCCTTTTCCCTGGCCGGGAGTGGGGGTGGGTGGGGTGGTGCCGCGTGGGCCGGGTGGGCCGGGTGGTGCCGCGTGGGCCAGGTGGGCCGGGTGGTGCCGCGTGGGCCGGGTGGTGCGTGCGGGGTGGCGCTGCGCGGGGCTCCTCCCCGCCCCGCCCTTCGCCCGTTCCCCGGGGCTGCGCCCCGGACCCCCTCGGGGCTGCGCCCCGGACCCCCTCGGGGCTGCGCCCCGGACCCCCTCGGGGCTGCGCCCCGGACCCCCTCGGGGCTGCGCCCCGGACCCCCTCGGGGCTGCGCCCCGGACCCCCGGGCTGTGCCCCGGACCCCCTCGG
>NZ_JBWKEZ010000108.1:0-17129 GCF_056434525.1 Streptomyces sp. NPDC044002
CACAGCCAACCCCCTCCCACACACCACTTGACGATCCATAGGAGCTTCAGGCCGGCACGACACGGAAGGACGATGGGACTGACGGGAAACCCCCAACCAGCCCTGAGGCCGTCCGAGGGAATACCGCCCTCCCTCAGCCGACTTCCCTCGGATCCCTCTGCGACCGCACCGCGCCCATGCTGGCCGCGATCACCAGGGCGATCGCGAGCGCGTCCAGCGGCGACATCGCCTGGCTCAGCACCAGGAAGCCCGCGGTCGCCGCGATGGCCGGTTCCAGGCTCATCAGGATCGCGAAGGTCGGGGCCGGGAGGCGGCGCAGGGCGAGGAGCTCCAGCGTGTACGGGAGCACCGACGACAGCACCGCGACGCCGAGGCCCAGTGCCAGCGTGCTCGGGGTGAGGAGGTCGGAGCCGGCCTCCGCCACGCCCAGCGGGAGTGAGATGACCGCGGCCACCGCCATCGCCAGGGCCAAGCCGTCCGCCTGCGGGAAGCGGCGGCCGGTACGGGCGCTGAAGACGATGTACGCCGCCCACATCGCCCCCGCGCCCACCGCGAAGCCGGCGCCGAGCGGGTCGAGGCCGCCGAGGCCGCCTCCGCCGTGGCCGGCCAGCAGGGCGACACCGGCCAGGGCCAGGGCGGCCCACAGCAGGTTCACCAGGCGGCGCGAGACGATCACGGACAGGGCCAGCGGGCCGAGCACCTCCAGGGTGACGGCGGGGCCGAGCGGGATGCGGTCGATGGCCTGGTAGAAGAGGCCGTTCATGCCGGCCATGGCCACGCCGAAGGCGACGACCGTCCCCCAGTCGGAACGCCCGTACCCGCGCACCTTGGGGCGGCACAGGACGAGCAGCACCAGCGCGGCGGCCGCGAGCCGCAGCGTGACGACGCCCGCCGCGCCCACCCTGGGCATGACCATCACCGCGAGGGCTGCCCCGAACTGCACCGACACCCCGGCCGAGACCACCAGCGCGACCGGGCCGAGCCGGGAGGCCCGGGCCGGGGCGGAAACCGGACCGGCGACCGGACCGGAAGCCGGAACGACGGTCGTCGGGGACGAAGAAGATGGTGCGGGCATGAATCCAGACTAAGGGGTGCGTAAGCCCCATCACCGAGTGTTCTGCCTTACACCCCTGCCCTGCACTCCTAGCCCTGCACCCCCTCCCCCAACCCCTCCCCCAACCCCTCCGCCAGGAGTTCCGCCAGGTGCCGCGCCCGGTGCCCGCCCAGCTGCGCGATCTGGGTGCGGCACGAGAACCCGTCCGCCAGCACGGCGGCGTCCGGCGCGGCCGTGCGCAGCGACGGGAGCAGTTGTTCCTCGGCGCACGCCACCGAGACGGCGTGGTGGCCGGGCTCGAAGCCGAAGTTGCCCGCGAGGCCGCAGCAGCCGCCGCTGAGCTCCCCCGTCAGCCCGGCGCGTGCGCGCAGCCGCCGGTCGGCGGCGTCGCCGAGGACGGCGTGCTGGTGGCAGTGGGTCTGCCCGGCGACGGGCCGGTCCAGGCGGGGCGGGGTCCAGTGAGGGGCGTGCTCCTCCAGGGTTTCCGCGAAGGTGCGGACGGCTGCGGCGAGGCGGTGGGCGCGGGGGTCGTCGGGGAGGAGGGCCGGGAGGTCGGTGCGCAGGGCCGCCGCGCAGCTGGGTTCGAGGACCAGCACGGGTCCGCGTACGCCGTCCATGTCGTCCAGGGTGTCCAGGGTGCGCCGGAGCACCCCGCGGGCGCGGTCCAGCCGGCCGGTGGAGACATAGGTCAGCCCGCAGCACACCCGGCCCCCGGCGGGGACGGTGACGCCGAGGCCGGCCGCCGTGAGCACCCGGACGGCGGCCCGGCCGGCCTCGGGGGTGAAGTACTCGGTGAAGGTGTCGGGCCACAGGGTCACGGCGGCCGCACCCGCACCAGCACCACCCGCACCAGCACCACCCGCCCCGGCACCACCCGCACCACCCGCACCACCCTCACCGCGCCCGCTCCCCCGCGCACCCCACCACCGCGTGAACGGCACCCCCGCCACCTCCGGCAGGGCCCGCTCGCGGGCCAGCCCCGGCACCCGCAGGACGCGCCCGGCGGCGTTGACGGCGCCGGCCGCGCGCAGTGCGGCGATCAGCCGGAGCCAGGCGGGGAGGCCGCCCAGGGTGTAGTGCGAGAGGGGCCGGAGGCGGCCGGCCCAGTGGCGGTGCAGGAACTCCGCCTTGTACGCGGCGACGTCCACGCCGACCGGGCAGTCGCTGCGGCAGCCCTTGCAGCCGAGGCAGAGGTCGAGGGCCTCGGCGACTTCGGGGGAGCGCCAGCCGCCGGTGATGACCTCCCCGGCCAGCATTTCGTGCAGCAGCCGGGCGCGGCCGCGCGTGGAGTGCCGTTCCTCGCCCGTGGCCCGGTACGACGGGCACATCACGCCGGGGCCGCCGGTGTCGGTGCTGCGGCACTTGGCGACGCCCACGCACCGCACCACCTCCTCCCCCATCCCCTCGCCCAACCCCATCCTCGTCCCCTCCCCCTCCCCCTCCCCCTCCCCCTTCCCCGCCACCACCGCGAACCGGAGGTTCTCGTCCAGCCGGGCCGGGCGGACCAGGATCCCGGGGTTCATGCCGCCCGCCGGGTCCCACAGGTCCTTGTACGCCCCGAAGAGCTCCATGACCCGCGGCCCGTACATCCGCGGCAGCAGCTCCGCGCGGGCCTGTCCGTCGCCGTGCTCCCCGGACAGGGAGCCTCCGTGGGCGGCGACCAGGTCGGCCAGTTCCTCCGAGAAGGCCCGGAAGCGGGCCCGGCCCGCCGCCGAGACCAGGTCGAAGTCGATCCGGACGTGGACGCAGCCCTCCCCGAAGTGCCCGTACGGGGTCCCGTGCAGCCCGTGCTGCGCCAGCAGGGCCCGGAACTCCCGCAGGTACGCGCCGAGCCGGGCGGGCGGGACGGCGCAGTCCTCCCATCCCGGCCAGGCCATCGCGCCGGACGGGGTGCGGGTGGCGGTGCCGGCCGCGTCCTCCCGGATCCGCCAGAGGGCGCGCTGCGCGGCCGGGTCCGTGACGAGTGCCGCGTCGAGCGCGTCGGCGTCGCGCAGCAGGCGCCGTCCGGTGTCCTCGTCGGGCATCTCCACGAACAGCCAGGCCCCGCCCCTGGGCAGTCCCGTGGCCCCGCGCACCAGGTCCTCGGCCATGCCCTCGACGGTGAGCGGCCCGTGTCCGAGGAGCCCGGCGGCAGCGTCGGCCGCCGCGCTCTCGTCGGGGTAGCCGAGCACCGCGAGGACGGGTGCGGGCGGCAGCTCCACCAGCCGCACCGCCGCCTCGGTGACGACACCGAGGGTGCCTTCGCTACCGCAGAAGGCCCGGGCGAGCCGTACGCCCCGTTCGGGGAGGAGGGCGTCGAGGCCACCGTAGCCGGAGATACGGCGGGAGAAGGTTCCGGCGGCGAGGCCGGTGCGGAGCTCGGCGAGGTTGGCGTGGACGAGTTCCCGCAGCCCGGCCGGGGCGCCCGCCCAGCCCGTGCCGATCCGCTGGACGGCACCCCCGTAGCGGACCACCGTCAGCTCGTCGACGTTGTCGGCGGTGGTGCCCCAGGCGACGGAGTGGGCGCCGCACGCGTTGTTGCCGATCATCCCGCCGAGGGTGCAGCGGGAGTGCGTGGACGGGTCGGGCCCGAAGGTCAGCCCGTACGGGCGCACCGCGTCCCGCAGCCGGTCGAGGACGAGCCCGGGCTGGACGACGGCCGTCCGGGCCTCCGGGTCGAGGGACACCAGGGCGTTCATGTGCCGGGTGAGGTCGAGCACCACCCCGACGCCCGTCGCCTGCCCGGCGATGGAGGTGCCGCCGCCGCGCGGTACGACGGGGACCCCGGCGTCGGCGCAGATCCGCAGGGCGGCCGCCACGTCCTCGGCGTCGCGCGGGGCGACGACCCCGACGGGCACCCGCCGGTAGTTCGAGGCGTCCATGGTGGTGAGGGCCCGTGCGGCGGCACTGAAGTCCACCTCCCCGCGCAGCTCTGCCCGCAATGTCCGCTGGAGTTCCCCGGTCGACGTCACGGCGCCCACCTTGCCACCGGCGGCGGGCGTCTCACCGGGTGGACGCGCCTCCGACGCCCGGTCCGGGACCCGATACGCTCCGCTCGTGGCTGAGATCCAGATTCCCGCTGACATCAAGCCCGCCGACGGTCGCTTCGGCGCGGGCCCCTCCAAGGTGCGGACCGAGGCGCTGGACGCCCTCGCCGCCACCGGTACCTCCCTGCTCGGCACCTCCCACCGCCAGGCCCCGGTCAAGAACCTGGTCGGCTCGGTGCGCGAGGGCCTCCGGGACCTCTTCTCCCTGCCCGAGGGTTACGAGGTGATCCTGGGCAACGGCGGCTCCACCGCGTTCTGGGACGTCGCGACCGCCGGTCTGATCGAGCGGAAGTCCCAGCACCTGACGTTCGGCGAGTTCTCGTCGAAGTTCGCCAAGGCGGCGAAGCTCGCGCCGTGGCTGGACGAGCCGTCCGTGATCTCGTCGGAGCCGGGCACGCACCCGGAGCCGGTCGCCGAGGCGGGCGTGGACGTGTACGCGTACACGCACAACGAGACCTCGACGGGTGTCGCGGCGCCGGTGAAGCGCGTCGCGGGCGCGGACGCCGGTTCGCTCGTCCTGGTGGACGCGACGTCGGGCGCGGGCGGTCTTCCGGTGGACATCACCGAGACGGACGTCTACTACTTCGCCCCGCAGAAGTCCTTCGCCTCGGACGGCGGCCTGTGGCTGGCGGCGTTCTCCCCGGCCGCCCTGGAGCGGGCCGCGCGCGTGCACGCGTCGGGCCGGCACATCCCGGAGTTCTTCTCGCTGCCGACGGCGATCGACAACTCGCTGAAGAACCAGACGTACAACACCCCGGCGCTGTCGACCCTCTTCCTGCTGGACCAGCAGCTGAAGTGGATGAACTCGCAGGGCGGTCTGGAGTTCACGACGGGCCGTACGGCGGCCAGCGCGCGGAACCTGTACGGCTGGGCGGAGGCGTCGAAGTACGCGAGCCCGTTCGTGCAGGACGCGGAGAAGCGTTCCGCGGTCATCGGCACGATCGACTTCTCGGACGACGTCGACGCGGCGGCGGTGGCGAAGGTGCTGCGCGCCAACGGCATCGTGGACACCGAGCCGTACCGCAAGCTGGGCCGCAACCAGCTGCGCATCGCGATGTTCCCGGCGATCGACCCGGCGGACGTGCAGGCGCTGACGGCCTGCATCGACTACGTGATCGAGCAGCTCTGATCCCGGTAGACCCCTGTGGGCCGAGCCCCCGGCGCCTTCGCGGCGCCGGGGGCTCGGTCGTTCCCGGGCCCGCGCGCGCCGGGACCTTCGTCCTGAAAATCCGGGTAAAGGGTGGGCCAAAGGAGACCCCGCGGTGCAGCGTTGGCCTGCGGTTTCGCCGGGCGGGACTTTCGGCACGGCGGCCCGGCGGGTCCTTGGTCCGGTGCAACCGAGCGCGCGGCATGTCCCTCATGTCTGGTGTGCCGGGAAACAACCCGGCTGCCCCGTTCAGGAGGATTCCATGCGCAAGGCACACAAGCTCCAGGCGATAGCCCTCGCCTCCGTCCTGGCCCTCGCCGGCGGCACCGCCACCGCTTTCGCCGCCGACGCCCCCTCCCCCTCCCCGACCCCCACCGCGAGCGCGAGCACCGCCCCCGCCGGGAAGGCCACCCTGGAGCTGCCCACCTCGCCGGTGAAGCCGGGCGACGCCATCAGCATCACGGCGAAGGTCCCCGCCGGGTCCAAGTACGCCCTCGTATCCTCGGACGCGCTGTCCCGCGCCGACCTCAAGCGCGGCCAGGACGACACCACCTGGACCGGCACCGGCACGGTCGCGAACGTGAAGGGCGGCGACTACACCGTCTCCCTCAAGGGGGTCGGCCCCGACGGCGCCGAGTTCCGTGCCACCGCCCGGCTGACCGTCAAGGGCGACGCCCCGAAGCCGACCCCGGCCGCCTCCAGCCTGAAGCTCTCCACGGACCACGGCCGCCCCGGCGACAAGGTCACCGTCACCGTGAAGACCTCCGCGAAGGACGCCTACGTGAAGTCCGACGCCTTCGAGGGCGGCAGGGTCGACCTCAAGGGCGACGGGCACGGCACCTTCACCGGCACCGCCACCGTCGCCCGGAACACCAAGACCGGCTACTACGGCGTCGACGCCTTCGCCGGCGGCAAGAAGTTCGACACCGTGAAGTTCTCCGTCGAGACCAAGGGCAACCCGGACGTGAAGCCGGCCCCGCTGAAGCCGGCCCCCCTGAAGCCGGCCCCGCTGAAGCCGTCCGAGCACAAGACGCCCAAGGGCTCCGTCAACACCGGCCAGGCCCCCGCCGATGCCTGAGGCCGCCCCCACCCGCCGCCGGGGCGGCCGCGCACGCCGCGCCGCCGCCCTGGCGGGGGCCCCGGTCCTCGCCCTCGCCCTGGCCACCGGCTGCTCGGCCGGCGCCGAAGCGCACGGCACCGCCCCCAGCCCCCGGACACCCGCCTCCGCCCTCCCCGGCTCCGTCCTCCCCGCGTCCGTCCCCGACCGGATCGAGATCCCCGGCATCAAGGTCGACGCCCCGCTCGACACGGTCGGACTCGACGCCCAGGGCGTCATGCAGGAACCGGATTTCGCCAAACCGAAGGACGCCGCCTGGTACAAGGAGGGCCCCACCCCAGGCGAGGCCGGCGCGGCCGCGATCGTCGGGCACATGGACACCCCGCAGGCCCCCCAGGCCGTCTTCTACAACCTCAAGACCCTCAAGAAGGGCCAGGAGATCGAGGTCCACCGCGCCGACGGCACCACCGCCGTCTTCGCCGTCGACTCCGTCGACACCTTCAAGAAGGACGCCTTCCCCACCGGCAAGGTCTACGGCGACACCCACGGCAAGGCCGAACTGCGCCTGATCACCTGCGGCGGCAACCTCACCGCCGACCGCCACTGGGACTCCAACGTCGTCGTGTTCGCCCACCTCACGGGCAAGGCGTAGCCCCCCACGCGATACCTTCAGCACTCCAGAGGAGTACGCGGTACAGCGTGGAGGCATGCGGCGTGAACGTGCGAGTGACGGCGGCCGAGAGCGGCGTGGACCCCTTCAGCACCGCCCGGCTGCGGCGGGGGGTGCTCGACTCGTGGGGCGCGGGCCCGGCCCGGTTCCGCGAGGACGCCAACGCCGAGGAGGACCTGGCGCTCGGCGGCTACCGGGACCGGCTCGTCGTCGAGCTGGCCCAGAACGCCGCCGACGCCGCCGCCCGCGCCAAGGTCCCCGGCCGGCTGCGCCTGACCCTGCACCCCGCCGGACCCGACGGCCCCGCCGTGCTGGCCGCCGCCAACACCGGGGCCCCGCTCGACGCGACGGGCGTCGAGTCGCTGAGCACCCTGCGCGCCTCCGCCAAGCGGGAGAACGACCAGGGCTCCGTGGGCCGCTTCGGCGTCGGCTTCGCCGCCGTGCTGGCCGTCTCCGACGAGCCCGCGGTGCTCGGCCGCCACGGCGGCGTCCGCTGGTCCCTCGCCGAGGCCCGCGAACTGGCCCGCGAGGCCGCCGCCTTCAGCCCCGGCCTCGGCGACGAACTCCGCCGCCGCGACGGCCACGTACCGCTGCTGCGGCTGCCGCTGCCCGCCGAGGGCACCGCCCCCGAGGGCTACGACACCGTCGTCGTTCTCCCGCTGCGCGACGCCGCCGCCGAGGACCTCACCGAACGCCTGCTGGCCGGCATCGACGACGCCCTGCTGCTGACCCTGCCCGGGCTGCGCGAGGTCGTCGTCGAAACCCCCTCCGCCGGACACCGCGTCCTCTTCCGGCGCATGGACGGCCCGTACACCGTCATCGAGGACTCCGCCTCCGGCACCCACCGCTGGCGCACCGTCCGCCACACCGGCCCCATCGACCCCGCCCTCCTCGCCGACCGGCCCGTCGAGGAGCGGCTGCGGCCCGACTGGACGGTCACCTGGGCCGCCCCCGTCGACCCCGACGGCGCCCCCGTACGCCCCCGCACCGCGCCCGTCGTGCACGCCCCGACCCCCACCGACGAGCCCCTGGGCGTACCCGCCCTGCTCATCGCCTCCCTGCCGCTGGACACCACCCGCCGCCACCCCGCGCCCGGCCCGCTGACCGACTTCCTCGTCGAGCGCGCCGCCGACGCGTACGCCGAACTCCTGGGCGCCTGGGAGCCGGTGAGCACCGGCCTGGTCGACCTCGTGCCCGGCCCGCTCGGCGGGAGCCCGCTCGACGGCGCCCTGCGCGCCGCCGTCCTCCAGCGGCTGCCCCGCACCGCGTTCCTCGCCCCGGCCGCCCCCACCGAGGAACTGCCGTCGCTGCGGCCCTTCGAGGCCGAGGTCGTGGAGGGCGCGGGCGCCGACACCGTACGGGTCCTCGCGGAGGTCCTCCCGACGCTGCTGCCCGCCGGGCTGGAACGCCGCCCCGAGCTGCGCACCCTGGGCGTGGGCCGGCTGCCGCTCGGCGACGCCATCGAGCGGATCGCCGGCATCGAGCGCACCCCGGACTGGTGGCACCGCCTCTACGACACCCTGGCCGGCGTGGACCCCGACCGGCTGTCGGGCCTGCCCGTGCCGCTCGCCGACGGCCGCACCACCATCGGCCCGCGCCACGTCCTGCTGCCCGGCCCGGACACCCCCGCCGACCTGGCCCGGCTCGGCCTGAAGGTGGCCCACCCGGACGCCGCGCACCCGCTGCTGGAGAAGCTGGGCGCACTCCCCGCCACCGCGCGCGCCGTCCTGACGACCCCGCAGGTCCGCGCCGCCGTGGCCGCCTCCCTGGACGCGGGCGAGGTCTGGGACGAGGACGCGCCGGACCCGGAGGAGCTCGCCGACACCGTCCTGACCCTGGTCCGCGCGGCCGGTCTGGCCCCGGGCGAGGAGCCCTGGCTGGGCGCGCTGGCCCTGCCCGACGAGGACGGGGAGCTCGCCCCGGCCGGTGAGCTGCTGCTCGCCGGGAGCCCGCTGGCGTCGGTGCTGCGCGAGGACGAGGTCCCGTACCTGGACGCCGATTTCGCGGCCCGCTGGGACGCGGACACGCTGGCCGCGTGCGGGGTGCTGACCGCGTTCCAGCTGGTCCGGGCGACCGACGTGGTCCTCGACCCGGACGAACTGGAGCCGCGCGAGGGCGATTTCGCCGAGCCCGACGACGCCGGCCTGCTGGAGGCGGTCGACGTGTGGTGCGAGGACCTCCTGGACCAGTTCCCGGACGCCCCGGTGCCGCCGGTGGCGACCGAGCTGGTCGCCGTACGGGACCTGGACCTCGTCGACGACGACCGCTGGCCTCAGGCCCTGGCGATGCTGGCGCAGCCGCCGCTGCGTGACGCCCTGACCCAGCCGCTGCGGGTCCTGCTCCCGGACGGCACCACGCAGTCGGTGCGCTCGTACACCGCCTGGTGGCTGCGCGACCACCCGGTGCTGGACGGCCGCCGCCCGGCCGGTCTGCGGGCGGCGGGCGGCGATCCGCTGCTGGCGGGCCTGTACGCCCCGGCGGACGCGACGGGCTTCGAGGACGAGCAGGTGCTGCGGGCCCTGGGCGTACGCACTTCCGTGCGCGCCCTGCTGGAGGAGCCCGGCGGTGCGGCGGAGCTGCTGGGCCGGCTCGCCGACCCGGACCGCGAGGTCAGCGGGCACCAGCTGCACGGCCTGTACGGGGCGCTGGCCGATCTGGACCCGGAGCAGGTGACGCTGCCGGACGAGCTGCGGGCGGTGGTGGACGGCGAGGTGGTCGTGGTGGACGCGGCCGACGCGGTCGTCGCCGACGCCCCCGACCTCCTCCCGCTGACGGCGGGCCTCCCCCTCCTCCCGGTCTCCCCGTCCCGCGCGGGGGACCTGGCGGACCTGTTCCAGGTGCGCCGCCTGTCGGAGACGGTCCCGGCGGAGGTGACCACGCCGGGCGAGGAGCACGAGGTGCCGGAGTCGGTGCGGATCCTGCTGGGCCCGACGACCCCGGCGACGTACGTGGAGCACGAGGAGCTGGTGGCGGGCGGCACGGAGCTGGACTGGCGGCTCACCCCGGACGGGGTGCTGCACGCGGCGACCCTGGAGGGCGTGGCGGCGGGCCTGGCCTGGTCGGCGTCCCAGTGGCCCCGCCGCTTCGAGGTGGCGGCCCTCCTGGAGGACCCGTCGCGGACGGCGGAGCTGGCCCGGGACCGCTGGTTCGACTGACCGTCTAGGCCGGGAAGCGGCGGTCCACCCACCGGAAGGTGAACTCGATCAGGGCCGCCGCTCCCGCCGCGATCGCGACCGCGATCCACGGCATGGTCACGCCCTCCAGCTTGAGCTGGAAGAAGTCCTGGAGCCAGGGCACGACGAGGACGACGAGGAAGGCGGCGCCCATCGCGCCGACCAGGGCGACGCGCCACCACGTGTAGGGGCGGGCGATGATCGCGAGGACCCACATGGAGGTCAGGAAGAGGGCGAGCGTCGCCGCGCTGGTCTCGGCCTTGAGGGCGTCGGGGCCGCTGTAGTGGGCGCGGGCGATCAGGTAGGTGGCGAAGGTGGCCACGGCCGCGATGGCGCCGCCGGGGATGGCGTAGCGCATGACCCGTTTCACGAAGTGCGGCCTGGCGCGTTCCTTGTTCGGGGCGAGTGCCAGGAAGAAGGCGGGGATGCCGATGGTGAGGGTGGACAGCAGGGTGAGGTGGCGCGGCAGGAAGGGGTATTCGACCTGCGAGCACACCACCAGGATGGCCAGCAGCACCGAGTAGACCGTCTTGGTGAGGAAGAGGGTCGCGACGCGGGTGATGTTGCCGATGACGCGGCGGCCTTCGGCGACGACCGAGGGGAGGGTGGCGAAGCTGTTGTTGAGCAGCACGATCTGGGCGACGGCCCGGGTGGCCTCGGAGCCGGAGCCCATGCTGACGCCGATGTCGGCGTCCTTGAGGGCGAGGACGTCGTTGACGCCGTCGCCGGTCATGGCGACGGTGTGGCCGTTGGACTGGAGGGCGCCGACCATGTCGCGCTTCTGCTGCGGGGTGACGCGGCCGAAGACGGAGTTCCCGTCGAGGACCTCGGCCATCTCGGCGCGTTCGGCGGGCAGCCGGCGGGCGTCGACGGTGTTGTGTGCGCCGGGCAGGCCGAGCTTGCCGGCGACCGCTCCGACGGAGACGGCGTTGTCGCCGGAGATGACCTTGGCCTTGACGTTCTGCTCGTCGAAGTAGCGCAGGGTGTCGGCGGCGTCGGGGCGCAGCCGCTGTTCGAGGACGACGAGGGCGGTGGGGCGTACGCCGGTGGCGACGGCGGGGTCGTCGAGTTCGCGGGCGGAGCGGGCCAGCAGCAGGACCCGTAGTCCTTGTTCGTTGAGGCCGTTGATCTCGTCGAGGGCGGGGTCCCCGGCGGGGAGGAGCACGTCGGGGGCGCCGAGCAGCCAGGTGTTGTTCTCGCCGTCGCCCTCGCTGAAGCTGGCGCCGCTGTACTTGCGGGCGGAGGAGAAGGGCAGGGACTCGGTGCAGCGCCATTCGGCGCTGTCGGGGTAGGCGTCGATGATGGCCTGGAGGCTGGCGTTGGGGCGGGGGTCGGATTCGCCGAGGGCGCCGAGGACCTTCTTGACGTAGGCGGCTTCCGCGCCGCCGAGGGGGCGGAGTTCGGTGACGTCCATGCCGCCTTCGGTGAGGGTGCCGGTCTTGTCGAGGCAGACGACGTCGACGCGGGCGAGTCCTTCGATGGCGGGGAGTTCCTGGACGAGGCACTGTTTGCGGCCGAGCCGGATGACGCCGATGGCGAAGGCGACGGAGGTGAGGAGGACGAGCCCCTCGGGGATCATCGGGACGATGCCGCCGACGGTGCGGGCGATGGAGTCCTTGAGGTTGGAGTCCTTGACGACGAGCTGGCTGATGATCAGGCCGATGGAGGTCGGGACCATCATCCAGGTGACGTACTTGAGGATGGTGGAGATGCCGGAGCGCAGCTCGGAGTGGACGAGGGTGAAGCGGGAGGCCTCTTCGGCGAGCTGGGCGGCATAGGCCTCGCGGCCGACCTTGGTGGCGGTGAAGGCGCCGCCGCCGGCGACGACGAAGGAGCCGGACATGACCTGGTCGCCGGGCTTCTTGAGGACGGGGTCGGCCTCGCCGGTGAGGAGGGATTCGTCGATCTCCAGTCCGTCGGCCTCGCCGACGAGGCCGTCGACGACGACCTTGTCGCCGGGTCCGAGTTCGATGACGTCGTCGAGGACGATCTCGGAGGTGGAGACCTCGGCGGTGGCGCCGTCGCGGCGGACGCTGGGTTTGGCCTCGCCGATGACGGCGAGGCCGTCGAGGGTCTTCTTGGCGCGGAGTTCCTGGATGATGCCGATGCCGGTGTTCGCGATGATCACGAAGCCGAAGAGGCTGTCCTGGATGGGCGCGACGATCAGCATGATCACCCACAGGACGCCGATGATGGCGTTGAAGCGGGTGAAGACGTTGGCCCGGACGATGTCGGCGGTGGAGCGGGAGGAGCGGACGGGGACGTCGTTGACGTCGCCGCGCGCGACGCGTTCGGCGACCTCGGCGGTGCTGAGGCCGGCCGGCTTGAACCGGGGGGCGGGGGGTTTCACCGGGTGTACGGGGTCGAGCTCGGCGCCCGCGTCGATGGCGGCGCCGCCGGCCCGTTCCGGCCCGTCATGGTCGATCCTCGCCCGCTGCGTCATGTTTTCGACGGTAAGGGCGGTTCGAACGCTTCACCCCCCGAGCGGTCGGAAGATCCGACTTCAGGATGACCCGAATCGTCCCGAGGTCGCCCGTGGCAAGCAGCCATCGCGGCGCGGCCGGGCGAAGCCGCTCGGCGGCCGCTCCGGGGCCGCCGGGCGAAGCCGCTCGGCGGCCGCTCCGGGGCCGCCGAGCGGTGGGGCCTACGCGCCGCTGCCCGCCTGCGGGGCCGGTCCGGCCTCCCCGTCCCCGGCGGCCGCCACGGCCCGTTCCGCCGCGTGACGCTTCAGCGCCGCGTCGCGGCCGCGGACGTACCAGATGCCGATCAGGCCGAGTCCGCCGCCGGCGGCGCAGGTCCACACCCACCACAGCAGGTCGCGGTCGGCGAACCAGCCGTAGAAGGGCAGCTGGACGAGGAACATCGCGAACCAGAGGATCGTGCCGCCGGTGATGGTGGCGACAACCGGGCCCTCCAGGGGCTCGGGCGCCTCGTGCTTCGCAGTCCACTTCGCCATGGAGCCCAGTCTAGGTGGCCCGTTTTCGGGTCTACGCGCGGAGATGGACGGCCCTTCGTTCATGTGTTCATACTGAAACGGTTTGTCTACGACCGGATTCGTTCGTATGAACCGCCCAATAGACCCGTTTGAGGACCGCATGAGCACCTCGGCACCCGCCGCGGCCCCCACCACCGGCCTGGACCGGTACTTCAAGATCTCCGAGCGCGGCTCGACCGTGGCCCGCGAGGTCCGGGGCGGCTTCGCCACCTTCTTCGCGATGGCCTACATCATCGTGCTGAACCCGATCATCCTGGGCAGCGCGAAGGACATGTACGGGCACCAGCTCGACGGCGGCCAGCTCGTCACCGCGACCGTCCTGACGGCCGCCTTCTCCACCCTCCTCATGGGCGTCATCGGCAACGTCCCGATCGCCCTGGCCGCCGGCCTCGGCGTCAACACCGTCGTGGCCCTCCAGCTGGCCCCGCGCATGAGCTGGCCCGACGCCATGGGCATGGTCGTCCTCGCCGGCTTCGTCGTGATGCTGCTGGTCGCCACCGGCCTGCGCGAGCGCGTCATGAACGCCGTCCCGCAGGGCCTGCGCAAGGGCATCGCGATCGGCATCGGCCTGTTCATCATGCTGATCGGCCTGGTCGACTCCGGCTTCGTCACCCGCATCCCGGACGCCGCCCACACCACGGTCCCGCTCCAGCTCGGCGGCAACGGCCACCTGCACGGCTGGCCCGTCCTGGTCTTCGTCGTCGGCGTGCTGCTCACCCTCGCGCTGCTGATCCGCAAGACGCCCGGCGCGATCCTGATCTCCATCGTCGTGATGACCGTCGTCGCGGTCGCCGTGCAGCTGGTCGCGGACCTGCCCGACCTCGCGTGGGGCCTGACCGTCCCGCAGTGGCCCGGCAACCCGGTCGCCGCCCCCGACTTCGGGCTGGTCGGCCAGGTCAGCCTCTTCGGCGGCTTCGGCAAGGTCGGCGTCCTCACCGGCGTCCTGTTCGTCTTCACCGTGCTGCTGTCCTGCTTCTTCGACGCGATGGGCACCATCCTCGGCGTCGGCGACGAGGCCAAGCTGACGAAGCCCGACGGCACCTTCCCGGGCATCAACCGGGTCCTGCTCATCGACGGCCTGGCCGTCGCCTCCGGCGGCGCCACCTCGTCCTCCGCCACCACCTGCTTCGTGGAGTCCACGGCGGGCGTCGGCGAAGGCGCCCGCACGGGCCTGGCCAACGTGGTGACCGGCGCCCTCTTCACCGTCTCGCTCTTCCTGACCCCGCTCGCCACGATGGTCCCCTCGCAGGCCGCCACCCCCGCCCTCGTCGCGGTCGGCTTCCTGATCCTGGCGGGCTCGGTCCGGGACATCGACTGGAGCGACTTCACCATCGCCGTCCCGGCCTTCATGGCCATGGTGATGATGCCCTTCACCTACTCGATCACCAACGGCATCGGCATCGGCTTCATCAGCTTCGCCGTGCTGCGGCTGGCGACGGGCCGGGGCCGCGAGGTCCCGGCCGCCATGTACGCCGTCTCGGCGGTCTTCGTCTTCTACTACGCGATGCCGGCCCTCGGCCTCACGTAAGCCCGTAGAACTTCTCCGTCTCGTCGACGGCGGCCTTGAACCGCTCGTCGAAGTCATCGCGAATGAGCGTCCGGACCACATAGTCCTGGACGCTCATTCCGCGTTTGGCGGCATGGTGCCGGAGCCGTTCCAGCAGCTCCCCGTCTATGCGCATGCTCAGCACATGTGTCCCCATGCCCGAAAGGGTCGGGCCACAGGGTGCGCACGCGTGTCACTTTCCGCCGCCCACTCACCCGTACGAGTGAGACGGCCGCCCCTCGGAAACCGTTTTTCCTTAGACAGAGTAATGAGTTATTCTAAAGACATGCATGACCTCTCCCATGGCGACGACGCCGCCGCCGTGAACGATCTGCGCTCCGCCGTGATGCGGCTGGGCCGGCGCCTGAAGCACCAGCGCGTCGACGAATCGCTCAGCCCGACCGAGATGTCGGTGCTCGGCACCCTCGCCCGCTGCGGCCACGCCACCCCCGGCGAACTGGCCCGGCGCGAGCACGTCCAGCCCCCGTCGATGACACGCATCGTCGCCCTGCTGGAAGCCAAGGGACTGGTCACGCTGGAGCCGCACCCCGAGGACCGCCGCCAGAAGGTGGTCCGCCAGACCGAGGAGGCAGAGACGATGCTCGAAGAGAGCCGTCGCAAGCGCAACGCCTTCCTGGCCGGGCTCGCGGCCGAGCTCACCGAGGACGAATGGGCCAAGCTCCGCGCGGCCGCACCCGTCCTGGAGAAGCTCGCCCACCTATAGGAACGACGCCAGGAGGCGAACGCTTTTGAGTACGGGAACCGGAGCAGACTCCGCACCCGGCCATACATCCACCACTACCACCGCCGCGAGCAGAAACTCCATGTTCAGCTCGCTGAAGATCCGGAACTACCGGCTCTTCGCCACCGGCCAGGTCGTCTCGAACACGGGCACCTGGATGCAGCGCATCGCGCAGGACTGGCTGGTCCTCTCCCTGACCGGCTCCGCGTCCGCCGTCGGCGTCACCATCGCCCTGCAGTTCCTGCCGATGCTGCTCTTCGGGCTCTACGGAGGCGTACTCGCCGACCGGCTGCCCAAGCGGCCGCTGCTGATCGCCACCCAGAGCGCGATGGGCCTCACCGGCGTCGCACTCGCCGCACTGACCCTGGCCGGCAACGTCCAGGTCTGGCACGTCTACCTCGCCGCCTTCCTGATCGGCCTGGTCACCGTCGTGGACAACCCGGCCCGGCAGACGTTCGTCTCCGAGATGGTCGGCCCCGCGCAGCTCGCCAACGCCGTCAGCCTGAACTCCGCGAACTTCCAGTCCGCGCGGCTGGTCGGCCCGGCGATCGCCGGCGTGCTCATCACCGCCGTCGGATCCGGCTGGGCCTTCCTGCTGAACGGCCTGTCCTTCGCCGCACCCATCGCCGGCCTGCTGCTGATGCGCACCCGCGAGCTGCACCCCGTCACCCCGCAGCCGCGCGCCAAGGGACAGCTGCGCGAAGGCCTGCGCTACGTCGCGGGCAAGCCCGAGCTGGTCTGGCCGATCGTCCTGGTCGGCTTCATCGGCACCTTCGGGTTCAACTTCCCGATCTGGCTGTCGGCCTTCACCGAGGACGTCTTCCACGGCGACGCGGGCACGTACGGGCTGTTCAACACCCTCATCGCGGCGGGCTCCCTGGCCGGCGCCCTGCTGGCGGCCCGCCGCGGACACTCCCGCCTGCGGCTGCTGGTGACGGCTGCGGTGCTCTTCTCGGTCCTGCTGCTGGTCACCGCGTTCGCGCCGGGCTTCTGGCTGTTCGCGGTGCTGCTGGTGCCGATCGGGATGTTCGGTCTGACCGTCAACGTCGTGGCGAACTCCAGCGTCCAGATGGCCACCGACCCCGAGATGCGGGGGCGGGTGATGGCCCTGTTCATGATGGTGTTCACCGGCGGCACCCCGGTCGGTGCCCCGCTCGTCGGCTGGATCACGGACACGTACGGAGCCCGGCTCGGCATGGCCGCGGGCGGCCTGATCTCCCTCGCCGCCGCGGTGGCCGTCGGCCTGGTCCTGTCCCGCGTGGGCAACCTCAGGCTCCGCCTGAACCGCCACGGCGTCGTCTTCGTCCCGACCGTGGCGCGGCGCGAGCTGGCCCCCGCCGCGTAGGCGCGCCCTTCTTGACACGCCGCGCCCCTTCTTGACGCGCCGCTCGCGCGGTGCGGCCGCGGGCGGCCTTACCGGCTTCGCGCCGCTGCGCCGGACTCCGTCCGTCGGGCGTGGGGCGGGGCCGGTTCGCGCGGCCGGGGCCGGTGGGTCGGGTGCGGGTGGGTGGGCCGCTGCGCGGGGCGAGGTCCCCTACCCGCCCTTCCACCGTTCCCAGGGGCTCCGCCCCTGACCCCGGTCGCCTCAAACGCCGGCGGGGCTGAAAGAGCCGGGCGCTCCGCACCCGGTGCGCTCAAACGCCGCGCGGGCTGGATTTCGCGCAGCGAAATTCCAGCCCCGCCGGCGTTTGAGGCGCGGGGGTCTGGGGGCGGAGCCCC
>NZ_JBWKEZ010000109.1:0-5071 GCF_056434525.1 Streptomyces sp. NPDC044002
GCTCCGGACACACCTCTTTATGGGAGGGCACGCAACCCACCCCCCGAGACCCCCCCCCCTCCCGGGCCCGAGGTTGGCCGGGGCTCCGCGGTTTCGTGACATGCGACACACGGCCCCCGCCGGCCTGCCGGGCCCGCACGGCGCGACTCGCGGGCATACATTTCGCCATTTGTCCCTGTTTGGCGTTGACATGCCGCACTCCGCCAGAAACGGAATCGCGAACTTCTATTTCGCCCCTCCCAACGTTCCTGACGAGAGGTGGTTCTAGCAGCGCGTCAGCTGCTCCGGAGCGGGCCCGTGCGGGGGGTATGCACGATCTTCCCGCCCTTTCAAGCCGGAGCCCGGGGCACTCGCGCGTCCGGCCCGCGCCGGCTTGCCATGCCCCTGCGGCCCTTCTAAGAATGGCGACTCCTCCGGCGCCCCAGCGGTCCGGCGCCGGGAGCTTCGCGATCACCGAGTGAGGTCCCGCATGAAGAAGCACCGTAAGAAGACGCACCACAGGAAAATAGCCGTCGCCGTCGGGGCGCTCGCCGTCGTGGCCGTCCCCACCGCCGCCATGGCCTGCCTGGACCCCCAGGACACCGGCCGCGCACGGCCCGCCGCGGCGCAGCTGGACGTCCCCTTCGACGCGTCCGAGGCCCCCCTCCCGGAGCAGGCCCCGGTCCCGGCCGCCGCGCCCGGGCAGCCCGGCGCCGAGGCGCCGGCCCCCGAGGCGCCCGTCGCCGAAGAGCCGGCCGAACAGCCCGCAGAGCCGGTCGCCCCGGCCGAGCCGCCCGCGCGCCCGCAGCCGCAGCAGCCCCGGCCGGAGCCGGTGGAGGCCTCCGCAGCGCCCGCCGCGCCGCAGGCCGCCGGGGCGCTCCCCGAAGCGCAGGCCAAGGTCCTCGAACTCGTCAACCAGGCGCGCGCCGCGGCCGGCTGCCCCGCGCTCACCGTGAACGAGAAGCTCACCAAGGCCGCGCAGGACCACAGCGCCGACATGGCCGCGCACCGCAACATGTCCCACACCGGGTCCGACGGTTCCGACGCCGGCCAGCGCATCACCCGCGCGGGCTACCAGTGGCGGACGTACGGCGAGAACGTCGCCTACGGGTACAGCAGCCCCGAGCAGGTCATGGAGGGCTGGATGAACAGCCCCGGCCACAAGCGCAACATCCTCGACTGCTCGTACAAGGAGATCGGCATCGGCCTCGCCCAGCCGGGCCAGTACTGGACGCAGGACTTCGGCGCCGCGCGCTGACCCCCGCTCACACGCCGTCGGCCCGGGGCGCCCGTCAGGGTGACGCGGGGTCCTGGCCCGGCGTGCGGTCGACGTGGGCGGCCGTGATCAGGGCCGGCGCGAGGTTCTCGTTGCGCATCCGCTGGTCCACGTACAGCAGGGAGACCACCAGCTGCGGGTACCCCAGCTGGAACAGCGCGCTGACCACGGCGCCGGCCAGCAGGCAGACGGCGTACACGACGATCCCGATGATCATCGTGGCGGACGTCCCGTCGCCGGAGCCGGCGTCCAGCATGGCGGGGAAGAGCGCGAGGATGCCGACGAAGCCGAACGGCATCTGGATGGCGTAACCGCCGGCCAGCCCCACGAGGTACGCGAGCAGGGTGACGCCGAAGACGCGCCACCAGCTGCCCTTCACCAGGGCGGCCGACCGCCGCAGCGCGGCCACGGGGCGCAGGCCCTCGAACACCGCCGCGGCGGGCGCGAGGCTGAACCGGACGGCGAGCCAGGCCGCCACGGGCATCCAGGCCAGGACCGCCAGGACCAGCAGGAACACGCCGGCCGGCGTTCCACCGCCGTCCTGGGCGATGAACACCAGCGGGAATCCGATCGCGTAGATCAGGACGGCCGGCCCGCCCGCGATCAGACCGGTCAGCGAAACGGCGCCGAGCACCGAGGGCAGCCGGGACCAGCTGCGGCGCCACATGTCACGGAAGGTCGCGGTACGGCCGAGCACGGCCTCCTGCACCACCGCGGGGCACAGGGCGCCGATCGCCGCGGTTCCCAGCAGCATCACGAGCAGCAGGATGACGCCGCCCGGCAGCAGGGCCAGGAACACGGTCGCCACGTCGGAGCTGTCCGCGTCCGCGTCCGAATCGACGGCGAAGACCTCGGAGAAGCTGCTGCTCGCCGCCGCGACACCGATCACGATCGCCGCGGTGACCAGCAGGAACCCGACGCCCTGTACCGCGAGCATGACGCCGACCAGCGGCTTCCAGTACTGGCGGAAGGCCTTGAAGGCGCCGCCGATCATCTCGCCCGGGCCGAGCGGCCGCAGGGGTATGACCCCCGGCTGCGGTGGCGGCTGGATCCAGCCGCCTCCCCACTGCGGCCCGTACTGCTGCGGGGGCTGTCCCCATCCCGCGTTGTGCGACATCACTGTTCCCCCTCTTGAACTGGAGGAACACGGTATCCCCTCGCACCCCGGAGCGGGGTGCGAGGGGTCCCGGCATCAGGTGTTGATGCAGGTGTTGCCGGCCGCCGGGTTGAGCGCGCCGATGATGTTGATGGTGTTGCCGCACACGTTGATCGGGATGTGCACCGGCACCTGGACGACATTGCCGGACAGCACGCCCGGCGAGCCGACGGCGTAGCCCTCGGCGTGGGCGTCGGCGACGGCGGTGCCGCCGGCGCCGAGGATGCCGGCCGCGGCCAGGACGGTGGCGGCGATCGCAGTTCGAATACGCATGTCACTCCAGAGTCGATGACGGAACGTCGGGACGTCGAAGTCGAGACGTCGAAGCAGGATCACACCGCCTCCGGGGGCCTCCGGCCCGGCATTCACCTGACCAACGGCGTGTTACGGCGCCCGGGGTGACGGGAACCGCCCGAACGGGTGCCGAGGCGGCGGGGGAGGGCCGCCTCGGGGCAAGGCCGTCCAAGGCCGTTGTGTCACGTGTCACGTGTGGCGCCTTTGGGCCGCGGGCCCGCCCGGCGTCCACGATGGGCCCATGGAGATAGGCATCGCACTGCCCCAGTACGGCACTCACGCGCAGGCCGCCCGCATAGCCGGCTTCGCGCGCGACGCGGAGCACGCCGGGTTCGACTCGCTCTGGGTGGGCGACCGGTCGCTGACCCCGGTCGAGCCCAGCGACATCTACCCGGGCCACACGCCCGAGAACCCGTACCCGCCCGAGTACCGGACCTTCCTCGACCCGCTCACCGTCCTGACCGTCGCCGCCACCGCGACCCACCGCGCCCGCCTCGGCACGAGCACCCTCAACGCGCCCTGGTACCCGCCCCTGTTGCTCGCGCGCACCCTCACCTCGCTGGACCAGGTCAGCGGCGGCCGGCTGGACGCCGGCTTCGGGATCGGCTGGCTGCGCGACGAATACACCGCCGTCAACGCCGACTTCGGGCGGCGCGGCGAACGGCTCGACGAGATCCTCGACGTCCTCCAGGGCATCTGGACCGAGGAGGAGTTCGGGCACGAGGGCACCCACTGGCGCATCCCGCGCGCCCACGTCGGCCTGCGCCCGGTCCAGCGGCCGCACCCGCCCGTCTACCTGGGCGGCTTCTCACCCGCCGCGATGCGCCGGGTCGGCCGCCGCGCGGACGGCTGGGTCGGCGCCGTCCTGCCGTCCGCGGCACTCGCCGGACTCTGGGCCGTCGCCCGGCAGGCCGCCGAGGAGGCCGGCCGCGACCCCGACGCCCTGCGCCGCAACATCCGCTTCAACGCCAAGCCGGGCACCTCGTACGAGGAGACCGCGGCGGTCCTCGCCGGCATCCGGGAGACGGGTGCCGACAGCTGCTTCGTCGACTTCCAGCAGTGCGTGCGGGAACCGGACGAGGCGCTGGAGCTCGGCATCAAGGTCCTGGACCTCGTACGCGCCGGCTAGGAGCGGGGGTACGGGCACGCGGCCGGCGGTTCGAGGCGGCCGGCCGCGTGCCGTATAGTTGATCTCGAGCCCGCCACCGCGGAACACGGTGGAAGGGACGATGCGTTGGTGGTCCAAGGAAAGACACCCCACTTCCCGTGGGGGAATGCAGGTGCAAGGCCTGCCCAGCGCTCTGACAAGGCCCCGGCCTCCTCACGGAGACCGGGGCCTTACCGTTTCCCGGCCGGCCGCCCCGGACCGTGCTCCTGGCCGCGCCGCTCAGGGCGACCTGTGGACGGTCCGCCGCGCGGTGCGGGGAGCGGCTGGTCGGGTGGCTCTCGGAGGAGCACCCGGAGGCCCTGCCCCGCCTCCTCCTCGCACCGCAGCCCGGACTCAGGCAGGGTAGGCGAAGGAGCCCAGCGGCGGGCCGGGGAGGAGCACGGTGCCGGCGCCGGGGCGTTCGGTGAAGGCCCGGGCCTCGGCGTGCCGCCGGCGCCGCGTGTCCAGGCCGTCGGCGTGCCAGGCGTCGCGCCGCGCACGGGAGTAGTCCCACGTGTCGTCGATGAGGCTGAGGGCGGTGTTGCCCGAGCTGCGCCCGAACTCGGCCTTCACGGCAGCCTGCTGGAGCGCCGTCTGGGCGGCGGCGAGGTCGATGCGGGTGATCAGGACGCCAGCGGTGTCCGGTTCCCGGGTCGGCAGGGGGGTCTGCGGGAGCAGCGACACCCCGGTGTCGAGGCGGTCGATGTTGTCGACCGTCGCGTCCTGGGCGTCCCTGACCGCGGCCCGCATCTCCCCGTGCAGCCAGAAGAACTCGTCGAGGTCGGCCTCGGTGAGGCGTATCCGCTGGTACAGGGCGCGGAAGCGGGGGTCCTGGTGCATCGGGAGGACGGGGCCGGCATGCAGGGCCACGCAGTCGGTGTAGCCGGCCGTCACCGCGGCGTCGAGGTGGAAGAGGAACGGCTCCGCCTCTCCGCGGGTGAGGGCCAGGCCGGCGAGACCCGAGTGGCCCGCGGCCACCAGCCAGGTCGCGGCGGGGCCGAGGGCCGTGGCGCGTGCGATGACGTCCTGGAGCCCCGCGGCGACGTCGACGCGCAGCGGGACACCGAAGAGGCCGCTCGCGAGCGAGGAGAGGAAGTCCTGCCGCGGTGGGGGGGGGGGGGGGGGGGGGGGGGCGGTGCGCGGCCCCCGCCACTCCTGCCGCATGCGATGCAGGTCGTTGGCGGTGGTCTAAGCGGACGCTCCTCCGCCGTCCGTGGTG
>NZ_JBWKEZ010000109.1:5081-17128 GCF_056434525.1 Streptomyces sp. NPDC044002
GGGGGTCGGGTGCTGTCGTACACCCACGGGGCGACGGCAAAGCGAAGAAGAAAACGGAAGCGGCCGCGCGCGAGGAGGGAGGGGCCTCCCCCCCCCCCCCCCCCCCCCCCCCCGGCGCTGTCGGCCAGGTGCGCCACCAGCAGCTCGTGAACACGGGCGGCCAGTGAGTTGACGGTGTCGGCCATGGATCTCCCTCGGTCGTCGGTGGTGAAGATCGGCGTGGTGCGGCTACAGCATCGCCGACGACCCCCGCCGACGGCGACCGGTCCCGGACCCTCCGATTTCCCACGCCCCGTCACTTCGCCTGCCCCGGGCCTGTTCTGACGCGCTGTCATCACGGGCGACCGGGCTCGGCCCGCCTCGGCGGACGGCGTTGACGGCTAGGCCCAGGGCTGGATGGCCAGGGCCCAGATCCCCCACATCGGTACGGACACCAGCGCGGCGAGCGCGTCCCGCCGGAACCGCTTCAGCCGGCGGCCGGCCCGCTCGGTCAGCCGCCCGCGGCGCAGCGCCGACCTCGCGGTCTCGTGCGCGGCCTCGCGCATCGCGCAGAGCGCGGAGGGGAAGGCCGCCAGGGTCACGACGAGACAGCCGGTGACCGGGTTCCGGGGCAGGAACACACCGCCCACGACCACGGCGATCGTGATCAGGAACCAGGACGCGGCCTGGAAGCCCAGCAGGGAGGCGGCCCGGTCCCAGGCGGGTTCGGCCCGCCGTGTGATCCGGCCGGGCCGGGCGCGGTCGACCGCGTCCAGGGCCTCCTGCCAGTGCGCGAGGGCCGCCGCGGCCGCCGCGCGGTCCCCGCGCTCGATGACCAGCAGCGGCACGAACGCGATCAGGCGTTCGGCCCTTCGGGCGGGGCTCTTCGACGGGTGGTTCGGCGTGCTGCTCATCCCACGGCTTCCGGTTCGGCTTCGGCTGCCAGCATGATGCCGTGCCCGGCCCCCCGCCGGCCCGCCGGGGGTCAGCGGAAGGCGGGGGCGGTGCGGGCGGCCCACTGCGCGAAGGTGCGCGGCGCCCGGCCCAGGACCCGCTCGACGTCCGGGCTCGTCACGATTTCGGCGGGCAGTGGCCTGCCGAGGATGGCGAGGGTGCCCTCCACCACCGGCTCGGGCATGAAGGCCAGCATTTGGGCGCGGGCCTCGGCAGCCGACCCGTACGGGGGAACGGGCGGCGCGGGGCGGCTCCCGCGCGGTCAGGATCGGGGCATGGGCTTCCTCCTCCCGGTCCTCTTCGCGCTGTTCGCCGCGCTCAGCAACGCCCTCGCCACCGTCCTCCAGCGGCGGGCCTCGCTCACCGTGCCGCAGAGCGACGGCTTCCGGTTCGGGCTCGTCCTCGACCTGCTGCGGCGGCCGCTGTGGATCGCCGGGATCCTGGCGGTGATCGCGGCCGGGGCCGGCCAGGCCCTCGCGCTGGCCACGGGCGCGCTGGCCCTCGTACAGCCCCTGTTCGTGCTGGAGCTGCCGCTCGCCCTGCTGATCGCCTCGCTCCTGGCCCGCACTCCGCTGCCGGGCGCGCTCTGGCTCGCCGTGGCGGGGGTGGTCGCCGGGCTCGGGATCGTGCTGGTGGCCGCCGCGCCCGCCGGGAACCGGACCCACGTCCCCTTCGACCGCTGGGCCCTGGCCCTGGCCGCCTGTGCGGCGGCGGTGGCGGTACTGGCCGCCACCGGACTGCGGCGGCCGCCCGGCCGGACGCGGGCCGGATGCCTCGGCGCGGCCACCGCCGTCTGCTACGCGCTCACGGCCGCGCTGATGAAGTCCGCCGTGCACGTACTCCAGGAAGGCGGCATCGGCGCGTTCCTGACGGCCTGGGAGACGTACGCCTTCGGCGCGAGCGGCGTCTGCGCCCTGCTGCTCCTCGAACACGCCGTGCAGGGCGGCCCGCTGGTCGCCTCGCAGCCCGCACTGACCCTCGGCGACGCCGGCGTCAGCATCGCCCTGGGGGTCCTGCTGTACGAGGAGCACCTGCGGGCCCGCTGGTGGCTGCTCCCGCAGCTCCTGGGCCTCGCCCTGATCTGCGCCGGGGTGCTGGCCCTGGCCAGGACCGAGACCCCGGAGGAGCCGCCCGCGCCCCGATGAGCCGCCGCCCCGGCCGGACCGGCCGACCGTTCAAGATCCGCTAGGGTGTTCGACGTTCGCGGCGGGCTGCCACCGCCGCGGGAAGCACGCGCAGCACCCGGGGGACGAGAAGTGAGCACGACCAGGCCGCAGGCGGGGCGCCAGGAGTCCGAAGGGCCCTTCGGCGCGATGAACGAGTTCTTCCGCACCGTCATGGGCGAACACGCCCCCGGACCGGACGAGCGGCCCGACGACCGCCTCATAGGCGCCCTCCAGGTCATCCGCACGCTCCTCGGCCTGGTCGCCGCCGTGTGGATCGTCCTGGCCTACCCGCTCAGCTCGGGACGGCAGGACTTCGTCTTCGGCAAACTCGCCGAACTCGGCTTCGCCTGCGGCATCCTGCTGGTGGGCAGCATCGTCGGCATCAGCGCCTTCCTCATCGCCGGCACCCCGGACCGGCGCCGCGCCTTCGTCCGCCGCCTGGTCGGGCCGATCGTGTACATGCTCGCGCTCGCCCTGGGGCCCGCGCTGGTCTGGCTCTCCCTCACCACAGTCAGGGGTGACCTCGCGAGCGAGACCGACGTGGCGGACTTCTTCTCCGGGATCTTCGGCCGCGGCATCCTGTGCTCCCTGGTCGGCTTCATCGTCTCGGCCATCGGCTGGCTGCTCGCCCTGGTCCTGCTGATCGCCTCGATCCCGTACACGGTCCTCGCCGCCTACGTCTGCGTGGCCTCCTGCTTCCGCGCCTCGGACGTCCACCAGCTGCTCCCGGCACTGCTCTCGCCGCTGCTGGTGTGGTCGCTGTTCGCCTTCCAGCTCTTCAACGGCCCCGACGTCGCCGCGCCCCCGGAGGTGCTCTACACCTTCCTGCTCGGCGGCCCCCTCTCGGTGACCGCGCTCTCCGTCTGGGAGGTGTGGCGCCTGCGCCGCCGCTACGGGATCACCGTGCGCGGAGCGCTGGGCCGCTGACCCCACCGGCCGTCGAGCCGCCCGCCACGCAGCGTCACCCCCGCGGCCGCCCGGGACAACCGCGCCGTACGGGGCAGACGCCCCGCAGGGAGCGCACCGGCGCTCCGGGAGCGGAGGGGTGGCCATGCAGTCGACTTCTGGAGGGGCCCGGGTCCAGGACGGCGCCCCGCGTACCGGGATCGTGGTCGCGGCCCGCGCGGGACTCGCCACGCGCGGGGTCCTGTACGTCCTCGTCGGCGCCCTCGCCCTGCGCATCGCGTTCGGGGACGACGCCGGACGGCAGGCGGACCGGCAGGGCGCCCTCGCCGGGCTGGCGGGCGGCCCCCTGGGCCGGATGCTGATCTGGGCCGTCGGCACCGGCCTGGTCGGGATGACCCTGTGGAGGCTCTCGGAGGCGGCCTTCGGCGGTGCCGGGCCCGACGGGCGCAAGGCCGGCAAACGGTTCGGGGCGGCCTGCCGGGCTGTGTTCTACGCCGCGGTCGCCGCTTCCGTCATCGCCTTCGCGGCCGGGCAGGGCGGCGGCGGATCCGGCGACGAGCAGTCGCGCGACGCCACCGCGAGCGTCCTGGAATGGCCCGGCGGCCGCTGGCTGGTGGCCCTGGCGGGACTCGGCGTGGCGGTGGGCGGGGTGGTGATCGCGGTGTCGGCGGTACTCCGGAAGTTCCGCGACGACCTGGCGCCGCCCTCCCGGCCGGGATGGGTCAGCGGTGCCGTCGACGTGCTCGGCGTCGGGGGCGGCCTCGCCCGGGGCGCCCTGTTCGCGGCGGCGGGCGGCTGCGCGCTCTACGCCGCGGTGGAGTACGACCCGGGCAAGGCCAGGGGCGTCGACGACACCCTGCGCGCCTTCGCCGACACCCCGGCCGGGCCGTGGCTGCTGGTGGCGGTGGCGGCGGGCCTGGTCCTGTTCGGCCTGTTCTCGTGGGCGGCGGCCGCCTGGCAGCGGGTCTGACACCCGCCGCCGCGGCGGCCCCGCCCCGGGGCCCGCGGTCGCCCGTACGCCGCCGATCGGCTCCCCGGGCCGTGTCGCCGCGCCCGTCACCGGTCACGGCGTGCAACCGTCTCCCCATGACCGAAGGCCTGACACCTCACCTCTCCCCGGCGCGCATCACCGTCCTGGGCGTCCAACCCGGAAATCCGCCGTTCCGGATCATCGAGCTCGACGGGGAGTTCGTCGGCCGGGCGGAATCGATGACGGACGTGCTGCTGGTCGCCGCCGAGGCGGGGATCACCATCCACGACCTGGACGACCTGGACGAGGTCCGCTGGGTCGGGGGCGGCAAGTTCAACTGGACCGTGCACTGACGGGCGCGGCGGCGGACGGGCGTGAGGACTGACGGCCGCGGCGTCCGTGCGGCCGTCAGGCCCCTTCGCCGAGGACGGTACGGATCAGCGTCCGCTGGTCGTCGGACAGGCACGGGTCCTCCACGTCCAGGACCTCGCCGTCGACGGTGATGCGGTAGTGGTATCCGTCCGCCACGGACGAGACGGCCCGGTGGGCGAGCTCCTCGAGCCGTGCCGCGTCCTGCCGCCCCGCCGTGTCGAGCGCACGGAGCTTCTCGGCTCCGGTGAAGCCGCCGGTGCGGGTGACCGTGATGAGCATGACCGTTCCTCCGGTTCCTGTGTGCCGGCGCGGGTTCCGCGCGGGGCGGCGCGTCGCCGCCGTGGGCGCGCCTGCCCCCGATACCGGCCCGTTCCCCCGGTGCGGAGGGGAACGGCCGGAAAGCACCGCCGCAGGGTCAGGCGCGCGGCGTCGGGCGGCGGCCCCAGGCGGTGAGCATGCCGGGGCCGAGTTCGGCCAGGCCGGGGGAGTCCAGGTAGGCGAGGGCCTCGTCGAAGACGACCGGTTCGAGCCGGCCCGGCGCGAGGAGCTCCGTCCGCATCCGCTGCCAGGTCTCGCGCCAGAAGGCCGCGAGCGGACTGCCCGGTGTCAGGGGCGGGCAGACCAGCTCGGCGGCGACCTCGGCCAGACCGGCCGCGCGCAGGGTGTGCGGGTAGTCGAGCACGGCCGCGACGTCGGTGCCGATGGTCTCCGAGAGCGTCCGCCACATGGCGTCCAGGGTGCGCCGGTACGCGGAGCGCGCGTCGGCGGGGTCGGGCACGTCCGCCGCGTCGCTGAGGACGAGGTACCCGCCGGGCCGCAGGCGCTTGGCGAGGCGGTCGACGAGGGCCCGGCGTTCGGGGAGGTGCATCAGCACGAACCGGGCGTGGACCAGGTCGAAGGAACCGAGCTCCGCCTCGTCGTCCAGCCGGTTCAGGTCGTCGGTGAGCACCCGCAGCCGGGGTCCGGCGAGCGGCGCCAGCCGGCTGGTGTCGCGGTCCAGGGCGACGACCTCGCCGACCCCGGCCTCCTCGGCGAGCCACCGGGCGACCGTGCCCGTACCGGCACCGACCTCCAGGCAGCGCCAGCCGGGACCGACGCCGAGCGCGCGCAGCCGCTGCCGGGTGAGCGGGTCGTAGACGAGGGCGGCGTGGTCGATGCGCTCGCCCTCACCGGGCGCCTCCGGCCGGAACAGCGCCTCGCCGTACCGTCCCGCGCGTCCCGCGTCCGCCGGGCGCTCCTCGGGGGATGCTGCTGCCACCGCGACTCCTTCCGCCGGACGGCCCCGTACCGCCCGGCCTGAAGGATCGCCCGCCGGCCGCCGGGACACCGGCATTGGGCCGGTCGGCGGCGCGCCCCGGCGCCGCCCCGGCAGCACCGCGCTCAGGCGGTGGCGCGCCGCGCGGTGAGCAGCAGGTACTCCCACTCCATGACCCCGTCCCGCAGGGCGCCGGCCGCCAGGCCGGCGAGGGCCCCGTCCAGGGCCGCGGTCCGCCCGGGATCGTCGGCGATGTACCGGTAGACGGCGATCGTCGGCCCGTACGCGGCCTTGAAGAACTCCCGGAACTCCTCCGGCTCCCGGAACGCGTCCACCCGCAGCGGCCGCCGACGCGCCTCGACGCCGGTGACGCGGTCGCCGAGCAGCGTCCGTACGTGTTCCTCGTTCCCCCACAGCGGGGGCGGCTGGGCTCCCGGCGGGGGCGGCGGTGCGTACGGCTTCATGGTGGCGAACATCTGCCCGATGAAGCCCTCCGGGGTCCAGTTGAGCAGCCCGATCGTCCCGCCGGGCCGGCAGACCCGCACCAGCTCGTCGGCGGTGGGCCGGTGGTGCGGGGCGAACATGACCCCGACACAGGACATCACCGTGTCGAAGGTCGCGTCCTCGAACGGCAGCGCCTCCGCGTCCGCCTCCTGCCAGCTCAGCACGGCACCGCGCGCCTCGGCCTCCTTGCGGCCCACGGCCAGCAGCTCGGGCGTGAGGTCGCAGGCCACCACGTCGGCGCCGGCCAGCGCGGCCGGGATCGAAGCGTTGCCCGACCCCGCGGCGACGTCCAGCACCCGGTCCCCGTCCTTCACCCCGCAGGCCTCGACCAGCGCGGGCCCGAGCCCCGCCACGACCTGTGTGGCGACCGCCGGGTAATCGCCGAGCGCCCACATCGTCCGGTGCTTCTCCTTGAGCGCGCGGTCGGCCTCGCGCGCGTCCGCCGTCCCGGTCATGCCACCCGCCTCCTCGTCCGTACGGTGCCGATGGCCGTCCTCCTTCGAGCATAGGAACCCGGCGGGAGCCCGGCCCGGCGGCAGCGGGACGCGTCCGTTCGGGTGGAATCCGGGTGAAGGGACGGCGAGCCGCGGGCGCCGCCGCATCCGCAGAAACGATCGGGCCTTGGTACGACGGGCGCGTTCCCGCCCGACCGAAAGGTGCCCGCCCATGCCCTCCACCCGCAACGCGCCGGAACCGGCGGCCCCCGAACCGCCCCGGCCCCGCCGCCGCGGCCGCCTCGCGGCGCTGCTCTCCGGAGTCCTGCTGGCCGCCGTCCTGCCCCTGGCCCCCGGCGCACCCCGGGCCGAGGCGGCCGTGAACCTCGTCGAATACCCCCTCACCAACCCGAGCACCCCGGTCGGGATCACCTCCGGTCCGGACGGCAACCTGTGGTTCACCAAGGTGGCCGCCGACAAGATCGGGCGGATGAGCCCGGCCGGCACCCTCATCGCCGAGTACTCCGTGCCTCCGTTCAGCGCCCTGCACGACATCACCACGGGCCCCGACGGGAACCTCTGGTTCACCATGCAGACCTTCGACTCCAGGGTCGGGAAGATCGACACGAACGGCACGGTCACCGTCTATCCCCTGCCCGAGCAGTTCGTCGAGCCCACCGGCATCACCGCGGGCCCGGACGGCGCCCTGTGGTTCACCGAGCAGAACGCCCACCGGATCGGCCGGATCACCACGACCGGCGCCCTCACGGAGTTCCCCCTGCCCGCCGGCTCCGGCCAGCCCTCCTACATCACCACCGGCCCGGACGGGAACCTCTGGTTCACCGAGATCGGCGACAACCTGATCGGCCGCATGACCCCGTCCGGCGCCGTCACCGAATTCCCGGTCCCCGGCGGCGGCGGCCCCACCGACATCACCACCGGCCCCGACGGGAACCTCTGGTTCACCGTGTTCGGCGGCAACCGGATCGGCCGGATCACTACCTCCGGCGCGATCACCCAGTTCGACGTCCCGTCGGACGGCGCCTCGCCCCAGCCGCAGGACATCGTCGCCGGCCCGGACGACAGCCTCTGGTTCACCGAACGCAACAGCGGGCGGATCGGGCGGATCAGCACCGCGGGAGTCATCGCGGAGTTCCCGCTGCCCTCCTCGGAGCGAGGCCCCTGGGGCATCACCAAGGGTCCGGACGACAACATCTGGTTCGCCGAGACCGCCGGCTACATCGGCCGCATCGCCCTGACCGAAGCCGACCTCGCCGTCACCAAGTCCGACACGGGCTCCGACCCCGTCGTGGAGGGCCAGAACGTGACGTACACGCTCACCGCGTCCAACAACGGCCCGCAGACCGCCGAGGGCGTCGTCCTCAAGGACACCCTGCCCGCCGGACTCCAGTTCGTCTCCGCCTCCGCCGGGTGCACGGCCGCCGGTTCGACCCCCGACGTCGTGACCTGTGACATCGGCACGCTCACCGCCGGAGCGAGCGCCGCGCGGACCATCACGGCACTGGCCACGACGGAGGACGTCCTCACCGACACGGCGGCCGTGGCCGGCGCGGTCTCCGACCCGTCCCCCGCCAACGACACCGCCCAGGAGAGCACCACCGTCGACGCGACCACCTGCTTCGGCGAGCAGCCGACCATCACCGGCACTCCCGGCAACGACCTCCTCAACGGCACCCCCGGCCGCGACGTCATCCTCGCCCACGGCGGCAACGACACCGTCAACGCCGTCGCCGGCGACGACCTGGTCTGCGCCGGCCCCGGGGACGACCGCGTCACCGGCGGCCCCGGCGCGGACCGCATCGCCGGCGGCACGGGCAGCGACATCCTGCACGGCAACCCAGGTGACGACACCCTGGCCGGCGGGGAAGGCGACGACTTCCTCTTCGGCGACGTCGGCAACGACAGCCTCGACGGCGGGCCGGGCACCAACACCAACGACGGCGGCCCCGGCACCGACGTCTGCGCCAACCCCGCCACGGGCACGGGCTGCCCCTGACCCGCACGGGGTGCCGGCCCTCGCGGGAGCGCCGGCACCCCGCACGCCCTCACCCTTCGAGCAGCCGCCACGCGGCCAGCGCCAGCCCGGCCCGGTACAGCCCGGGCGTCCCGGTCAGGTCGAGGTCCAGCACCCGGCCGATCTGCTCGATCCTGCGGGCCACGCTGCTGTGGTGCAGGTGGAGCAGGTCGGCCGCCCGGCGCAGCGACCCCGTGGCGCAGTACGCGTCCAATGTCTCCAGGTCCTCGGGACTGCCCGCCAGCCGGGCCAGGGCCACCACGTCCGGGTTGCCGCGCAGGACCTCCCGCGGCACCTCCGCCAGGAGCGCCAGCGCGCCCAACGCGGCGTAGCGGACGACCGGTTCGCGCGCGGTGGCGAACCGCAGGGCGGTACGGGCCTCCCGCCACGCCACGTCGGGCCGCCCGGCGGCGCCGATGCCCGCGTACACGCCCTGCGGGAACCGGTCCGGCTCCACGGCCGCGGCCAGGACGACGCCGACCCCGGCGACCACCGCCCCCTTCACCGGCCGCCCCGGGCAGACCAGCCCGCCCACCCGGTCGAGCGGCACCGGCCCCGGCCGCACGGCGGCCACCCGGACCGGCGTACCGGCGGCGAACCCCAGCAGCCGCAGCGCCCGGGCCCTGGCCGCCTCGTCGGTCCCGGCACCGATCACCAGCTCGACGAGGGCCGGGTCCGCCATCGTGGTCCGGGCCGGCCCGTACCGTTCGACCGCGGCCGCGACGGCGATGGCCAGCCGCTCCAGGAGCACCTCGTCGAGCGGACCGGCCGGACCCGGCCGCTCCAGCCACACCGAGCCGATCTCCTCCTCGTCGAGGACCACCGCCACCGAGCCGGACACGGGCCCGTCCGGAGCCCCGTCCGGAGCCGCACCGCCGTCGGGCGAGACACGGATCGTCCGCCCCGTCCCGAACAGCCGGATCCCGGCTACGCATTCGGCCAGCCCCGCCGAGGCCCGGGCGAGCGCGGCGAGGTCCACCCGCCGGCGCATGAGCGTGTCGTAGAACGCGACGATGCGCAGGGCCCCGTCCACGTACGGATCGAGTCCCGACAGCCGTACGGCGAGTGCCTCCATGGCGCAAGCATAGGAGGCACGGCCGGGCGGCAGGGGGCGCCGATCGGCGCGCGATCGGGCCCGGATGCCCGACGGACGGCGGACGACCCGGGACCGCCCGCCCCGTGAGGATGTCCGTCATGGACCCCGAACTCGAAGCATTCGTACCCTTCTTCCCGCGGACCGACCTCGGCGACCCGGTCGCCGCCCGCAAGAGCTTCGCCGAACTGGCCTCCGCCGTACCGGCGCCCGACGCCGCGGACATGGAGGTCGAGGACCGCACCGTCGCCGCCGACCCCGACGTGCCCGTACGCGTCTACCGCCCGCACGGCGCCGAGGGCGCCGTCGTGTGGATGCACGGCGGCGGATTCACCATGGGCGACCTCGACACCGAACACCCCTGGGCCAGCCGGATAGCCGCCGGCTCCGGAGCGGTGGTGATCTCGGTGGACTACCGCCTCGCCCCCGAACACCCCTTCCCCGCCGCCCTGGACGACGCGTACGCCGTCCTCGCCTGGACCGCCGGCAACGCCGACGCCCTCGGCATCGACCCGGCCCGCATCGCGGTCGGCGGCCACAGCGCCGGCGCCAACCTCGCGGCCGCCGTCGCCCTGCGGGCCCGCGACCACCACGGACCGGCGATCCGCTTCCAGCTGCTCAACCAGCCCGGCCTCGACGACCGCCAGGACAGCTGGTCGGCCCGGAACTTCACCGACACCCCCTGGTTCTACCGCGACAAGGCCACCGCCGGCTGGCGGCACTACCTCGGCCCCGGACCCGCGACCCCGTACGCCGCGCCGGCCCGGGCGGCCGACCTGTCCGGCCTGCCCCCGGCCTACATCTCCACCGCGGAGTTCGACCCCAACCGGGACGAGGGCCTCGACTACGGGCTGCGCCTGCTCCGGGCGGGCGTACCGGTCGAGATCCACCAGTGGCCCGGCACCTTCCACGGCTCGCAGGCCATCCTGTCCGCCGAGGTCTCCCAGCGCCAGAACGCCGAACTCGGCGCCGTCCTGCGCCGCGCCCTCGCCGGCTGAACCACCCGCCACCTCCCGAAAGGAGCACCACCGTGCCGACCCGACCGAAGAAGCTCCGCCTCGCCCTGTGCGCGGGCGTCGCCCTGCTCGCCACAGCCGGCGCCGTACCCGCGGCGGCCGCCCCCGCCCCGCCCGCGACCACCCCCGCGGAGCTGCGGGCCGCCATGGACGCCGTCCACCGGGCCGGCGTCCCCGGGGTGTACGGCGAGGTGCGCGTCGCCGGCCGGACCTGGCGCGGCGCCTCCGGGGTCGCCGACGTCACGACCGGCCGCCCCGCCACCGCGGACCTGCGCCACCGCGTCGGCAGCGTCACCAAGACCTTCACCGCCGTCGCCGTCATGCAGCAGGTCGAGCGCGGCCGGATCCGCCTCGACGACCCGATCGGCGACCACCTCCCCGACCTGGTGCCGGGGGAGCGCGGCAGGAAGATCACCGTCCGGATGCTCCTCAACCACACCAGCGGCCTCCCCGACTACATCCCCTACGCCTTCCCGTCCCTCCGGACCGGCTCGCCCGCCAGCCTCGACGACAACCGCTTCCGGCACTTCCGCCCCGCCGAACTGATCGCACTGGGCCTCGCGGCACCGCCCGCCGGCGAGCCCGGCGCCCCGACGGGCACGTACTCCAACACCAACTACCTGCTGCTCGGCGAACTCCTGGAACGGGTCACCGGCAGCCCGGCGCAGGAGTACATCACCCGCGACGTGATCCGGCGCGCCGGCCTGCGGCACACCGGATTCCCGTCCGGCCCGGAGATCGAAGGCCCCCACTCCCTCATGTACGAGGCCGCGTTCGGCCTCCTCGACCCGCCGCGCGACTACAGCGTCTACGACATGTCCTGGGCCGGGACGGGCGCCGCCCTGGTGTCGACCATGGCGGACCTCAACCGCTTCTACGCCCGCCTCCTCGACGGCAGGATCGTCAGCCGCGCCTCCCTGGAGCAGATGCAGCGCACCATCCCCGTCGTCCGCGACCTGGACGGCACGGCCACGACCATCCAGTACGGCCTGGGCCTCCACAAGGTCACCGTCCCGGACTGCGGCACCTTCTGGGGCCACGACGGCTCGGTCTGGGGAGCCGGGACCCTCTCCCTGACCCGCGCCGACGGCAGGCGCCAGATGTCCGTGGCCGTCAACCTCCAGCGCTGGAGCCCCCCGGACCCCGCCGGCGGCCGGCCGCCGCACCCCGTCGACGCCGCCCTGACCGGGCTGTACGGCGAAGCGATGTGCGACGGCACGGACACCGGCGGACCGCAGAGCTCCTAGCAGGTGTGCCGGGGGGGGGGGGGGGGGGGGGGGGGGGGGGGGGGGGGGGGGGGGGGGGGGAGGCAGAAGGGGGGGGAGGGGGGGGGGCAGGGAAAAGAAGCAAAGGAAGAGGAAAG
>NZ_JBWKEZ010000110.1:0-8967 GCF_056434525.1 Streptomyces sp. NPDC044002
CAGAAGAGCAACCAGAGGAGACACCGACCCCCCCCCCCCCCCCCCCCCCCCCCCCCCCCCGGGCCCCTTCGCGCGTTGCTCAGACCCCGACCGGGGTCTCGTCCGCCGACGGGGTCGGGACCACCGTGAGGCGGGCCTTCTTCTTCGCCCGGCGGCGTTCCTTGCGGAGCTCGATCATCGTGTAGAGCGTCGGCACCAGGAGCAGGGTCAGCAGGGTCGAGCTGACCAGGCCGCCGATCACGACCACCGCGAGCGGCTGCGAGATGAACCCGCCCTCGCCGGTGACGCCCAGCGCCATCGGGAGCAGCGCGAAGATCGTCGCCAGGGCCGTCATCAGGATCGGGCGCAGGCGGTGGCGGCCGCCCTCGACGACCGCTTCGACGACGCCCAGGCCCTGCGCCCGGTACTGGTTGACCAGGTCGATCAGGACGATCGCGTTGGTGACCACGATGCCGATGAGCATCAGCATGCCGATCATCGCGGGGACGCCCATGGGGGTGCCGGTGGCGATGAGCAGGCCCAGCGCGCCGGTGGCCGCGAAGGGGATGGAGACCAGCAGGATCAGCGGCTGGACCAGCGAGCGGAACGTCGCGACCAGCAGCATGAACACGATCGCGATGGCCGCGAACATGGCCAGGCCCAGCGAGGCGAAGGCCTCGTCCTGGTCCTCGGAGACCCCGCCGATGGCGGCGGTGGCGCCCTCGGGCAGGTCCAGGGCCTTGAGCTTGGTCTGGAGCGCGGCGCTGACCGCGCCCGTATTGTCGCCGACCGGCTTGGCGGTGACGGTGGCGGCGCGGGCGCCGTCGATCCGGGTCATCGCGACCGGGCCGGGGATCTCCTTGACCTCGGCGATGTCACCGAGCCTGGCGGGGCCGACCGGCAGGGCCTGGAGCTCGGCCAGGGTGGCGGCGGGCTGCGCGGAGCGGATGACGATGTCCCGCTCGGTGTTGTCGAGCACGGCCTTGCCCACCGGGTTGCCGCGGACGGCCTGGGCGACGATCGCGCCCAGTGCGGCCTGGTTGAGACCGGCCTCGGCGGTCTTGGGGGTGGCGGTGACCGAGATGCGGGGCACGGACTGGGCCAGGTCGCTCTGGACGTCGGTGACGTCCTTGAGGGTGGCCACCTCGGCGCGGACCTGTTCGGCGGCCTTGGCGAGGACGGCGCCGTCGCCGGCCTTGACGACCACGCTCAGGTTCTGGCTGCCGAAGCCGCCGCCCGCCGAGATGGAGGTGTCGCCGATGCCCCGGAGCTTGCCGAGGGCGTCCTGGATGCGCTTCTTGACGGCGTCGGACTGGCCGGCGTCGTCCAGGGTGACCTGGAAGGAGGCCTGGTTGGTGCCGGTGCCGCCGCCGAAGGCCGCCAGGAACCCGGAGGAGCCGACGGTGACCTGGTGGTCCTTGACGCCCTCGATGCCGTCCAGGGCCTTCTCCACCTTGCGGGCGGCCTCGTCGGAGGCGGCCAGCGAGGTGCCGGCGGGCAGTTCCTGCTTGACCGTCAGGACGTCCTGGTCGCCCTGGTCGAAGAAGTTCGTCTTCAGCAGCGGGGTCATCCCGAAGGTGGCGACGAGGACGACGGCCGCGATGGCGACGCTGGTCAGCCGGCGGCGGGTGGCGAAGCCGAGGACCCGTACGTAGAAGCGCTGGAGGCGGCTGTTGGCCTCCTTCTCCTCCGCCTCGCGGCGGGCCCGCGCGCGGCTTTCGGCGTCCGCCGACGAGACGCCCTTGGGGGCGCGCAGGAACCAGTACGACAGCACCGGCACGACCGTCAGGGACACCAGCAGCGAGGCCAGCAGGGCGGCGGTGACGGTGAGCGAGAAGGAGCCGAAGAGCTCGCCGATCATGCCGCCGACGAGGCCGATCGGCAGGAAGACGGCGACGGTGGTGAGCGTGGACGAGGTGACCGCGCCGGCCACTTCCTTCACGGCGGTGGTGATCGCGGCCTCGCGCTCCTCGCCGTAGCCGAGGTGGCGCTTGATGTTCTCCAGGACCACGATCGAGTCGTCGACGACCCGGCCGATGGCGATGGTGAGGGCGCCCAGCGTCAGCATGTTGAGGGACAGGTCGCGGGTCCACAGCACGATCAGCGCGAGGACCACGGACAGCGGGATGGAGACCGCGGTGACCAGCGTCGAGCGGATCGAGGCCAGGAAGACCAGGATCACGATGACGGCGAAGACGAGACCGAGCAGGCCCTCGGTGGTCAGGCCCGAGATGGAGCGGGCGACGGCCGGTCCCTGGTCGCTGACGACGGTCAGCTCGGCGCCGGAGCCGAGCGTGGAGCGCAGCTCGGGGAGCTTGTCCTTGACGGCGTCGGAGATGGCGACGGCGCTGCCGTCCTTGTCCATGGTGAGGACGAGGGCCAGGCTGGGCTTGCCGTTGGTGCGGGTGATGGAGTCGGCCTTGGCCGGCTCCTGCTTGACGGCGGCCACGTCACCGAGGCGGACGACGGGCTTGCCGGGGCCCGCGGTCAGCCGGAGGTCCTCCAGCTGGGCGAGCGAGGTGTAGCCGGAGCCGACGCGGACGGTGCGGTTCTTGCCCTGCTCGTCGAAGGAGCCGGCGGGGACGGTCGTACCGCCCGCCCTGAGGCCCTCGGCGAGCGCGGCGCCGTCGAGGCCGGCGGCGGCGAGCTTGGCGTTGTCCGGGGTGATGGTGACCTGGAGGTCGCGGACGCCGTCGACGCTGACCTGGCCGACGCCGTCGATGTCCTCCAGGACGGGGACGACGGAACGGTTCAGCTGGTCGGCGAGCGCCTGCTGGTCCTTGTCGGAGGTGACGGCGAGGACGACGGTCGGGATGTCGTCGGTGGAGCCGGCCACGACCTGCGGGTCCACTTCGGCGGGCAGCCGGACGCGGGCCCGGTTGACGGCTTGCTGGACGTCGGCGACGAGCTGCTTGGTGCCGCTGTCGCCGTAGTCGAACGTGGCGCGGATGAGGGCGTTGCCCTCGCTGGCGGTCGAGGTGATGCCGGTGATGCCGTCGACGCCCTTGAGGGTGTTCTCGATCGGCTCGATCACCTGCTTCTCGACCACGTCGGGCGAGGCGCCCTGGTACGGCGCGAGCACGGAGACCATCGGGAGTTCGATGGAGGGCAGCAGCTGCTGCTTGAGCTGCGGGATGGCTATGGCGCCGAACAGGAGCGCCACGATCGACACGAGGCCGACCAGCGCTCTCTGGGCGAGGCTGAAGCGGGACAGCCAGGACATGGGTGTGGGATCTCTCTGCTGGTCGTTCGCGAGGGCCCCTCCAGCCTTCCGCACCCGGCAAGCCCGCTGCGTCGCTCCCAGGTGCCGTCCTTATGTGCGGCATACCGCGTCCGCAGTACTCCTTCCTACTGCGGTCCGCCGCGGGTCACTCGGCGCGCGGCCGGACCAGTCCCGATTCGTACGCGATGACCACCAATTGCGCCCTGTCGCGGGCCCCGAGCTTGGCCATGGCCCGGTTGACGTGGGTCTTCACGGTCAGCGGGCTGACCTCCAGCCGGGCGGCGATGCCGTCGTTGGACAGCCCGCCGGCGACCTGTACGAGGACCTCGCGCTCGCGTCCGGTCAGCGTGGCGAGCCGTTCGGCGTGGGCGGACCCGGTGGCGGGGGCGTCGGCGCGGCCGCCCTGGGCGAGGAAGCTGGCGATGAGCCCTTTGGTGGCGGCCGGGGAGAGCAGCGCCTCGCCGGCGTGCGCGACGCGGATGGCGTTGAGGAGCTCGTCGGGTTCGGCGCCCTTGCCGAGGAAGCCGGAGGCGCCGGCGCGCAGGGCCGCGGCCACGTACTCGTCGACCTCGAAGGTCGTCAGCATGACGACGCGGACGTCGGACAGCTCCGGGTCGGCGCTGATCATGCGGGTGGCGGCGAGTCCGTCGGTGCCGGGCATCCGGATGTCCATGAGGACGACGTCGGCCCGCCGTTCGCGGGCGAGGGCGTACGCCTGGGCCCCGTCCGAGGCCTCGCCGACGACCTCCATGTCGGCCTCGGAGTCGACGAGCACCTTGAACGCGCTGCGCAGCAGCGCCTGGTCGTCGGCGAGCAGGACTCGGATGCGGGCGGGGCCGGCGCCGTCGGGGTCTGTCATGCCGTCAGGGTATTCAGCCGAGGGCGAGGACCAGCAGGACGGTGGTCGCGGCGACCTCGCAGACGGCGCCGAAGACGTCCCCGGTGACCCCGCCGAAGCGGCTGACGCAGCGGCGGAGCAGGAGTTCGGCGGCGAGCAGGGCCGCGAGGACGGCAGCCGCGTGCTGCGCGGCGGCGAACGGGCCCGCCGGGAGGGCGGCGAGGGCCGCGAGGGCGACGACGGCGGCGGCCGCGCAGGCGGCAACCCGGTGCGGGACCACGCCGGCCACCGCCGCGCCGAGCCCCTCGGGCCGGGCGGCGGGGACGCCCTCGCGGGCGGCCAGGGTCATCGCGAGGCGGGCTGTGACGGCGGCGAGCACGGCGGCCAGGGCGCCCCGGATCCAGCTGTCGGCGTACGCGTTGGCCAGGGCGGCCACCTGGACCAGGAAGACGACGAGGAGGGAGATGACCCCGAAGGGGCCGATGTCGGACTGCTTCATGATCCGCAGGGCGTCCTCGGCGGGCTTGGCGCTGCCCAGCCCGTCGGCCGTGTCGGCCAGGCCGTCCAGGTGCAGTCCGCGGGTCAGCGCCGCCGGCACGGCGACGGCGACGGCCGCGGCGAGCAGCGGGCCGCCGCCGAGGACCAGCAGGAGCGTCCCGGGCACGGCGGCGAGCAGGCCGACGGCGAGGCCGGCGAGCGGGGCGCAGGCCATGCCGGTGCGGGCGGCGGGCCGGTCCCAGCGGGTGATGCGTGCGGGCAGGACGGTCAGCGTGCCGAAGGCGAAGCGGATCCCGTCGGCCAGGGAGGCGCGTTCCCCGGGCGGCTGCGGCAGCGGATCATCGGTCGAGTCTGTCATCGGCGCGAACGCTACCCGCTTACGGTGAGCGGTAAATTGCTCAATACGTGTCATATCGGGAGCGGGTGTCGTGGGTCACTGGTGGGAACGCAACATCATCGAGCCGGGCAAGCTCCCCCTGCTCCTCGCCCTGCTGTCCTTCGTGCTGTCGTTCCTGGTCACACGGGTGATCACGCGGCTGATCCGGGCCGGCCGGGGACCCTTCAAGAACATCACCCCGGGCGGGCTGCACGTCCACCACGTCGTGCCGGGCGTGGTCCTCGTCATCATCGGCGGGTTCGGCGCGATCGGCAGCGGCGGGCACAGCTTCGGCGCCGGGCTCTCGGCGGTCCTCTTCGGCCTGGGGGCGGGCCTGGTGCTGGACGAGTTCGCGCTGATCCTGCACCTGGACGACGTCTACTGGAGCGAACAGGGCCGCAAGAGCGTGGAGATCGTGGTGCTGACGGCCGCCGTGGTGGCGCTGGTGCTGGGCGGCTTCCTGCCCTTCGGCGTCAACGAGCTGTCGGCGGAGGAACGGCACAGCCGCGGGCTCGTCGTCATGAACACCGCCACCAACTTCTTCCTCGCCCTGATCGCCCTGTGGAAGGGGAAGCCGCGCACCGCGATATTCGGCCTGGTGATCCCCTTCGTCGCGCTGATCGGGGCGGTGCGCCTGGCCCGGCCCGGGTCCCCGTACGCCAAGCGCTTCTACGCCAACCGCCCGCGCGCGCGGGCGAAGGCGGGGCTGCGGGCCTTCCACCACGACCGGCGCTGGGCACGGCCCCGGCGCAAGTTCGAGAACTTCATCAGCGGGCTCTCCGACCCGGAGAAGCATCCCGCCGCCGACCGGCGCGAATAGCGGCGACGGCGCGGACGGCCGAAGGGCCCGCCCCCGTGCGGTACGGGGGCGGGCCCTTCGCGGTGTCGGTGAACGTGTCGTGCACGTACGTACCCCGGCAGCCTCAGCCCGGGATGAGGCCGTCGTCGCTGAGCATCGCCCGCACCTCGTCAAGCGTGGCGTCGGGCGCGGGCAGGATCAGCTCGGACGGCTCCAGCGCGTCGTCCGGCAGCGGGCTGCCCAGGCGCCGCACCGCGTCGAGGAGTGCGCCCAGCGTGCGCCGGAAGCCCTCCCCGTCGCCGGACTCCATCTCCTCCAGGAGCTCGTCGTCCAGCGCGTTCAGCTCGGTGAAGTGCTCGTCGGCCAGGCTGACCTGGCCCTCCCCCATGATGCGGACAATCATGACGGGCCCCTGTCCTACTGCTTGTCGAACCGGTGCTGGGTCTGGTGCGGCTGCGCGGTGCCGGGGGCGCCGCCCTCGATGGCCTGCTGCTGCGCGGACGGGCCGCTGGCCAGCTCGGCCTTCATCCGCTGGAGCTCCAGCTCGACGTCGGTGCCGCCGGAGAGGCGGTCCAGCTCGGCCTGGATGTCGTCCTTGGAGCCGAGGCCGCTCTGGTCGTCCAGGGCACCGGAGGCGAGCAGCTCGTCGATCGCGCCGGCCCGGGCCTGGAGCTGGGCGGTCTTGTCCTCGGCCCGCTGGATGGCGAGGCCGACGTCGCTCATCTCCTCCGAGATGCCGGAGAAGGACTCCGCGATGCGGGTCTGCGCCTGGGCGGCCGTGTAGGTGGCCTTGATGGTCTCCTTCTTCGTACGGAAGGCGTCCACCTTGGCCTGGAGGCGCTGCGCGGCCAGCGTCAGCTTCTCCTCCTCGCCCTGGAGGGTCTGGTGCTGCACCTCCAGGTCGCTGACCTGCTGCTGGAGGGAGGAGCGGCGGGACAGGGCCTCGCGGGCCAGGTCCTCGCGGCCCAGGGCGAGGGCCTTGCGGCCCTGGTCCTCCAGCTTGGCGGACTGGCTCTGGAGCTGGTTCAGCTGGAGCTCCAGGCGCTTGCGGGACGTCGCCACGTCGGCGACGCCGCGGCGTACCTTCTGGAGCAGCTCCAGCTGCTTCTGGTACGAGTAGTCAAGGGTCTCGCGCGGGTCCTCGGCCCGGTCCAGGGCCTTGTTCGCCTTCGCGCGGAAGATCATCCCCATACGCTTCATGACACCGCTCATGGGCTTCGCGCGCCCCCTTCTAGACGGACTGTGCTCCAGGTCACCGACAGGACCCACAGTACGGGCCCTGCCTCCATTACCGCACTGTTCGAGTACGGATGCGCTCCTCCTCCAGGACGAGTACCCCGGTGCCGTATCAGGCGTAAGGAGTAGGTGATCCCCGAGACCCCGGAAGCCCGGAATCCCGGGTACCGGAAAGAGGCCCGCACTCGGTAGACGCCCGCCGTTGCCGGATCGTTCCCCGCCGGGGTGGGGCCCGTGGCCCCGACCACGTAGGCTTGGGTTTTGTGTTTGGTAGCCGCTCCTCCAAGGAAGAGAAGGCCTCCGCCGCCGACAAGGTGAGCGCCGGCCCCTCGCAGCCCCGTGACCCGCAGGCCCCGAAGGGCCGCCCGACGCCGAAGCGTGCTGTGGCCCAGTCGCAGCGCAAGGCCGTGGTGGCCTCGACCGGCAACCGCAAGGAGGACGCCAAGCGAGCCCGCGAGCGTCGCCGCGAAGAGATGGCCAGGCAGCGCGAAGCCCTGGCCAACGGCGACGAGCGTTACCTGCCCGCCCGCGACAAGGGGCCGGTCCGCCGGTTCGTCCGCGACTTCGTGGACTCCCGCTTCTCGGTCGCCGAGATGTTCCTGCCGCTGGCCGTGATCATCCTCGTGCTGAGCATGATCCGGGTGCCCTCGATCCAGAACATCGCGCTGATGCTGTGGCTCGGCGTGATCGTCCTGATCATCCTCGACTCCATCGGCCTGTGGTTCCGCCTGCGCAAGGCGCTCAACGAGCGCTTCGCCGACGAGCCGCGCCGCGGCGCCGTCGCCTACGGCCTCATGCGCACCCTCCAGATGCGTCGCCTGCGCCTGCCCAAGCCGCAGGTCAAGCGCGGAGAGCGGCCCTGACCGGAGCGACGCCCGGAGCATCAGGGGCATCGTCGGGGGAGGGCTTCTCGGGGGGAGCCCGGCTGTGGCTGGAGGGACTGGGCGGACTGCGCAACGCCGTCCGCCAGGAACTCGTGGGCCGGCAGGTCGAGGAACAGATCACGCAGCGCTTCCCGGTCGGGCAGCGGC
Source organism: Streptomyces sp. NPDC044002 (assembly GCF_056434525.1). NCBI lineage: Bacteria > Bacillati > Actinomycetota > Actinomycetes > Kitasatosporales > Streptomycetaceae > Streptomyces > Streptomyces sp. NPDC044002. The sequence goes on from NZ_JBWKEZ010000110.1 coordinate 7,981, forward strand.
TGCGGGTCCTCGACGTCGGCATGGGCCAGGGCACCCAGGCGCTGCGCCTGGCCCGGGCGGGACACCGCGTCACCGGCCTGGAACAGGACGCCGCCATGCTGGCGGTCGCCCACGCGGCGCTCGCCGCCGAACCGGCCGGGATCCGCGACCGGGTCGAACTGGTGGAGGGCGACGGCCGGGAGACCGGCGCGCACTTCGGACCGGGCAGCTTCGACGTGGTGCTGTGCCACGGCGTGCTGATGTACGTGTCGGAACCCGACGCGATGCTCGCCGGGCTGGCCCGCATGCTCGCCCCCGGCGGACTGCTGTCCCTGCTGGTGCGCAACGGCGACGCGCTCGCCCTGCGGCCCGGGCTGGCCGGTGACTGGCAGGGCGCCCTGAGCGCCTTCGACACCGTCGACTACACGAACCGGCTCGGCCTGGACGTACGCGCCGACCGGCTGGCCGACCTGACGGCGACGCTGTCGGGCATCGGCGCGCCGCTGCACACCTGGTACGGGGTCCGCGTCTTCACCGACGGCACCGAGGCCGCGGCGGAGCTGCCGCCGGACGAGGAACTGGAGCGGCTGCTGGCCGCCGAGGAGCGGGCCGGGCGCACCGATCCCTACCGGGGGGTGGCGGCGTTGCTGCACCTGTGCGGAGTACGCGGCTAGCGCGGCCGGACTTCACGGAACCCCGGGGGACCACTCCCCCGGGGTTCCGCCGTTCCCCGACCGGGGCTCGACCCTGGCGGGGTGCGGGGTGCGGGTGCGCGGGCCGGGGTGCCGCTGCGCGGAGCCGTCCCCTACCCGCCCTTCCACCGTTCCCAGGGGCTCCGCCCCTGACCCCGAGACCGGACGCTCCGCGCCCGGTGCGCTCAAACGCCGCGCGGGCTGGATACATCCAGCCTCGCCGGCGTTTGAGGCGCGGGGGTGGGGGGGGGGGGGGGGGGGGACGGCGGGGGGGGGGGGGGGGCGGGGGGGGGAAAGGAAGGGAGGGGGGAAGGGG
>NZ_JBWKEZ010000110.1:8977-16062 GCF_056434525.1 Streptomyces sp. NPDC044002
TAGTGCCCGCCCCCCCCCCCCCTGCGGTGGTTTGGGGGGGGGGGGGGGGGGCGCCCCCCCCCCACCGGGTCCGGGCGCAGCCCGGGGAACGGGCGAAGGGCGGGTAGGGGACCGGCGCCGCAGGCCACCGCACCGGCCCCGGCCCCGGCAGCCAGCCCCGCCCCCTCCCGGCCAGGGATCAGGCCTCCGTGGCCGCCCGCAGGCTCATCGGGTAGATCTCCGAGCCGTCCTCGAAGAGGGTGACCCGCTCCGCCCCGCCGTCCAGGAGCTCCTTCCAGACCTCCCCGATCCAGGACTCCGCGTCCCCCTGCGTGGTGAACTCCTCCGGCTCCACCGCCGGGGCCACCTCACTGCCGTCGGCCGCCTCGAACCGCCACGTCCACGCCATGTCCGCCTCCGTTGTTCGTCCGCGATCTCACGCTTCTCGCCATGAGTGTGCCCGCAGATCGACCTCCGTTCCTCCCCTGGGGAGGAGATTCCCGCCACGATCATGTGACTCCCGGCCCCACCGGCACGCCGCAGGCGCCGGCCGGGCGCGCACCAGTACCGGCGACGCGGGAGGATCTCTGTGTGGAACTCACTCTGCTCGGCACCGGTACCCCCGAAGGCCTGCCCCGCCCCGGCTGTCCCTGCGCCGCCTGCGCGGTCTCCGTCGGCGGCCTGTCCCGCGGTGCGACCTCCGTCCTCGTCGACGGGGCGCTGCTGCTCGACCTGACCCCCGGGGCGGTGCTGGCCGGGGCCCGCGCGGGGCATTCGCTGGCCGGCGTACGGCAGGTGCTGCTCACGCACCCGCACGACGGGCCCGCCGTCGAGCTGCCGCCCGGGCTGCCCGCCGCCGGGCGGGTGCCCGACGGGCGGGAGCTGTCGGTGATCAGCGGACACCGGGTGCGGGCGGTGCCGATGGACGCCCCCGGCACCGGGTACGAGGTCACCGGCCCCGACGGCGGCCGGCTGCTGTACCTCCCCCCGGGCGGCGCCCCCGCCGGCACCGGCAACGGGGACGCGCAGCGCCCGTACGACCTGGTCCTCGCCGACGTGCTCGGCCGGCCCGAGGCGCTGGCCCGGCTCCGCGCCGGCGGCGCCGTCGGCCCGGACACCGACGTCATCGCCGTGCACCTGGACCACGACACCCCGCCCGGCCCGGAGCTCGACCGCCGCTGCGCCGCCGCCGGGGCGCGGGCCGTACCCGACGGGACCACCGTGGTGGCCGGCGAGTACCGGGCGGTACCGGACGTGCCCCGCCGCACCCTGGTGCTCGGCGGGGCCCGCTCCGGGAAGTCCTTCGAGGCCGAGCGGCGCCTGGCCGCGTTCCCCGAGGTGGTCTACGTCGCCACCGGCGGCACCCGCGACGGCGACGCGGAATGGGCCCACCGGGTCGGCCTCCACCGGGAGCGGCGCCCGGCCACCTGGCGGACCGTGGAGACCTGCGAACTGGTGCCGCTGCTGGAGCGGGCCGGCCCGCCGCTGCTGATCGACTGCCTCGCGCTGTGGCTCACCGACGCCATGGACCGGGCCGGCGCGTGGGACGACGCCGTGTGGGCCGCCGAAGGCCGCAAGCAGCTGCGGGCACGGGCCGACGAGCTGGTGGCGGCGGTCCGCGCGAGCCGCCGCCCCGTGGTGCTGGTGAGCAACGAGGTCGGAGCCGGCGTCGTGCCCGCGACCGCCTCCGGACGGCGGTTCCGCGACGAGCTCGGCCGCCTCAACAACGCGGTCGCCGGCGAGTGCGAGCACGTCCTCCTCGTGGTCGCGGGGCAGGCCCTCGTCCTCAAGGGACGACCGAGCTGAAGCGGAGCCGGTACCCCCCCGAAGGAGGCCCCGGACGGCTGTAATCTCTGGCAGATGACCACGCTGAATCTCGACGACTTCTCCGATCTGATCGAACGCCCCGACGGGGGCGTCCGACGTGACGCCGAGGAGCGTCGTGAGCGGCTGGCCGTGCCGCCCGGCGCCCTGGGCCGGCTCGACGAGCTCGCCGAATGGCTGGCCGCCGCGCAGGGGCGGGTACCGGTCGAGCCGATCCGGCAGCCGCGCGTCGTCCTGTTCGCCGCCGACCACGGCATCGCCGCCCAGGGCGTCTCCGCCCGGCCCGCGGGCAGCGCCCACGAGCTGGTGCGCGCCGTCCTCGACGGGACCAGCCCGGTCTCCGTGCTGGCCGGCCGGTTCGGCGCGGGGGTGCGCGTCGTGGACGCGGGCCTGGACTGCGACCCGGAGCTGCTGCCCGAGGACGTGGTCCGGCACCGCGTACGGCGCGGCAGCGGCCGGATCGACATCGAGGACGCGCTGACGGCCGAGGAGGCCGAGGACGCACTGCGGCTCGGGATCCGGATCGCCGACGAGGAGGCCGACTCCGGCACCGACCTCGTCGTCCTCGGCGACCTGAGCGTCGGCGGCACCACGGTCGCGGCCACGCTCGTGGCCGCGCTCTGCGGGACGGACGCCTCCGTGGTCACCGGCCGCGGCGGCCTGCCCATCGACGACCTGGCCTGGATGCGCAAGTGCGCCGCCATCCGCGACTCGCTGCGCCGCGCCCGCCCGGTGCTCGGCGACCAGCTGGCGCTGCTGGCGGCCGTCGGCGGCGCGGACGTCGCCGCGATCACCGGCTTCCTGCTCCAGTCCGCGGTACGCCGTACGCCGGTCATCCTCGACGGGGTCGTCTCGGCGGCCTGCGGGCTGGTGGCCCAGCGGGCCGCCTTCCGCGCCCCCGACTGGTGGCTGGCCGGGCAGTCCAGCGGGGAACCGGGCCAGGCGAAGGCACTGGACCGGATGGCACTCAACCCGGTGCTCGACCACGGCGTCACAGTAGGGGAAGGCACCGGCGCCCTGCTGGCGCTCCCCCTGGTCCAGGCGGCCGCCGCACTCGCGGCGGAACTCCCGGAGAGGGCTGCTGCGGAGCAGCCGACGGACTGAGACACCGGGCACTACGGGCCTGACCAGTCCGCAGTGCTCGCACTGCACTGCGGACCGGTGACGCCCCATATCATCGCTTTTCATGGGAGAGGTCCGCTTGACCAGCGCAGAAACCGACCGGAGCCTCGATCAGGCCTCCGGCAAGGGTTCCAACAACAAGAAGGAGCAGGGAGGGGAAGCGCCCGCGAAGCCGGAGAGCCGCAGGGGCACTCCCCGGTCGCGGCGCGGTGCCGCCTTCGCGGTCTGGTACCTGCGGATCGTCACGTTCGTCAACTTCCTCAGCGCGGTGTGGCTCTCGCTCGGGCAGGACCTGCGCCGCCACAACACCGCCGACTTCTACACCCCGTACCTGCTGACGGCCGGGTTCGCCTCCGGGCTGTTCTCGCTGCTGCTCGCGGTCACGATGGGCCGCCGCAAGCGGGCCGCCTGGATCCTGAACCTGGTGGTCAGCGGCATGCTGCTGCTGGCCTTCGCGGTCGCCGCGTTCGCGCCCTGCACCAGCGGCGAGCTGAGCATGTGCTACCCCGAGTTCCGCCAGCACGCCCAGAACTGGGTCTCGCTCGCCCTGACCGCCGCCTTCGTCGGCGCCCTGCTGCTCGGCCGCCACGAGTTCTACGCCAAGGGCGACCGCTCCAACCCGAAGCTCGCCACCGCCGTGGCCGCCGTCGGCCTGCTGCTCACCTCGCTGATCGCCGCCCTGCTCGTCGGCGCCACCAACACCGACGCCGACCGCGCCGACGCCACGTTCCTGGCGCGCTGGCGGTACGGCGTGATGCGGCTGATCACGCTCGCGCCCGACGACAAGGCCTACCGCGCCATCACCACGCCCGCCTGGGTCGACGTCGCCATCAACATGATGTCGATGCTGCTGCTGCTCGCCGTGCTGTTCGCCGCGTTCCGCTCGCGGCGCGCCGTCGACCCGATCACCCCCGAGGACGAGGAGCGGCTGCGGGCGCTCCTCGCCAAGCAGGGCGACCGCGACTCGCTCGGCTACTTCGCGCTGCGCCGCGAGAAGTCCGTCATCTGGTCCCCGACCGGCAAGGCCGCCGTCACCTACCGCGTCGTCGGCGGGGTCTCGCTGGCCTCCGGCGACCCCATCGGCGACCCCGAGGCCTGGCCCGGCGCGATCGAGCCGTGGCTGGCCGAGGCCCGCGAGCACGGCTGGGTGCCGGCCGTGATGGGCGCCAGCGAGGAAGCCGGGCAGATCTACGCCCGGCACGGCCTGGACGCCCTGGAACTGGGCGACGAGGCCATCGTGGAGACCGACGAGTTCACCCTGGAGGGCCGCGCCATGCGCACCGTCCGCCAGGCGTACAACCGCGTCAAGCGGGCCGGCTACACCGTCCGCATCCGCCGCCACGCCGACATCCCCGCCGAGGAGATGGCCGTCCTGCTGGAGCGGGCCGACGACTGGCGCGACGGCGCGACCGAGCGCGGCTTCTCCATGGCACTGGGCCGCCTCGGCGACCCGGGCGACGGCCAGTGCGTGATGCTGGAGTGCACCGACGGCAACGGCGACCTGCGCGCCGTGCTGTCCTTCGTGCCGTGGGGCCCCAAGGGGCTGTCCCTGGACCTGATGCGCCGTGACCGGGACTCCGAGAACGGCCTGATGGAGTTCATGGTCATCGAGCTGCTGGAGCGCTCGAAGGAGATCGGCGTCACACAGGTCTCGCTCAACTTCGCGATGTTCCGTTCCGTCTTCGAGCGGGGGTCCAAGCTCGGCGCGGGTCCGGTGCTGCGCATGTGGCGCTCGCTGCTGAGCTTCTTCTCCCGCTGGTGGCAGATCGAGTCCCTCTACCGGGCCAACGCCAAATACCGCCCGATCTGGGAGCCGCGGTTCATGCTCTTCGAGAAGAGTTCGGACCTGCTGCGGATCGGAATCGCGGCGGGTCGGGCCGAGGGCTTCCTGGAGGCACCCGGCCTGCCCAAGTGGCTGCACCGCAAGCACCTGGAGACGATTCGTTGACGTCGTGGAAGACGGAGGTCCGGCAGTTCGCCCGCCGTGAGTGGGGCCCTCTGCTGCTGACCGTGCGGGACGCGCTCGTCCGCGACAAGTGGCGGGCCGCCCCGATGACCCTCGGGGCGGTCGCCCTGACCTCCGTCTTCCAGATCGTCCAGAACACCTCCTGGGGCTTCCAGCCCGTACAGGACCTGGGGTCCGTGAAAGCCGCCGACCCGCTGTGGCTGGCGCTGCTGCGGACCCCGCTCTCCCTCTTCGTCCCCGCCCTCGACCTGCCCGTGTGGGGGGCGCTCGCGCAGATCCTGCTGGTCTTCGGCATCGCGGAGATCTGCATCGGCTGGTGGCGGACCCTGCTCATCGGCTACGTCGCCACCATCGCCGGGACCACGTACGCCCGGATCGGGCTCTCGCTGGGCCCCGAGCACCCCTTCGGGCTGCCGGTGTCCGACCGGATCGTCAACGACACCGGGCCGTCGGCGGCCGTGGTCGGCCTCGCCATCTACGTGTGCTGGCGCTACCGGGCGTACCTCACCGGGGCCCTGGTGATCCTCGTGATGATCGGCGAGGTGCTGGTCAAGAACAACCTCGCCGGCAAGGAGCACCTGGCGGCCATCGCCGCCGTGATGGCGGTGTGCGTGGTCCGCGCCAAGTGGGGCCCGGCCCGTTCCCGGGCCCCGCTCGGCCCCCGCCCGCCCGCTCCCCCCGCTCCCCCATCGCCGCCCGCGCCCCCGGGATCCGCGCGGCTCTAGCCGGAGCCCGTACCGTGTCCGGGTGACGACAGACCTCGGGCCCTTCCCCGCCACCCGGCAGTGGATGCGGGCGCATCCGCTCGCCACCGACGCCGTGCTCGCGTTCGGGGCGCTGGTCGCCATGGTCGTCGGGTCCTTCGCCGACCCGCACGGGCCGCACGGCCCGACCTTCGGGACGCGTACGCCCGACCCCTTCTCCCTGCTGCTGATGCTGCTCGGCGCGGCCGCCCTCGTCCTGCGGCGCCGCAGGCCCCGTACGGTGCTCGCCGTCACCTGCGGGCTGTCGCTGCTGGAGCTGGCCACCGGGGAGCCGAGGGCGCCCGTCGCGATGAGCGCGGTGATCGCCCTGTACACGGTGGCCGCCCTCACCGACCGGCCCACCACCTGGCGGACCGGGCTGCTCACGATGGCCGGACTCACCGGCGTGGCGATGCTGGCCGGCCCGATGCCCTGGTACGCGCAGGAGAACATCGGCATCTTCGCCTGGACCGGGATGGCCGCCGCCGCCGGCGACGCGGTGCGCAGCCGGCGGGCCTTCGTCGACGCCATACGGGAACGGGCCGAACGGGCCGAACGGACGAGGGAGGAAGAGGCCCGGCGGCGGGTCGCCGAGGAGCGGCTGCGGATCGCCCGGGACCTGCACGACGTGGTGGCCCACCACATCGCCCTGGTCAACGTCCAGGCCGGGGTCGCCGCGCACGTCATGGACAAACGGCCCGACCAGGCGAAGGAAGCCCTCGCCCACGTACGGGACGCCAGCCGCAGCGCGCTGAACGAGCTCCGCGCCACGGTGGGGCTGCTGCGCCAGTCCGGCGACCCGGAGGCCCCCACGGAACCCGCACCGGGACTGGCCCTGCTGGACGAACTCCTCGACACCTTCCGGCACGCGGGCCTCCCCGTGGCGGCGACCGTCCAGCTCGGCCCCGGCACCGAACCGCTGCCGGCCGCCGTTGACCTGGCGGCGTACCGGGTGATCCAGGAGGCGCTGACCAACGTCCGCAAGCACGCCGGCCCGGGAGCGCAGGCCGAGGTCAGCGTGGTCCGGGTCGGGCCCTCGGTGGAGGTGACCGTACTGGACGACGGCGGCGACTCGGCGGACTCCTCCCCGGCCCAGATCGACCCGGGCGGCGGCCACGGCCTCCTCGGCATGCGCGAACGCACGGGCGCCCTCGGCGGCTCCTGCTTCGCGGGCCCCCGGTACGGGGGCGGGTTCAGGGTGCACGCGATCCTGCCGGGGTGAGGGGGCTACGCCGCCTGCGGCGCGGGCCGGCTATCTCCCCCTCGACCCCCCGGGGCCGGGCGGTGGTTGCCCACCCGCCCCCGGGTGCGGGTGGGTGGCCGGGGGGCGGTAGCCCCCTGGGCGGTCTCAGAGCGGGTTGGGGGCTTCCCGTCAGTCCCATCGTCCTTCCGTGTCGTGCCGGCCTGAAGCTCCTATGGATCGTCAAGTGGTGTGTGGGAGGGGGTTGGCT
>NZ_JBWKEZ010000111.1:0-15815 GCF_056434525.1 Streptomyces sp. NPDC044002
CTTCTCCCCAACCTCCCAATGAGCTGGCAACCCCCCCCCGCCTTTGGGGGCGACGGGGGGCCGGGGCGCAGCCCCGGGGAACGGGCGAAGGGCGGGGCGGGGACCGGCCCCGCGCAGCGGCACCCCCGCGCCCCCTAGCCCGCCGCGCGGGGGAGGCGGCGTTGCCAGGTGCGGTGGAAGAGGACTTCGTCGCCCTCGCGGCAGACGACCTCGTTCACCGTCAGGAAGCCGCCCTCGTCGCACGAGATCTCCGACCGGGTCTCCACCCGCGCGTCCCAGCCCTCCTCCGGCCGGTGCAGCCGGATCCGCCATTCGGAGCGGGTGCGGGCGGAGAGGGGGTCCGCCTGCTGGATCTCGTAGACCTCCGCCGCGTCCTCCTCGTACTCCAGCCCGTCCGGGTACACCCGGGTCCCCCCGTACCGGGGGTCCACCTCCAGCCGCCACACCCCGCGTGCGACGTCCCGTACGACGACCCGCTCCGGACGCGGCGCGTCCAGCGTCTCCGGGTGCACCACCCCCAGCGGCTCGGCCTGTTCCGGCGGCTCGAAGGCGATCCCCGCGTCGAGGGGGGAGGCCGAGCCGCGGACGGGGAGTTCCAGGGTGCTGCCCGCGGGGTCCAGGGTCCAGCCGGCCTCCGAGCCGGCCCGGGGCCAGATCCACGGCCAGTACGCGGAGGACAGCGCGAGCCGGATCCGGTGCCCCGGCGGGAAGGAGTGGCCGATGCCGTTCAGCTCGAAGGTGACGTCCTCGTACGCGCCCGCCCGCCACGGCACCGCCCGGTCCCTGCCGTGGCGGGCCGACAGGTTCAGGGCGCCCCGCGTGACCAGGGTCGAGGCGCCGTCCGGGGCCACGTCGCAGAGCCGGGCCACGACCTGCCCGTACGGGACGTCCATCCGCAGCCGCAGGGTGACCGAGGGCCGGCCCAGGATCTCCACGGGTTCGCCGTCGGCCACCGGGAACTCGAAGCAGGCCGACTTGGCGTCCTCCTCCCGCTGGTCCGGCGGCAGGTCGGCGTCGTTGCCGAAGGGGAAGAAGCGCCCGGCGTCCAGCCCGGTGTGCTGCGGCGAGGCCACGGTCACGGGCGCGCCCTGGAGCCCGTACGAGACGGGGACGACCGAGGGGGAGGGCCACGCCTTCTCGCCGGCCCAGCGGCCCGGGAGCTCCTCGTACGTCGTCGCCGGCGGGTGCGAGCCGCTGATCCACGCGCGCAGCAGGGGCTCGTCCATCACCCCGTTGTCGGCGCCCTTGAGCCAGTGGTCCCACCAGCGCAGGGTCTCCTGGAGGAAGCCGATGGCCGGGCCGGGCGGCAGCCCCCGGTCGGGGTACTGGTGCGACCAGGGCCCGATCAGGCCGCGCACGCGGGACGCGGGCAGGGCGGAGACCAGCCGCAGCACCGTGTCCCGGTAGGGGTCGTGCCAGCCGCCCACCGCGAGGACCGCGGCGCCGATCGCCCCGTAGTCCTCGCAGACGCTGCCGTGGCGCCAGTAGGCGTCGCGGGTCTGGTGCGAGAGCCAGGTGTGGATCAGCGGCTCCACGCCCTCCAGCCGGTCCAGCCACATCTGCCGCCAGCCGTCGCCCGCGTAGCGCGGGTCCGGCGGGCGGGAGGCGAAGGCCAGCATGGTGGCGGCCCAGGCGTGCATGTCGACGGCCAGCACCGACCCGCCCATGTAGTGGACGTCGTTGTCGTAGCGGTCGTCCGTGGAGCAGACGGTGACGACGGCCTTCAGCGCCCGGGGCGCGAGGGCGGCGATCTGGAGGCTGTTGAAGCCACCCCAGGAGATCCCGAACATCCCGACCGCGCCGGTGCACCACGGCTGCGCCGCCAGCCACTCCACCACCGCGACCCCGTCGGCGAGTTCCCGGGCGTCGTACTCGTCGCCGGGGCGGCCCCCGCTGCAGCCGTGGCCGCGTACGTCCACGCGTACGGAGGCGTAGCCGTGCCCGGCGTACCAGGGGTGGCGCTGGCGGTCGCGGGGCGCGGTCCAGTCGGTGAGCCGGTACGGGAGGTACTCCAGCAGGGCCGGTACGGGCTCGTCCGTGACCGGTCGCCAGATGCGGGCGTACAGCTGGACGCCGTCCGGCATCGGGATCCGGACATCCTCGTGGGCGGTGGCGTACGGGAAGTCGGTACGGATGATCATCGGGTTCCTTCACCGGCCCCTCAGTGGACGGGATGCATGGTGCGGCGCAGCCAGGGTGCCGCGGCGATCACGGCGAGGCCGGCGGCGACCGCGACGGCGCCGTTGACGCCGAAGTACACGGGGTTGGAGACGTGGCCGTACGCCTTGACCACCTGGGCCTGGATGCCGTTGGCGAGGGCCAGGGACAGGAACCACAGGGCCATCGTCTGGCTCGCGTAGGCGCTGGGGGCGAGCTTCGTGGTGGCGGACATCCCGGAGGTCTCCAGGAGCACGTCGCCGAGTCCGAGCAGCAGGTAGGAGCCGATGATCCACCAGGCGGCGATCTTGTGGGAGCCGCCGTCGTGGCCGGAGGCCGGCCAGACCATCAGGAGGAAGGAGAGCCCGCCGAGGACGACGCCGATGGCGATCTTGTTGGAGGCGTGCGGCTGGCGGCGGCCCATCCGCACCCACAGCGCCGCCACCACGGGGGCGAGCGCCACCTCGAAGGCGCCGAGCGCGGAGGCGTACCAGCCGGCGGGGAAGTGGAAGCCGAGGATCTCGGTCCGGGCGTCCGTCGAGGCCAGCAGCATCATCGTCGAGTAGGCCTGGAAGAGGATGAAGTTGAAGGCGACGGAGGCGAGGAAGAGCACCACGTACGGGCGCAGCCGTCCGCGCTCCTCGGGGGTCACCCGTGGGCTGCGGAACATGAGCGCGAAGTAGACGACCGGGGCGATGACCGAGACGAGGGTCAGGAGGTCGACGAAACGGGCCGTCGTCAACCAGCCGATACCCGCCAGGAGGGTGGCGAGTGCGGCGGCGGCGAGACATCCGCCGACGATCCGGCGGACGGCGGTGCGCATGGCGTCGGGGGCGAGCGCGTATTCGGCGGAGTGCTTGCGGCCGGCGAGGTGGCGGCGGCCGAGGACGTACTGGACCAGGCCCGCGGTCATGCCGACGGCGGCGGCGGAGAAGCCCCAGTGCCAGCCCCGGTGTTCGCCGAGCCAGCCGGTGACCAGCGGTCCGGCGAACGCGCCGATGTTGATGCCCGTGTAGTACAGGGCGAATCCGGCGTCGCGCCGCTGGTCGTCGGTGCGGTACAGCTTGCCGACCATGCTGGCGACGTTGGGCTTGAGCAGGCCGGTGCCCGCGCTGATCAGGCCGAGGCCGGTCCAGGTCATGGCGGTGGTGGGCACGGCCATGGCGTAGTGGCCGCAGGCGATCAGGATGCCGCCGGCCAGGACGGCCCGGTAGGAGCCGAGGATGCGGTCGGCGAGCCAGCCGCCGGCCACGGAGACGAGGTAGACCATGGTCCCGTAGGCCGCCGAGACGGACGCGGCGGTGGCCGGGTCCATGCCGAGGCCGCCGTGCAGGGTGGTGTCCGCGAAGTAGAGGACGAGGATGGCCTGCATGCCGAGGAAGGAGAACCGCTCCCAGACCTCCAGCCCGGAGAGGGTGGCCAGGCCCCTGGGGTGCCCGAGGAAGGCGTGGTCGTCGGAGGGCGGCGGCTGGTCCGCCCCGGGCTCCGCGGGCTCGTCTGTATCGGTGGCAGTTCTGGACAAAACAGATTCTCCGGTTGTTTCGGCTCCCACCGAACATACCGGGGTGGATCGGACTGTGCGTGTGCGGCAACCGGACAGCCGCTCTCGGTGATCGAAAACAGACCGGATACGCTGGCTTGAGTGATGGCAGCGACACATCGACAATCCAGGTGATCGTCAGCGTGATCGTCAGCAGACAGGAGTACCCCTCGTGACCGTCGTCGGGCCGTTCGGACTGAGCGTGCGGGACCAGGCTCTTGAGACCGATGTCCAGGCCGGACTGGCCGCCGTCGAGGCGGGTCTGCTGGAGGCCACCAAGAGCGAAGTCCCCTTCATCACCGAGGCCGCGCAGCATCTGGTGCGCGCCGGAGGCAAGCGGTTCAGGCCGCTGCTGGTGATGCTGGCCTCCCGCTTCGGCGACCCCTACGCGCCCGGCATCGTGCCGTCCGCGGTGGTCGTGGAGCTCACGCACCTGGCGACGCTCTACCACGACGACGTCATGGACGAGGCGGACGTACGCCGCGGGGTGGAGAGCGCCAACACCCGCTGGGGCAACTCCGTGGCGGTCCTGACGGGTGACTTCCTGTTCGCCCGTGCGTCGCACATCCTCGCGGACCTCGGGCCGGAGGCCGTGCGCATCCAGGCCGAGGCCTTCGAGCGGCTCGTGACGGGCCAGATCCTGGAGACGGCCGGTCCGCGCGACGGCCGCGACCCGGTCGCCCACTACCTGGACGTCATCGCCGGCAAGACCGGCTCGCTGATCGCCGTCTCCGGCCGCTTCGGCGCGCTGATGTCCGGCGCCGACGAGTCCGTCGTCGACATCCTGACCCAGTACGGCGAGCGCCTCGGCACCGCCTTCCAGCTCGCGGACGACGTCCTCGACATCGCCTCCGACTCGCACGAGTCCGGCAAGACCCCGGGCACCGACCTGCGCGAGGGCATCCCGACCCTGCCCGTGCTGCGGCTGCGCGAGATGGCCGAGCGGGACCGGCGCCCCGAGGACCTGGAGCTCGTCGCCCTGCTGGACGGCGACCTCACGGACGACGCCCGGCACGCCGAGGTCCTGGCCCGGCTGCGGGTGCACCCCGCGCTGGAGCAGGCCCGCCGCGACACCATCCAGTACGCGGAGGACGCGCGCGCCACGCTCGCCCCGCTGCCGGAGTGCTTCGCGAAGTCGGCGCTGGAAGAGCTGTGCGACGCGGTGGTCCACCGCGCGGGCTGATCCCCCGCACGCCGCTTACGGAACGGGCCCCTCCGCCCCGGCGACCCCTACGGGTCCTGGTGTAGGGGCCCTTCCCGTGTCATCCCACGGTCGTACGCGGAGTTGATTCCGGGGACTGACGCCCGCGACTCCCCGATTTGGTCAGATGGAGTCATCGAACCCCACCGGATCGGGTGAGCGCGGCGCCACGGGGCCGCCGCCGAATACACAGAGGGCAGGGCATTCAGATGGCAGCGAACACGAAGACCTCGCGCAAGGCCGCACGGTACGCCGTACCGGTAGCCGTGGCGGGTGTCGCGGCGGCAACCGTCGCGATGGTCCCGGCCTTCGCCAACGCCGGAGGCCCGGACCTGCCCAAGGTGACGGCGCAGCAGCTCATCGAGAAGGTCGCCGCCTCCGATGTGCAGCAGCTCTCCGGCACCGCCAAGATCACCACCGACCTCGGCCTGCCGAAGATCGCCTCCGGGCTGCTGGGCGGCGGCGGGGTCGCGGGAGGCTCGGCCAACCCCGAGGACAAGATCGCCCAGCTGGCGAACGGGACGCACACCTTCCGCGTCGCGGCCGACGGCCCCGACCGCCAGAAGCTGACCTTCCTCGACGGCAAGGACGAGTACACCCTCGTCCACAACGGCCAGGACGTCTGGGGCTACGACTCCAAGTCCAACGAGGTCTTCCACGACAAGGACGCCCAGAACGCCGGCCAGGACCACAAGAAGACCGCCGAGCGCCTCCCGGCCTCCCCGCAGGAGCTGGCGCAGGAGGTCATCAAGTCCGCCGGCCCCACCACCGACATCAGCGTGGGCGACACCGCGCAGGTCGCCGGGCGCGACGCCTACCAGCTGGTCCTCAAGCCCAAGCAGAGCGGCTCCACCGTCGGCTCGGTGCAGATCGCGGTCGACGCCAAGAACGGCGTGCCGCTGCGCATCCAGCTGCTGTCCAGCCAGGGCGGCAAGCCGATCGTCGACGCGGGCTTCACCCAGGTGGACTTCGCCAAGCCGGCCGCCGACTCCTTCACCTTCACCCCGCCGAAGGGCGCCAAGGTCACCGAGGGCAGCGAGCACGGCAAGGGCGGCAAGGGCGGCAAGGACGACAAGCCGTTCAAGGCGCTGGAGTCCTTCCCCGGCCTCGGCGACCTGGCCGGCGGCGCGGGCGGCAAGGGCGACGTCAAGGTCCTCGGCGAGGGCTGGTCCGCGGTGGCGCGCATCGACAGCGGCGCGGGCCAGTCCGGCAAGTCCCTCAAGGACCTGGAGAACGACAAGAACGCGCCCAAGGAGGCCAAGCAGTTCCTGAACTCCCTCGGCGACAAGGTCACCGGGAAGTTCGGCGAGGGCCGGGTCTTCTCCACCCGCCTGGTCAACGCGCTGATCACGGACGACGGCAAGGTCTACGTCGGCGCGGTCACCAAGGACCAGCTGGTCAAGACGGCCGACTCCGCCAAGTAGCGGCCGCGGCGCAACGGCGCAACGGCGCCACAGCGCCACGGCACGAGGGGTGGCCCGGGACCTGTGTCCCGGGCCACCCTTCTGCCGTTCCCCTCCTGCGTACAGCGGTCCCGCTGTACGGTGATGGACATGTCGAGACACGTCACCATCCGCCTGGACGAAGAGTTCCATGAACGCCTCAAGGCGCGCGCGGCGGCGTTGGGGACGACGGTCACCGCGCTCATCACCGAGGTCACGGAACGCGAACTCGACGAGGACCGCAAGCGGTTCCTCACCGGCATAGAGGAGTTCGCCGACCACTGGGGCTACTTCCAGGAGCGGTTCGGCAATTGAAGATCACCATGGAGTGGGCCTGGACCGCGCTGGCCCACCATCTGCCGTCGGACCCCGCCGTGTGGGACCCCTCCGGGGTGGCCGCCGCCGTCGCCCGGCACCAGAACGACCTGGTCATGGTCCCGGAGCAGCCCGCCCCCGACACCGCCTGGCGGGCCGCCGCCTTCCTGCACACGCTCGCCGTCTGCCCCGCGCTGGAATCCCCGATGAACGAGTTCTACGCGGCCGCCGCCACCCGCTCGTACCTGCGGGTGGCCGGCGCGAAGCAGCTGCCCTCGCCCGAGGAGCTCGGCGACCTGGTGGAAGCCGCGAAGCTGGGCCGCGCCGACGTGGCCGCGGTCGCCCAGGAGCTGCGCGCCCGCATCCAGGAGCCCCTGCCCGCCTCGCTACGCCCCGGCGCGGAGGACGCGTAGCACCATCGGGGCCTCGTCGGGGTGCAGCCGCAGCTCGGTGGCGCCGTCCTCGGAGCGGAAGGCGACGCTGAGCTCGTCGGCGGAGACCGGCTCCAGGGGCGGGAAGCCGGCCGGCAGGGCGGCCGGAGCGCCCTTGGCGTACCAGCGGACGGGGCCCGCCGCGCCGCCCGGCGGCAGCTCCAGGTGCCCCTCGCGCCACCGGCCGGCGGTGAGTCCGCGGTCCCGCAGGTCGCAGGGGACGCGGACGGCGATGCCCCGGGCGTGGTCCGCGAGCCGGCGGAGCCGCCGCCGTCTGCGCACCAGGAGTGCGGGGTTGACGGCGGCGGCTGCCTGCGCGAGCAGGGTGAACAGGGCGGCGATCAGCTCCGGCATGATCCGATCAGATCACGCCGGAACCCGGGAGGTCTAGACCAGTCTGCCCCGTCCCTCGTCAGAAGGTGATCTTCCAGCTGTTGATGTAGCCCACGTCCTGCGCGGCCACGTCCTTGACCTGGAGCTTCCAGACCCCGTTGGCGACCTCGCTGGAGGCGTTCACCGTGTAGCTGGTGACCAGGTTGTCGGCGGAGTCCGAGCTGGAGTTCTTCAGCCGGTACGCCGTGCCGTCCGGGGCGATCAGGTCGATCACCAGGTCACCGCGGTAGGTGTGGACGATGTTCACGTCGACCTTGGTGGTGGCCGGGGCGTTGCCCGCGACGCCCGAGACCGTGATCGGCGAGGTCACCGCGGCACCGGGGGAGTCCGGGATGTTCACGTCCGCCGTGTTCTCGAAGGACGGGCCCGGCGGGACCGGGGTGGCCGCCCCGAGGTTCCAGATCGCGTAGGCGATGGCGTCGGAATTGCGGTCCAGGGCGGTGTCGTTGATGTTCGCCGTGGTGTCGCAGGACGAGTGGTAGCAGCGGTCGAAGGCCTGGCCGGAGGTGCCGCCCCACTTCTGCGCCTGGGCGGCCGTCTTGGTGTAGTCGGCGCCGGAGAACAGGCCGCCGACCGGGATCCCGGCGTTCTTGAACGGCGCGTGGTCGGAGCGGCCGTCGCCCTCGGTCTCGATCTCGGTGGGGATGCCGAGGCCCGCGTAGTAGTTCTTGAAGGTCTGCTCGATCGTCGGGTCGTCGTCGTAGACGAAGTAGCCCGGGTTCGGCGAGCCGATCATGTCGAAGTTCAGGTAGCCGGAGATCTTCGCCTTCTCCGCCGCCGGCAGGCTGTTCACGTAGTACTTGGAGCCGACCAGGCCCAGCTCCTCCGCGCCCCACCAGCCGAAGCGCAGGTGCTTCGTCGGCTGGAGGCCCGCGCGGGACACCGCGAGCGCGGCCTCCAGGACGGCCGCCGAGCCGGAGCCGTTGTCGTTGATGCCGGGGCCCGAGGTCACCGAGTCCAGGTGGGAGCCGGACATCAGGACCGAGTTCGGGTCGCCGCCCGGCCAGTCGGCTATCAGGTTGTAGCCGGTCGCGCCGCTGGAGGTGAAGGTCTGCAGGCTGGTGGTGAAGCCCGCCGCGTCCAGCTTGGCCTTCACGTAGTCGATCGAGGCCTTGTAGCCGGCCCGGCCGTGGGCGCGGTTGCCGCCGTTGTTGGTGGCGATGGTCTGGAGCTGCGCCAGGTGCGCCTTGACGTTGGCCAGCGGGATGTCCGGCGGGGTCGGCGCCGCGGTGACGGCCGTGGGGGCCGCGAGCGCGGCGGGAGAGGTGGCGGCCAGCAGCCCCGCGACCGCGACGGCGGTCGCGGCGGCAAGGCGCCGGGAGACGGACAGGCTCATGTGGGGGCTCCGGGATTCCGTTGGGATGATCCGTTGGGGATGAGACGGAACGTGCGGGAATCGTGCAGGTGAGCGTTGGTGCGTCAGTGCGAGCCTGATGTTCAGCGAGAGTATGACTGTCCGTCAAGACCACAATCCGGTCAGGGTCGTTCGGAAAACGGACGATCCCCGGTACGGGTGTTCCGTACCGGGGACCGTGTGGTGTATCGCCGAGCGGTTACGCGGGTTCGCGGCTCGGCGCCGCCTCCGTGCCGGGCGCGGCCGGAGCCCCCGCGGTGCCGGTGCCGGTGGCGGTGTCCGATGCGGACGGGGACGCGGCCCCGGCCGCCGCCGTGGCGGAGGCCTCGGCGAGCAGGGCCCGCGAGCGCCGCGCGGTCCGCAGTGCGTCCCAGGTCAGCAGCAGCAGCGCGGCCCAGACCAGCGAGAAGCCGGCCCACCGCTCCGGCGGCATCGCCTCGTGGAAGTAGACGACCCCGAGCGCGAACTGGAACACCGGCGCCAGGTACTGGAGCAGCCCCAGCGTGGACAGCGGCACCCGGATCGCGGCCGCCCCGAAGCACACCAGCGGGATCGCGGTGACCAGCCCGGTCGCGGCCAGCAGCGCCGAGTGCCCGAGCCCTTCTGCGGCGAAGGTGGACCGTCCCTGGACCCCCAGCCACACCAGGTAGCCCAGGGCGGGCAGGAACTGCAGGGCCGTCTCGGCGGCCAGCGACTCCAGCCCGCCCATGTCGAGCTTCTTCTTGATCAGCCCGTAGGTGGCGAAGGAGAAGGCCAGCGTGAGCGAGATCCACGGCAGCCGCCCGTAGCCGACGGACAGCACCAGCACGGCGGCGAAGCCGATCCCCACGGCCGCCCACTGGGCCCGGCGCAGCCGCTCGCCCAGCACCAGGACGCCGATGGCGATGGTGACCAGAGGGTTGATGAAGTACCCGAGGCTGGCCTCGACGACCTGGCCGTTGTTGACCGCCCAGATGTACAGGCCCCAGTTCACGCTGATCACGGCCGCCGCCAGGGCCGTCAGCCCGAGCTTGCGCGGCTGCCGGGCGATCTCGGCGATCCAGCTCCAGCGGCGCAGCGCGAGGAGGGCGATGCCGACCACGGCCAGCGACCAGACCATGCGGTGGGCGAGGATCTCGATCGCCCCGGAGGGCTTGAGCAGCGGCCAGAAGAGGGGGACGAGCCCCCACATCCCGTACGCGCCGAATCCGTAGAGCAAACCCGTGCGCTGCTCGTTCTCCGCCTTCACGGGCCCTCCAGTGCGACTTCCGGCCAATCTCACAACCTCACGACGGTATCGCCGCAAGACGCCGCTGTCATGTCCGTTCCAGGGAGATACTCATGACACCGCAGGGGCGGAAGGGCCGGGATCAGGCCAGGGCGGCGGCGATGGCCTCCGCCACCGGCGTCGTCGGGCGGCCGATCAGGCGCGCCAGGTCGCCGCTGGTCCCCGCCAGCCGGCCGCGCGCGATCGCCGCGTCCACGTCCACGAGGATCGCCGCGAAGGGCCCGGGCACCCCGGCGCCGGTCAGCACCGTCAGGTGCGCGTCGGCCTCGACGGCGGCGTACGCGACCTCGCGGCCGGACTGCCGCGCGACCTCGTCGGCGTACTCGGCCAGGCTCCAGGCGGTGTCCCCGGACAGCTCGTACACCTTGCCCAGGTGGCCCTCGCCGGTCAGCACCGCCGCGGCGGCCGCCGCGTAGTCGGCCCGCGCCGCCGAGGCGATCCGGCCCTCGCCCGCGCTGCCGACGACCGCGCCGTGCTCCAGGACGGCGGGCAGGTGGGCGGTGTAGTTCTCGTGGTACCAGCCGTTGCGCAGGAAGGTGTGGGGGAGTCCGGAGTCGAGGATCGCCTGCTCGGTGGCCTTGTGCTCGGCGGCCAGCTCGAAGTCGGCCTCGGGCCCGCCGAGGATGCCGGTGTAGGCCAGCTGGGCGACCCCGGCGGCCGCGGCGGCCTCGACCACGGCGGTGTGCTGCGGGACGCGCCGCCCGACCTCGCTGCCGGAGATCAGCAGCACCCGGTCGCCGGCCCGGAAGGCGCCGGCCAGGGCGGCCGGGTCGTCGTAGTCGGCGACGCGTACGTCGATGCCGCGCGCGGCCAGGTCGGCGGCCTTCTCCGCGCTGCGGACGACCACGGCCAGCTCGGCGGCCGGGACCCGGCGCAGCAGCTCCTCGACGACGAGGCGGCCGAGGGATCCGGTGGCTCCGGTGACGACGATGCTCATGATGCGCTCCTGGTGCGTGGGGTGGGGGTTTCCGCGGTCCTTCGCGGTCCTCCGGGGTCCTCCGCGGTCCTCCGGGGGGATGACACCAGCGTATGGAGAGCGCTAACTATTCGTAAGTACCCACTTCAAAGTAAGGTACTGGTATGGAAGTAAGCGTCAAAGCCCCCATGTGCCCGTCGCGCGGGATCCTGGAGCACGTCACCAGCCGCTGGGGCGTACTGGTCCTCGCCGCCCTGGTGGAGCGCCCGTACCGGTTCAGCGAGCTGCGCCGCGAGGTGGGCGGGGTCAGCGAGAAGATGCTCGCCCAGACCCTCCGGACGCTGGAGCGCGACGGCTTCCTGCTCCGCCACGCGCACCCCGTGATCCCGCCGCACGTGGACTACTCCCTGACGGAGCTGGGCCGTGAGGCCGCCGAGCAGGTGTGGGCCCTGGCCCGCTGGACGGAACGCCGCACCGGCGAGGTGCAGCGGGCCCGGGCGGCGTACGACGAAGCCCGGACCCCGTAGCGGGGTCCGGGCTCGCGGTCGTCAGTCGTCAGCCGTCGATCGTCGGCCGTCGCCGTGCCTCAGCCGATCACGGTCCAGGTGTCGGAGCCGGCCAGCAGGGTCGCCAGGTCGCCCTTGCCGCGCTGGTCGACGGCGGTATCGAGCTGGTCGGCCATGAGGGTGTCGTAGACGGGCCGCTCGATGCTGCGGAAGACGCCGATGGGTGTCTGGTGGAGGGTGTCGGGGTCGGCGAGGCGGGAGAGGGCGAAGGCGGTGGTGGGGGTGGCCGCGTGGGCGTCGTGGACGAGGATCCGCGATGCGTTCGCCTCGGTGACCTCGACGACTTCGAGGTCGCCGGTGTGTTCGTTGCGGACGACTCCCTTGTTGCCGTCGGTTCCGAAGCGGATGGGCTGTCCGTGTTGGAGGCGGATGACGGCTTCCTGGGCCTGTTCCTGGTCCTTGAGGGCTTCGAAGGCGCCGTCGTTGAAGATGTTGCAGTTCTGGTAGATCTCGACGAGGGCGGTGCCGGGGTGGTCGGCGGCCTGGCGCAGGACCTCGGTGAGGTGTTTGCGGTCGGAGTCGATGGTGCGAGCGACGAAGGAGGCTTCGGCTCCGAGGGCGAGGGAGACGGGGTTGAAAGGGGCGTCGAGGGAGCCCATCGGCGTGGATTTGGTGATCTTGCCGAGTTCGGAGGTGGGGGAGTACTGGCCTTTGGTGAGGCCGTAGATGCGGTTGTTGAAGAGGAGGATCTTGAGGTTGACGTTGCGGCGCAGGGCGTGGATGAGGTGGTTGCCGCCGATGGAGAGGGCGTCGCCGTCGCCGGTGACGACCCAGACGGAGAGGTCGCGGCGGGAGGTGGCCAGGCCGGTGGCGATGGCGGGGGCGCGGCCGTGGATGGAGTGCATCCCGTAGGTGTTCATGTAGTACGGGAAGCGGGAGGAGCAGCCGATGCCGGAGACGAAGACGATGTTCTCCTTGGCGAGGCCGAGCTCGGGCATGAAGCCCTGGACGGCGGCCAGGACCGCGTAGTCCCCGCAGCCCGGACACCAGCGGACCTCCTGGTCCGACTTGAAGTCCTTCATCGACTGCTTGGCCTCGGCCTTCGGGACCAGGGACAGCAGCGTGGGAACGTCGGTCACCTCAGTCATTGATGGCCTCCTCGAGGACCTTCGCGAGCTGCTCCGCCTTGAAGGGCATTCCGTTGACCTGGTTGTACGACTGGGCGTCGACCAAGTACTTCGCCCGGATCAGGGTGGCCAGCTGCCCGAGGTTCATCTCCGGCACCACTACCTTGTCGTAACGCTTCAGGACCTCTCCGAGATTCCTCGGGAAGGGGTTGAGGTGGCGCAGGTGGGCCTGCGCGATGGGGGTGCCGGCGGTGCGGAGCCGGCGTACGGCGGCGGTGATCGGGCCGTAGGTGGAGCCCCAGCCCAGGACGAGGGTGCGGGCGCCGTCCGGGTCGTCGACCTCAAGGTCGGGGACTTCGATGCCGTCGATCTTGGCCTGCCGGGTGCGGACCATGAAGTCGTGGTTGGCGGGGTCGTAGCTGATGTTGCCCGTGCCGTCCTGCTTCTCGATCCCGCCGATCCGGTGCTCCAGCCCCGGCGTGCCCGGAACCGCCCACGGGCGGGCCAGCGTCTGCGGGTCCCGCTTGTAGGGCCAGAACACCTCGGTGCCGTCCGCGAGGGTGTGGTTGGCCGCCGTCGCGAACTGGACCTTCAGGTCGGGGAGGTCCGCCACGTCCGGGATCCGCCACGGCTCGGAGCCGTTGGCGAGGTACCCGTCGGAGAGCAGGAAGACCGGAGTCCGGTAGGTCAGGGCGATCCGCGCCGCGTCCAGCGCGGCGTCGAAGCAGTCCGCCGGGGTGCGCGGGGCGACGACCGGGACGGGGGCCTCGCCGTTGCGGCCGTACATGGCCTGCAGGAGGTCCGCCTGCTCGGTCTTGGTCGGCAGCCCGGTCGACGGGCCGCCGCGCTGGATGTCCACGATCAGCAGCGGCAGCTCCAGGGAGACCGCCAGCCCGATGGTCTCGGACTTCAGGGCCACGCCGGGCCCGGAGGTGGTCGTCACGCCGAGCGCGCCGCCGAAGGCCGCCCCCAGCGCGGCGCCGATGCCGGCGATCTCGTCCTCGGCCTGGAAGGTCCGTACGCCGAAGTTCTTGTGCCGGCTCAGCTCGTGCAGGATGTCGGAGGCCGGGGTGATCGGGTAGGAGCCCAGGTAGAGCGGCAGATCGGCCTGCCCGGCCGCCGCGATCAGGCCGTAGGAGAGGGCCAGGTTCCCCGAGATGTTGCGGTAGGTCCCCGTCGGGAAGGCCTTGGTGGCCGGGGCGACCTCGTAGGAGACGGCGAAGTCCTCGGTGGTCTCGCCGAAGTTCCAGCCCGCGCGGAAGGCGACGATGTTCGCCTCGGCGATGTCGGGCTTCTTCGCGAACTTCTGCCGCAGGAAGTTCTCCGTGCCCTCCGTGGGCCGGTGGTACATCCAGCTCAGCAGGCCCAGCGCGAACATGTTCTTGCTGCGCTCGGCCTCCTTGCGGGAGAGCCCGAAGTCCTTCAGCGCCTCCACCGTCAGGGTGGTCAGCGGCACCGGGTGGATGTTGTACGCGGAGAGGGAGCCGTCCTCCAGGGGGGAGGTCTCGTAGCCGACCTTGGCCATGGGGCGCTTGGTGAACTCGTCGGTGTTGACGATGATCTCCGCGCCGCGCGGCACGTCCGCGATGTTGGCCTTGAGCGCCGCCGGATTCATCGCGACCAGCACGTTCGGTGCGTCGCCCGGGGTGAGGATGTCGTGGTCCGCGAAATGCAGCTGGAACGATGACACGCCCGGCAGGGTCCCGGCGGGGGCCCGGATCTCGGCGGGGAAGTTCGGCAGCGTCGAGAGGTCGTTGCCGAAGGACGCCGTTTCCGAGGTGAAACGGTCACCCGTCAGCTGCATACCGTCACCCGAGTCACCCGCGAAACGGATGATCACCCGGTCGACACGGCGGATCTCCTTGCCGGCTCCATGGGGCGCAGTCGCGGTGCGCTGCTCCCCGATGGACCCGCCGGCCCCGTCGGCCTGCTCGGCCGGGCTACTGACCTGGCTGGTCACTGAACTGGACCTCCTTCGAGGCGGGGCGCTCGTTCCCAGAACCAACCCTACGTCCGTGAGGTCGTCAGGCCCTGGGTCGCCCGCATTCTGGACCGCCCCTTACGGGGCGGTCTGTCCGACAGACGTCGTGCACAACTCGAAATATTCCAAATCACCCGGCGGTCGCCGTGGCGCGCCGGAACGACGCGCCTTACCTGACACATTGTCAGTTAATCAAGACCTCAGGTAGGTGAGGACCGCCAGTACACGCCGGTGATCCCCATCACTCGGGGACAAACCCAGCTTCATGAAGATATTGCTGACGTGCTTCTCAACGGCCCCGTCACTGACCACGAGCTGCTTCGCTACAGCGGAATTCGTGCGTCCTTCAGCCATCAGGCCCAGAACCTCGCGCTCGCGCGGCGTCAGACCGGCGAGGACGTCCTGCTTCCGGCTGCGGCCGAGCAGCTGTGCCACGACCTCGGGGTCCAGCGCCGTCCCGCCCCGGGCGACGCGTACGACGGCGTCGAGGAACTCCCGCACTTCGGCCACCCGGTCCTTCAGCAGGTACCCCACACCGGTGCTGGAACCGGCCAGCAGTTCGGTGGCGTACTGCTCCTCCACGTACTGCGACAGCACGAGCACACCGATGCCGGGGTAGTCCCGGCGCAGCCGCACGGCCGCCCGCACCCCCTCGTCGGTGTGCGTCGGCGGCATCCGCACGTCGGCCACCACCACGTCGGGCAGTGCCCCCTCGCCCGCCAGGTCCGCCACCGTCTTGATCAGGGCTTCCGCGTCCCCGACGCCGGCCACGACGTCATGCCCCCGGTCGGTCAGCAGCCGGGTCAGGCCCTCACGGAGCAGCACTGAATCCTCGGCGATGACGACCCGCACCCTGTCTTCCACGTTCCCGCAGCTCCCGCGTCCACTCGTCGACCCACTTGGCAGAGCCAAGCATCCCAGCCGGACCGGCACTGGGGGGCGGATCCAAGCCAAGGCCGGAAGACATGACCGAATCAAGCCTGGCGGACACTTCTGGGGGGAGGTGCTGGGGCCCTAAGGGGTGGGCGATCCGGCCACGCCCCCTCCAGCCCGGCCGGCAAATCTCAGCCCGGCCGGCAAATCTCAGCCTCGCCGGCGTTTGAGGCGCGGGGGTCCGGGGGCGGAGCCCCCGAAAGGGGTCCGGGCGCAGCCCGGGGAACGGTGGAAGGGCGGGTAGGGGACCGG
>NZ_JBWKEZ010000112.1:0-15376 GCF_056434525.1 Streptomyces sp. NPDC044002
GGGCGCTGTCCCGTGGGGGACTGATTAGTGGGTTGTTTCACGCCCCCCCCCCCCAACCCCCCCCCCCCCCCCCCCCCCCCCCCCCCCCCCCTCCCCCCTCCCCCCCCCGGGCGAGTGCTCGCGTCCCGCGTCAGAAGGAGCTCTTCGACGCGCTGACGACGACGCACTCCTTGTACTCGGTGCCGTTGGTCTTGCCGAAGTAGGGAGTCGTGGCCTCGGCCGGCTGGGACGCGCCCGCCTTGACCTTCAGGCTGCTCACCATGGCCGTGGCGGGAACCGCGGTCGAGGTGGCGTCGCCGCGGAACTTCATCGTGATGTTGTACGTGTAGTCCAGCGAACTGCTGTTGGTGACGGTGAGCTTGGCGACCAGGTTCTTGCCGCTGCTGTCCAGCTTGCACCCGTCGATCCGGATGTCGCGCTCGGCCTTGTCGCGCGAACCGCCCGTGACGGAACCGGTGGTGGTGCTGGAGTTGGTGCCGCTGCTCGTCCCGGTGCTGGTGCTGCCGGTGGTGGTGCTGCTGCCGTCGGAGCTGCCACCGCTGGTGCTGCTGCCGCCACTGGTGCTGCTGGAGCCCGAGTGGGAGCTGCTGGAGCTGTGGCCGCCACCGCAGCTGGCACCGTGCGAGCCACGGGCTCCGGTCAGTGCTACGACGGCGATTCCGAATACTGCGACCGCGCGGACATGGCGAAGCTTCACGTTCGAACCCCGTTGGAATATCAGTGTGCAGGAGGGCCCGCCTTGACGGGCGCACGTCACCCTACAGCGGCCAGGCGAGTGATCCGGACACCCTCCGGCGGCGTGGCGCGTCCGCTCTGGGCGCCGGTCCGCACGTGGGAGCGGGGGTCCCCACCTCGGCGTGCGCGGAACGCACACGCCTCCTCCGGCACATCCGCACCGGAGGAACACATCACCCCCACGCCATGCCCCCCGTCCGACGGGGGGCGGCCCGCCGCGATGCGTGTCAGGGTGAACGGGAGGAATCCGCACCCCCCCGGAACCGAGGAGTCACCCGTCATGGGCGGTACGAAGGACAAGCGCCAGGAGCCCGGCGAACCCCGCGAGGAACGCGGGCGCCCGCAGCCGCCCAGCCAGGACCCCGTCCACCCCGAGCCCATCACCCCGGCCCGCAGCAGGCGCGCCGAGGAGAAGGGGCGGCGGCGCGACGAGCGGCGGCACCGGGACGAAGACGGCTCCTGAGCACGGCGGGGCGGCCGGCCCGCCTCAGGGCGCGGGCAGCCGGATGCCGCCCGTGACCTCGGCGGTACCGCCCAGCCGGATCAGGGGTCCCGAGGGGCCCGGCCGGACGGAGGCGGTGACGGTGGCGGGGCTGCCGAGGAAGTCGCCCATGTCGACGGCCAGTTCGGTGAGGCCCCGGCCGGGGGGCCGCGCGTCGCCCGGCACGCATCACGGAAGTACCGTACCCGCGCCCGGCCCTCCCTCAACCGGCGGCCGGCCGGCTCCGCCATCCCTCCTGCGGCGGGTCGTCGTCGGGCCACAGGCCGATCATGTCCAGCAGGGCCGCCAGGTCCTCCGCCCCTATGGCGCGCGCGGCGACCGCGCGGCGGGCGGCGGCCCGGTCCACGGTGCCCGCCCGGGCCGGCAGCGCCGGCTCGTCACATCCGAAGGGATCCTTCATAGGACCGATGCCACCACGCGCCCGGCGGATCCGCAGCTCCCACTGCTCCCATCAGCCGCCGGGCCGGAGCCCCTTAGGGTGGGCCGGACATCCGCCCGGCCGCGGCCCGTGCCTCCGGCCGCCCACCCTTCAGGAGCCCCCGTGGCACGTTCGCTCGACGGCCTCGTCTTCTTCCCCGTAGCCGACCAGGCGCCGGGCCAGGTCGGCCGGCAGACCCGGTTCGAGTATCACGAACAGGACGGCCGGGTCTGGGCCGAGTACTGTGGCGGGGACGTGGCCAGGGGACACCTGGTCGGCACGCGGGCGGACGACACCGTCGACTTCCGCTACGTCCAGCTGCGCCACGACGGCTCGACCGCCTCCGGGCACTGCGTCTCCCTCGTCACGGAACTCCCCGACGGGCGGCTCCGGCTGGAGGAGACGTGGACGTGGGAGTCCCAGGAGGGCAGCGGCACCAGCGTCGTCGAGCAGCAGCCCGGCATGAGGGAGAGCACCCGATGAGGATCCACCTGTCCAGCGTCTTCGTCGACGACCAGGACAAGGCCCTGCGGTTCTATACGGACGTACTGGGCTTCGTGAAGAAGCACGAGGTGCCGCTGGGCGCGGACAAGTGGCTGACCGTGGTCTCCCCCGAGGACCCCGACGGGACCGAGCTGCTGCTGGAGCCCGACGGCCACCCCGCGGTGCGGCCGTACAAGGAGGCGCTGGTCAGGGACGGGATCCCGGCCGCCTCCTTCGCCGTGGACGACGTGGGGGCGGAGTTCGCCCGGCTGCGCGGGCTCGGGGTGCGCTTCACGCAGGAGCCGAGGGAGACCGGCCCGGTCACCACCGCGGTCCTGGACGACACCTGCGGCAACCTGATCCAGATCATCCACGGCGGGTAGGCTGCCCGGCAGGGCGGGGCCGTAGCGCAGGGGTCGACGCGCGCGGTCTCCAAAACCGTGAGGACGCCGGTTCGAATCCGGTCGGCCCCGCCCGTCGGTGGCGCTGGTTAGGGTGACCCGATGAACGAGATCGAGATCGTCGCCGAACGAGGCGCGTGGCGGGGCGGGTTCGAGGAGCGGGTGCTGGCCGGGTACCGGGCCGCCGGATGCTCCGAGCCGCTGGCCCGGGCCCTGCTGGAACGGGCCGTGAAGGGGATCGACGGCTGGACGGTGGCCACGGACGGCACCGGATGGATAGCCGTGGGGGTGTCGGAGGACAACGGCGCGGTGGTGGGCCGGATCCACGACCTCACGGTCGCGGGTGGGCGCGAATGGGCCGAGCGGTGGTGCGCCGAGCACGGCGCCGAGCGGGTGGAGGTCCGCCTCACCGGGGGGCCGGGAGCGTTCGCCGGCTACCAGGTGCGGGGCCAGAACCGCATGAAGGCCGTGGCCGGACAGCCGCAGCTGCCGCCGGGGCTGACGGTCCGCCGGCTCACGGAGGAGGAGTACCCGGCCTGGTACGCCGCCGAGGAGGCCGCGTACATCGCCGACATCGTCCGGGCCGGGGCCCTCACGGCGGAGCAGGCCAAGGAGAAGTCGGACCGGGACTTCGCCCAGCACCTCCCGCAGGGGTACCTGACTCCGGGGCACGCCTTCTACGCGATGGAGGCCGAGGGGCAGGTGATCGGCACCGGCTGGGTGAACCACGGGTTCCTTCCGGGCGTCACCTTCGGCTTCTCGCTGGAGGTGCACGAGGAGCACCGCGGCAAGGGCTACGGCCGGGCGGCGATGGCCGTCGGCGAGTGGGCCACCCGGCAGGGCGGCGACGAGGCGATGATGTTCAACGTCTTCGGCGGGAACGAGGTCGCGATGGGCCTGTACGACAGCACGGGCTTCGCGGTCCTGGACGAGCACCGCTTCCTCGACCTGCGCTGATCCGCCGGGCGCGGGTCAGCCGTTCAGCGACCCCATGAGTTCGGGTGCGTACCGGTCCCCCGAGACCACGCCGTGCGGCGCGACGGCGTCGATGGAGGCCAGGTCGGCGTCGGTGAGGGTGACGGCGGTCGCGGCGACGTTCTCCTCCAGGTAGCGGCGGCGCTTGGTGCCGGGGATCGGGACGGCTCCCATACGCAGGGTCCAGGCGAGCGCGAGCTGGGAGGGGGTGACCCCCTTCTCGGCGGCCAGCGCCCGGACGCGGTCGACGACGGCGAGGTTGCGGTCGAAGTTCTCGCCCTGGAAGCGGGGGTCCGTACGCCGGAAGTCGTCGGCCGCGAAGTCGTCCGGGCTGGTCACGGCTCCGGAGAGGAAGCCGCGGCCGAGCGGGGAGTAGGCGACGAGGCCGATGCCGAGCTCGCGCAGGGTCTCGCGTACGCCGTCATGCTCGATGCCGCGCTCGAAGAGGCTGTACTCGGTCTGTACGGCGGCCAGCGGGTGCACGGCGTGGGCGCGGGCGATGGTGCCCGCGGCGGCCTCGCAGATCCCGATGTGGCCGACCTTGCCGGCGGCGACCAGCTCGGACATGGCGCCGACGCTCTCCTCGATGGGCACGGCCGGGTCGACGCGGTGCAGGTAGTACAGGTCGATGTGGTCGGTGCCCAGGTGGCGCAGGGAGCGGTCGGCGGAGCGGCGGATGTACTCGGGCGTGCCGTTGTGGCCCCGGAAGGCTCCGTCGTCGGTGAACTCGACGCCGGTCTTCGTGGCGATGACGGCGGCGTCGCGGCGGCCGCGGAGGGCCTTGCCGAGGAGCTGCTCGTTGACGAAGGGGCCGTAGCCCTCGGCGGTGTCGAGCAGGGTGACGCCCAGGGCGAGGGCGCGGTCGATGGTGGCGAGGGACTCGGTCTCGTCGGTGGCTCCGTAGTGGGCGCTCATGCCCATGAGGCCGAGGCCTTCGGCGCCGACTTCCAGGCCCTGGCCGCCGAGTGCGCGGATCTCCATGGTGTCCTCCGGGGGGTGGGACGAGGTAAGTAACTAACTGGATAGTTCAAGTCTGCACACGGGGTGCGCTGGATGTCAATAACCGGATAGTTACTTGCTAGGCTGCCCGGCATGGCACGGGATTCCAGCGCGACGAAGGCGCGGCTGCTCGACGCGGCGTTCTCCGAGTTCGCGGCGTACGGCATCGCCGGGGCCCGGATCGACCGCATCGCGGCGACCGCCCAGGCGAACAAGCGGCTCATCTACGTCTACTACGGCAACAAGGAGCAGCTGTTCGACGCCGTGCTCCAGCGGGCCCTGGAGACGGGCTCGGAGTCCGTGCCTTTCGACGCGGAGGACCTGCCCGGGTACGCGGGTGCGGTCTTCGACCACTTCGTGGCGTACCCGGACCTGATGCGCCTGGTGCAGTGGAAGCAGCTGGAGCGGCCGGAGACCACCGAGCTGGTGGCGGAGTCCTACCAGCGCAAGATCGCGGCGGTGGAGCGGGCGCAGGACGCCGGGCTGGTCGACCCGGGCCTCGACCCGGCGGACGTGCTCACGCTGGTCATGGGACTGGCGCAGGCGTGGACCGGCGCCGTGGGCGGACCCGCGACCGGCGGGCCGGGCGAGTCCTGGGCGGACGCGCGGCTGGCCCGGCACCGCGAGGCGGTGGTGGAGTCCGTCCGCCGCCTGGTCCGGCCGCCGCGGCCGCGGGGGTGAGTGGCGGCGGCCGGATCCGGGTCAGGCCCCGGGGCGGGCGGTCGCCTGGACGAGCAGCCTGAGGGCCGTGTGGTCCGCGGAGCCGGCCGGAGCGGTGGCCACCAGCAGCGTCTGGTCGTCGGTGACGCGCAGGGCCTGCTGGGTGACGGTCAGGTTCCCCACCAGCGGATGCCACATCCGCTGCTCGGCGGCGGTGCAGGGACGGGCCCGGTGGTCGGCCCACATGGTGGCGAACTCGTCGCTCCTCATGCTGAGTTCGCCGACGAGGGCGCCGAGGAGCGCGTCGTCCGGGTGGCGGCCGGCCGCGTACCGCAGGTTGGCGACCGCGGCCCTGGCCTTGGACTCCCAGGTGCCGTAGAGCTCGCGCAGGTACGGGTCCAGGAAGATCAGCGCGGCCATGTTGGGCCGGTCCGCGGGCCGGTCGGGCGCGGTGGGGTCGAGGTGGCCGGCGAACAGGGCGTGCCCCAGCGGGTTCCAGGCCAGGATGTCGGCCCGGCGGCCGGTGAGGACGGCCGGGACCTCGGGCATGGACTCCAGCAGCCGGCGGGTCGCCCCGTCCACCCGTTCCGCCGGCGGGCGCCGGGCGGCGGGCCGTCTGGCGGCCAGGCCCGCGAGGTCGTGCACGTGCCGCCGCTCGGCCTCGTCCAGGTTCAGCGCGCGGGCGAGCGCGTCCAGCACCTCCGGCGAGGCGTTGTGCGAGTGCCCCTGCTCCAGCCGTGCGTAGTACGAGGCGCTGACCCCCGCGAGGAGGGCGAGTTCCTCGCGGCGCAGGCCGGGGACGCGGCGCCGCTCGCCGTAGGTGTCGAGGCCGATGTCCGCCGGGGTCAGCCGGGACCGGCGGGCCTGCAGGAACGCGCCGAGGCTGCTCTGTCCGTCCATGCGCCCCAGTATCGCGGGCCGCGCGCGGGCCAGCCTCACCCTGCCGGGGATAGGCAGCGGAGGGTGTGGCTGTCCCGCCGGGCCCGCCGCAGGGTGGGAGCCATGAACACCACCACTGACACCATCGAGTTGGGCAGCGTCGGCATCACCCGGGTCCGCGAGTACTACGGACCGCTCGGGCTCGCCCCGCACGAATTCATCCCCGGGAGCAGCCAGGACGTCTGGTCGGAGCACGCTGGCTGGCTGCGGCCCGACTTCGCGGACGGCGAGCCGCCCGTCTCCCGGGTCGCACTGCAGACGTGGGTGCTGCGCAGCGAGGGCCGGGTGATCCTCGTCGACACCGGCGGCGGCAACCACAAGGCACGGCCCGGCACCCCCTGGGACCGCCAGGAGACGGCCTTCCTGGACGAGCTGGCCCGGGCCGGGGTCGAGCCCGGGGACGTCGACCTCGTCGTCAACACCCACCTGCACGGGGACCACGTCGGGTGGAACACCCGGCTGGACGGGGACACCTGGGTCCCGACCTTCCCCAACGCCCGCTATCTGATCAACCGGAACGACTTCGACTTCTGGAACCCCGCGAACGGACACGCGTCCGTCCTCGGCGACGGCAACGCCGGCGTGTTCGAGGACAGCGTGGCGCCGGTCCACGAGGCCGGCCGGGTCGTGCTGTGGGAGGACTCCTACCGGATCGACGCGAACCTGCGGCTGGACCTCGCCGCCGGGCACACCCCCGGCTCCAGCGTGCTGACCCTCGCCTCCGGCGGTGACAGGGCGGTGTTCGTGGGCGACCTGCTGCACAGCCCGGTGCAGATCATGGAGCCGGACGCGAACAGCTGCTTCTGCGAGGACGCCGCGCAGTCCCGGGCCACCCGGCGCAGGCTGCTCGGCTGGGCCGCCGACCACAACGCCCTGCTGGTCCCGGCGCACTTCGGCTCCCACGGCGCCCTGGAGGTCGCGCGGGACGCGGGGGCCTTCGCGGTGAAGGGCTGGGCGCCGTTCGCCCCGTACGCCCCGTACGCCCCGGGCGCCCCGGGCGGGGAGGGCGGGGAGGGCTGACGCCGGGCCGGCGGGGCGGGTGGGGGCCGGGCGGCCGGGTGGGGGCCGGGCGGCCGACGGGCCGCGGCCGGACCGGATGGCGGGTAAGGTCCGCCCCATACCGGGACCAACCCCTCTGGAACGGAACGGATCCGATCCCATGTACGCACCCGAGCGTCAGCACCGGATCGTCCAGCTGACCCAGGAGCGCGGACGCGTCGAAGTCCCCGCCCTGGCGGAGGAGTTCGGAGTCACGCAGGAGACCGTCAGGCGGGACCTGACCGCCCTGGAACGGGCCGGTCTGCTGCGCCGGGTGCACGGCGGCGCGCTCCCCGCCGGGGGGCTCCGCCTGGAACCGGGGCTCGCCGAGCGCGATTCCACCGCCGCGGCCGCCAAGGAGCGGATCGCCCGGGCCGCGCTCGCCCTGCTCCCGGAGGAGGGCAGCCTGCTGCTGGACGCGGGCACCACCGTCTCCCGGCTGGCCGCCCTGCTCCCCCGCGACTCCACCCTCACCGTGGTCACCAACGCGCTGCCGGTGGCCGCCCGGCTCGCCGAGCACCCGGGGCTGCACCTGCACATCGTCGGCGGCCGGCTGCGCCACCGTACGCAGGCCGCGGTGGACGCGTGGGCGCTGCGCGACCTCGCCGAACTGCAGCCGGACGTGGCGGTGGTCGCGACCAACGGCTTCTCGGCGGAGGCCGGGCTGACCACGCCGGACCTGGCCGAGGCGGCGGTCAAGCGGGCCATGGTGGCCGGGGCCCGCCGGGTCGTGCTCGTCGCGGACTCCTCCAAGTACGGCGCCCGGCACTTCGCCCGGTTCGCCGCCCTGGAGCAGGTGGACGTGCTGGTCACGGACACCGGGCTGACCGACGCGCAGGCCGACGAGATCACCGGGCGGGGCCCGGAGGTCATCCGGGCCTGAGCGCCGTCACGGCAGGCGGAAGCCGTTGAACAGGTCGTCCATGCCGCGCAGCGCCAGGCGGTCGGGGACGGCGCGTACCGCGAGGTCGCGGGCCGCCGCGGCGAAGGGGTTGCGCAGGGCGCCGAGGCGGCCGACCCGGCGGGCGCGGACGCGTACCGCGTCGGTGCGGGCGAGGCGGGCGGCCGTGTAGGCGGCGAGGGCGGCCGGGACGGGATCCCGGCCGCCCTCGGCGTACTCGGCGTTGCCCGCGTTGCCCGCGGGGAGCAGGTGTGCGAGGACCACTGCGTCCTCGATGGCCTGGCAGCCGCCCTGGCCGAGGTTGGGGGCCATGGCGTGGGCCGCGTCGCCGAGCCAGGCGGTCCGGCCGTGGTGCAGGCGCGGGAGCGGGGCGGCCAGGTCGTACAGGTCGTTCTGCAGGACGTCGGCGGGCGCGAGGCGGGCCACGCGGTCCAGCAGGGCCGGGACCGGATCGTGCCAGGAGCCGAAGCGGCGGCGGAGCTCGGCGCGGGGGTCGGGCGAGCGGGTGCCGGCCAGGACGCGGGCGGTGGCGTAGACGTAGTACCGGCCGTCGGCCAGCGGGGTTATCCCGAACCTCTCCCCCCGCCCCCAGGTCTCGCTCATGGCCGGTATCCGCAGGTCCGGGGCGTCCACGATGGTCCGCCAGGCGGTCTCGCCGAGGTAGCGCAGGCCGGGGTGGGCGGGGAAGTGCGCGCGGCGCAGCGGGCTGTGGATCCCGTCGGCGGCGACGACCAGGTCGGCGGTCAGGCCGCGGCCGCCCGCCGTGCGGACGGTCGCGCGGCCCCCGGTGCCGTCGACGCCGGTCACGGCGGTGCCGTAGCGGAGGGCTTCCGGGGGCAGGGCGGCGGCGAGCGCGGCGGTGAGGACCGGGCGCGGGACGGCGATCGGGGGGATGCCGTAGCGGGCCGTCATGTCGGCGGTCGCGGCCCGGGTCAGCCACCGGCCGTCGGGGCGGCGTACGCCCATCGCCGCGGGTACGGCGCTGCCCGCAGCGTGGGCGGCGTCGACGCCGATCGCTTCGAGTGCGCGCAGGGCGTTGGGGGCGAGGCCGATGCCGGCGCCGGTGGCGGGCGGTTCGGGGGCGCGTTCGCAGACGGTGACGCGCCAGCCCCTGCGGTGCAGTGCGAGGGCCGCCGTGAGCCCGCCGATCCCGGCCCCGGCCACCACCGCGTGGCGCTCCGTCATCCGCCCCCACTCCCGTCCGCCCCGCTGCCCCGTCCCCGCGACCCTACCGGGACCCGCACCGCCCCGCGGGCCGGGCGGGCTGCCGCCCGGGATCGCCGCCGGGTCTCCCCCGCCCACCGCCCGGAGAGGCCCCGGGCGCCCGGCTGCCGAGGAGGTCCCGCCGCCGGGCCCCCGGGCCGTTCCCGGCCGTCCGGCCCCGCCACCGCGCGGAATCCCCGGCAGGGGGCGTCCGCGAAGGCCCTCGGCATGCCGGGCGGCGCGGGGCGGGGGGGGTGCCTACCGGGCGCCGGGCCGCGCCAAGTAGTCACGGCGCCGAACCGCACACGGCCGTCCGGCCCCACCCCCAGGGGCGTCCGCGACGTCGCGCCGTCCGCCCGGAGGCCGTCCCCATGACCGTCCGGTGCGCGCCCTCCGCGCGCCGGGCGGCGCAGGGCCGGGGGGCACCTCCCGGACGCCTGGCCGCGCCGAGAAGGTCACCGGCGCCCAGCCGCCAGGCCGTTCACCGCCGCCCGGCCCCACGCCACCGCTCGTGGCGTCCGCGAACAGGCGCGACCGCGCAGACGGCGGGCCCGCGACGGGCGGCCCGGGGGCGGGGTCGCCTCCCGCCCGCACCGAGCAGGTCACCGGCGCCGAACCGCCGGGCCCCTCGCGGCCGTCCGGCCCCGCCACCGGCCGGCATGCCCGGCAGGGGCGTCCGCGAAGCCCGCGGCGTCCGGTGCGCGTCCTCCGCGTGCCGGGCGGCGCGGGGGCCGGGGTGTCGGGTGGTGCACGGCGGAGAGGGTCCCGAGCGGTGGACGGCCTCGGGGGGCTCGACAGAGCGTGCGTCGGGGCTGACGGTGGGTCAGC
The DNA here is from genome assembly GCF_056434525.1 of Streptomyces sp. NPDC044002. Lineage (NCBI taxonomy): Bacteria > Bacillati > Actinomycetota > Actinomycetes > Kitasatosporales > Streptomycetaceae > Streptomyces > Streptomyces sp. NPDC044002. Next base: position 10,083 of record NZ_JBWKEZ010000112.1, read on the forward strand.
GTGGCTGTCCCGTGGGGGGTTTGACGTCCGGCGCCGGGACGTACGGCTCCGCGAGGAGGTCGTCGACGAGGCTGAGGCGTGTCTCCGGCATCCGCTCCTCGATCGCTCCCGCCATCATCGCGGCTCCCTCCGCGTCGGACACCGCGCAGCGCGCGCGGGACTCCTCGTCGGGCCAGCGGGCGTACGCGACCCAGGTGCCGTCGTCCGCGCGGTGGAGCCGCGAGCCGTAGCTGCCGCAGTCCCGCAGGATCGCCTCCGTCACCCGGTGCCAGCCCTCGCGGAACTGCTCTTCCTTGCCCGGTCGCAGCCGCCACCGGTAGATCACCGCGAACACGTTTCCCCCGTCGCCCTCTTCGACCGCCGCCGGCCATGCGGCGTTCCGGGGTACACCGTACGGTGCCGGGCGTCCGCGACGAGTCCCGGGTCAGACCCCGTCGAGCGGGCGCCGGCTCCTGCGCCGGCGGATGCTCACCGCGGCCGCCGCCACGAGGAGGAGCACGAGCGCGAGGGGACCCGTGTAGGCGTCCCGCGTCCAGAGCGGCGTGCCGAGGACGAACAGGGGGAGCGCCGCGAGGAGGACGGCGGGGGCCGTACGCAGCCCGGCGAACGCCGGCCGCCCGGCCAGGGCCAGTCCCGCTGCCGCCGGTACGGCGAAGCGCAGGACGCCGAAGGAGCCGTCGGGCAGCGGGCCCAGCGTGAGCACGCCGGCCAGGAGCGCCGTCCACAGCACGACGGCGGCCAGCCCGGCTCCCGTACGGACGCGCGGTTGCGGGCGCAGGTCCGCGGGGCAGAGCACGACGGCCAGTGCGGCGAGCAGCAACGGTGCCCTCAGGAGGAGCACGAACTCGACGCCCCCGCCCAGCCGCGCCGCCTCGATCACCGCGGCAGCCGCGCAGCCCGCGAGCACGGTCCAGGCGCCCGCGGACCACCGGCCGCTCAGGGCGGTCGCGGCGCCCAGCACCGTGACGAGGTGCGCCGCCACCAGCAGCGCGTACGGAATCGTCAGCTCCGCGGGCAGCCAGGAGGCAGTGGCACCCGGGAGCATCAGCCCGGCCCACCAGACCGCGCTCGCCCCCACGGCGGTGACGGCGAACGGCGCCACCGCCGCCAGGAGCCGGCCGCGGCGGCCCGCCGAGCCGAGTCCGAGCCGCATCCGCAGCGCGTGCCCGGTGACGTCCAGCGCCTCCCGCACCCGGGCCGCCCGGCCCGCGTCGCGGGTGGCCTCGTGGTACGCCATGGCGATCTCGTCGCCGAACTCCCGCCGGAAGCCGGCCGGGTAGAGCCTCAGCAGGGCGGTCATGCCGTCACCGTCCCGTCGGAGGAGCCGAGCAGGCCGGGCGAGGTCCGGCCACCGAGGCCGAGCCGGCGGGTGGCCTCCTGGGCGGTGCGGGTGATCCGGGCCGCCTCGGCGGCGAGGACCTCGCGGCCGTGGGGGGCGAGCGCGTAGCTGCGCCGCCTGCGGCCGTCGACCACCTCTTCGTCGTGGACGGCGATGAGCTGCTGTTCGAGGAGCCGTTCCAGGGCCCCGTACAGCGTTCCGGTACGCATCTTCGTGCGGCCTTCCGAGATCTTCTCGACCTCCTGGGCGATCGCGTACCCGTGCCGTGGGGCGTCGGCGATCGCGGTGAGGATGAGCAGAGTCGGCTCGCGCAGAGCTTGATCGTTCACGGGTACGACGATAGCTCGGCTACCGGCATATGTCGATGACCGAGCTATACACTCGCCCCGGCGGCGGCCCCGGCCTCGGCCTCGACCGCGGCGTAGAAGGAGGCGAAGGTGAACCCGCGCGGGGACGGGCCGTTCGCCCTGATGTCCGCCAGCCGCTCCAGGGCCTCCTCGACGCTCGGGACGTGCCCGGCGGGGACCCACCAGAGGACCAGGTGCGCCTCCGCGTGCCGCTCGAACCAGTCGCGGCGCCCGCGCATCACCTCCAGGTGCCCGCTGCGGTAGGTGAACTCCCACAGGGCTTCCCTGCTCTCCCACACCGACATGTTGACGATGACGCGCTCACCCAGGGGGCGCATGGCGGTTGCGTCGCCCTCCCCTTCCTCCTTGAGCCGCCACACGAAACCGGGCGCGGTGTCGGCCGCGGAGTTGACCGGGTCGAGCGCCTCGACGAACGGAGCCACGCGGGGGTCGTCGAGGGGGTGGCGGAGCGTCGCGACGTTGAGCTGGGCCAGGTGGACGGCGGCGGGGCCGTGCGGGGATGCGGTCATGACCCCATCCCAGCACGGCTCCGATTTCTATGTCAATCCGTATTGTTTTTAGAATCCTCGACCACCACGCAGCACTCCCCCGGCCGGGCGTCCATCCGGGCGCGGACGGGGCCGTCCGTCCCGAGCAGCCCCTCCAGCAGGGCGAGGTTCATCCCGCAGACGAGCGGCGGGTAGCGCTCGGCGACCGCGTGGAAGGGGCAGTTGCGCATCCGGACGACGGGCGCCGCCGCCCCGGACCCGCCCTCGCCGCCCTCCAGGTGGGGTTCGTATCCGCGGGCGGCCAGTACCGCCATCGCCTCGTCGAGCCCGGCGCAGGGCTCAGCCGGCCCCCGCAGGGCCTCGCCCCGGCGGCGCGCCGCGGCGCAGAGCCCGGCGTCCAGCCCCGCCTCCTCGGCGGCCTCCGCCAGCAGCTCGGCGGCCGTGAGGTAGTCGCGGGCGGGCAGCGACACCGACCACTCCGCCCGGGCCCGCGTGTACACCTTGGCGGGTCGGCCCGCCCCCGGTCCCGAGCGGCCGGTCAGCCGGCGGCTGCCGCTCTCCAGCAGGCCGGCCCCGGTCAGCTTGTCCAGATGGTGCGCGGCGAGGGTGCGCGCCACCCCGGCCGCCTCGGCGGCCTCGTTCCGGCCGACCTCGCGGCCCTGCGCCACCACGTACTCGTACAGCCGGCGGCGCACCGGGTCCTGCAGCACCGCGATCGCATCGATGTCCTCCATCCCCCCATTCTAGGAACAACCGGGATTGGATATAGAAGGCCGGACAGGACTCCGGGCCGACCTGACGGGGCGGAAGGTGACCGGGAAGGCCGGCAGGCGGTACGAAGGCGTACGTGAAGGAACACACCCAGGCCGCGACCGTCCGCGTCTTCATCGCCCTCGCCCCGCCCGACGACGCGAAGGAGGAGCTGGAACGCGCGCTCGCCCCCGCGTACGAGGCGCACCCGCGCATGCGCTGGAACCGCATCGAGGACTGGCACATCACCCTGGCGTTCCTCGGCGAGCTGCCCGTCGCGGCCGTTCCGCCGCTGCGGCCCCGGCTCGCGGAGCTGGCGGCGGCCCGCAGGCCCGTACGGCTGTCCCTGCGGGGCGGCGGGCACTTCGACGAGCGGGTCCTGTGGAGCGGGATAGCCGGGGAGCTGGAGGAGCTGCACGTCCTGGCCTCCGAGGTGCGCGCGGCGGTGAAGGAGTGCGGCATCGGCTTCGCGGACCGGCCGCTGCGCCCCCACCTCACGCTGGCCCGGGCCCGGCGCGGCGATCCGTCGGCCGCACCGGAGGCCGCCGCCGGGCTCACCGCGTTCAGCGGGCGGGAGTGGGAGGCGGAGCGCCTGCACCTGGTCGGCAGCAACATCGGCCGGGGGCCGGGGCCGATCCACTACCGGGACATCGAGTCGTGGGCCTTCGGCGGCGGGAACCGGGGCGCGGGAACCTAGGGGGTGTCCGCCGGTGCGGAAATGGTCCGGCATGCGGTCCGGATGCGATCCGGAATTGCATGACCATGCGGCGGCATGCATAATCTTCCCATGTCTAAGGTCCTCACCTCCCTTCCCGCCGGCGAGCGCGTCGGCATCGCCTTCTCGGGCGGCCTCGACACCTCCGTCGCGGTCGCGTGGATGCGCGACAAGGGTGCCGTCCCGTGCACCTACACCGCCGACATCGGCCAGTACGACGAGCCCGACATCGCCTCGGTGCCCGGCCGTGCGAAGACCTACGGCGCCGAGATCGCGCGCCTGGTCGACTGCCGGGCGGCGCTGGTCGAGGAGGGCCTGGCCGCGCTGACCTGCGGCGCGTTCCACATCCGCTCGGGCGGGCGAGCCTACTTCAACACCACCCCGCTCGGCCGCGCCGTGACCGGCACCCTGCTGGTCCGCGCCATGCTGGAGGACAACGTCCAGATCTGGGGCGACGGCTCGACCTTCAAGGGCAACGACATCGAGCGGTTCTACCGCTACGGCCTGCTCGCCAACCCGCACCTGCGGATCTACAAGCCGTGGCTGGACGCGGACTTCGTGACGGAGCTGGGCGGCCGCAAGGAGATGTCGGAGTGGCTGGTGGCCCACGACCTCCCCTACCGCGACAGCACCGAGAAGGCGTACTCCACCGACGCCAACATCTGGGGCGCCACCCACGAGGCGAAGACCCTGGAGCACCTGGACACCGGCGTGGAGACCGTCGAGCCGATCATGGGCGTGCGGTTCTGGGACCCGTCCGTCGAGATCGCCACCGAGGACGTGACGATCGGCTTCAACCAGGGCCGCCCCGTCACGATCAACGGCAAGGAGTTCTCCTCCGCCGTCGACCTGGTCATGGAGGCCAACGCCATCGGCGGCCGCCACGGCATGGGCATGTCGGACCAGATCGAGAACCGGATCATCGAGGCCAAGAGCCGCGGCATCTACGAGGCGCCGGGCATGGCCCTGCTGCACGCCGCGTACGAGCGTCTGGTCAACGCCATCCACAACGAGGACACCCTCGCCCAGTACCACAACGAGGGCCGGCGCCTCGGCCGGCTCATGTACGAGGGCCGCTGGCTGGACCCGCAGGCCCTGATGGTCCGGGAGTCCCTCCAGCGCTGGGTCGGCGCGGCCGTCACGGGCGAGGTGACCCTGCGGCTGCGGCGCGGCGAGGACTACTCGATCCTCGACACCCGGGGCCCGGCGTTCAGCTACCACCCGGACAAGCTCTCCATGGAGCGCACCGAGGACTCGGCCTTCGGCCCGGTGGACCGGATCGGCCAGCTCACCATGCGCAACCTGGACATCGCCGACTCCCGCGCCAAGCTGGAGCAGTACGCCGTCCTCGGCCTGATCGGTACCGGCAGCCCCGCCGTCGGCGCCGCGCAGGCGGCCGCGACCGGACTGATCGGCACCATGCCGGAGATGCCGCAGGGCGGCGCCGAGGCCATCGCCTCGCGCGGCGAGGTCTCCCCCGACGAGGAGATGCTGGACCGCGCCGCGATGGAGTTCGGCACGGACTGACCCCCGGCGGGCGGTGCGACGCAACGGGCCGGGGCGGGGGGGGGGGGGGGGAGGGGGGGGGGGGGGGGGGGGTGGGGGGGGGGGGGGGGGGGGGGGGGGGGGGGGGG